>CAZPZJ010000187.1:2505-5616 GCA_964591055.1 uncultured Leptospiraceae bacterium
AATGACATCACCAGGGAAACGCCCGCCAGCTTCGAGCCGACAATCGATTACGTGGTGGTGAAGCACCCCCGCTGGGCGTTCGAGAAATTCCCCGGGGCGGACACCACGCTCGGCATCCAGATGAAGTCCGTGGGCGAGGCGATGGCCATAGGGCGCACGTTCAAGGAGGCGTTCCAGAAAGCCGTGCGCTCACTCGAGATCGACCGGTACGGGCTGGGCGGTGATGGCAACCTCGACCTCGAATTCAGGTACGCCGGCGTGCCCGGTCCTTCCAGGGACGACATGCTCGTGAAGGCGCTGGTGTCCCCGCGCGAGGACAGGATTTTTCACCTGCTCAAGGCGCTCGAGTTTGGCTGGAGCGTCGAAAGGATTTACCAGCTTACGTCGATCGATCCGTGGTTTCTGTCACAGGTCAGCGAGATTGTCGAATCCGGGAAAGCCTTCCGCGAGCGTCTGCCGGAGTTCGGCCTCACCGTGGACGGGGTTCGCGGCATGAAGCGGCTCGGATTTTCGGACATACAGATCGGATTTCTGTTGAGGGAGGAAGAGCTCGTTTCGCTGAAGAGCAGGGGGCCGGACTTCGAGCGTGAATACGCGAGGGCGCTCAGGGAAGGCGAATCGGCCGTCCGCGAGTTCCGGAAAACCCATTCGATCGCGCCGGGGTTCCGCCTGGTGGACACCTGCGGCGGGGAGTTCGAGGCTTTCACTCCCTACTATTACTCGTCCTACGATGACGAGGACGAGTCAAGGCCCTCTGACAGGAAGAAGATCATGATCATCGGGGGCGGCCCCAACAGGATAGGGCAGGGCATCGAGTTCGATTACTGCTGCTGTCACGCCTCGTTCGCCCTCAGGGACCTGGGCATCGATTCAATCATGGTCAACTCCAACCCGGAAACAGTGTCCACCGACTACGATACCTCCGACAGGCTCTACTTCGAGCCGCTGACGCTTGAGGACATTCTTCACATCTATGAGCGCGAGCGTCCGGAAGGCATGATCGTGCAGTTCGGCGGGCAAACCCCGCTTCGGCTGGCGCGACGGCTCGAGGAAAACGGCGCGCGGATTATCGGGACCTCGCCCGACTCCATCGACAGGGCCGAGGACCGCGAGCGGTTCGCCGAGGTGGTCAGGAAGCTTCGCCTGCTGCAGCCGGATAACGGGATCGCCTTCACCCGCGCCGAGGCGCTCGCCGTTGCAAACAGGATCGGCTATCCGGTGCTGGTGCGCCCCTCGTACGTGCTGGGCGGCAGGGCGATGTCGATCATATACGACGACGCGAGCCTGGAGGAGTACATCGCGACTGCTGTCCGCCTCTCCCCGGAGCACCCCATCCTGGTGGACCGCTTTCTCGAGGACGCCGTTGAAATCGACGTGGATGCGCTCTGCGACGGCGAAAGCGTGTACATCGGGGCGATCATGGAGCACGTCGAGGAGGCGGGCGTGCATTCGGGGGATTCCGCCTGCGTCATACCGGCGATCTCGATCGCGGGCGACATGATCAGGACAATTTCCGACACGACGCGCTCGCTTGCGCTTGAGCTTAACGTGATTGGCCTGCTCAACATACAGTTCGCGATCAAGGGCGGGGATCTCTACGTGATCGAGGTGAATCCTCGGGCGTCACGCACGGTGCCGTTCGTCTCGAAGGCTACGGGGATTCCCCTGGCTAAAATCGCCGTGAACCTGATGCTGGGGAGGAAGCTTCCGGAGTTCGGCCTCGGTCGCACGGTGGTTCCCCGGTACATCAGCGTCAAGGAGGCGGTGATGCCGTTCAGCAAGTTCCCCGGCGTCGACACGCTGCTCACCCCCGAGATGCGCTCCACCGGCGAGGTCATGGGAATCGCGCGGGATTTCGGGGAGGCCTTCTTCAAGGCTGAAATGGCCGCGGGCTTCACGCTGCCGGTCAGGGGGACCGTGTTTATCAGCGTCAACGAAAGGTCGAAAAAAGAACTGCTTGAGGAAATCCGGCTGCTGTACAATAATGGTCTAAAACTGGTTGCAACGGAAGGCACCGCGGATTACTATGCGCACCACGGCATCCCGTGCGAGAAAATAAGGAAGGTGCACGAGGGAAGGCCCAACATCGTGGATCTTGTGAAAAATGAGCAGATCGGCCTGATCATCAACACGCCGACGGGCAAAATACCCACGCACGACGCATTCACCATCAGGCAGGTCGCGGTGAGGTACGGCATCCCGATCATGACGACGCTGCCCGCGGCGAAAGCGGCGATCCGGGGCCTTCTGGAAGTGAAAAAACACGGAAAATTGCACGTGAAACCCATACAGGAATACCACGCGGAAATCAGGGAGGAAGTATGAGCGACAGGGTGCTGTTGACCGGAAGCGACATCCGGAAAATCATCGATGATACCGCGGCGGCGATTGTGAAATCGCAGCCCGACCTTGACCGGCTTGCGATCGTGGGAGTTCAGACGAGGGGCGTTGAGCTGGCCAACCGCATGCGCTCGAAGATCGATGAGCTCTCGGGCGCTGAGATCAGACATGGCATCCTCGACATCACCTTTTACCGCGATGATCTCGCCACCCGGGGCATGCTTCCCGTCATCAAGGAGACGAGGATCACTTTCAACATCAATGACATCACCATCCTGCTGGTTGACGATGTGATCTTTACCGGGCGTACGGCCAAGGCCGCGATTGATACGCTGATAAGCTTTGGAAGGCCGCGCGCGATACGGCTTTTCACACTGGTTGACCGTGGAGGAAGGGAGCTTCCCATCCAGCCCGACTATTGCGGCCACCGGATCGAAACAACCGTGAAAGACAAGGTGCGCGTACGGCTGATGAACACCGACGGCGAAGAGGACAGGGTGGTGGTCGGAAGCTGACTGCGAACGCCGGGGCGAACCCCCAAAAAAAGCGCCTCGCCAAAATAAGAAATTGACATCACATCCCGCTGTTGTATCCTACCCGGAGCAAAAATATCTCAGCCGTGCGCGGTTTGCGGCCGCTCAAGCCCTTTTACTCTTTTTCGCATGAGGTTTTCGATGAAGGATTTACGCCCGTATGCAAGGTTCTGCGCGATGACGATTCTCGCGGGTGCGCTGCTTGCCATTCCTTCCGTCGTTCGCGTTACTGACGGCC
>CAZPZJ010000187.1:5716-7167 GCA_964591055.1 uncultured Leptospiraceae bacterium
AGGCCAGAAGAGCATCCTGCTCAACTTCAACAACGTCGAGATATCCGAGTTCCTCAACGTGATGAGCCAGATTACGGGCAAGAACATCATCATGGACGACAAGGTCAGGGGCAAGATCAGCATAAGCTCCAGCAGAAAAGTTCCGGTGGGCAGGGCCATCGACATCATGAAGGCCATCCTTGAGGTCAAGGGGCTGGCCGTCGTGGAGACCGAGATGCTGATCAAAGTCGTTCCCATACAGGATGCGGTCAAGCAGACCATAAAGGTGATCATCGATAAAAAAGGCGAGAAGACGCTGGGGGGGGAGGACATCGTCACCTACCTCTACCAGTTCAGAAACGCTGAACTCAACGAAGTGGGCAAGGTCTTCAACTCGCTCAAGTCGCGCAATACCGACGTGGTGATGTACCAGCCCGACAACATGGTGATTCTGCGCGGGCCGGGATCGGAGATCAACGGGCTTATCACGCTCGCCCGGACGTTCGACGAAGCGTATGACGACGGGAAGGGCGGGGACGAAAAAAAGGAAAAACAGCCGCGGGGCAGGATCAACGTGATCCACCTTGAACACGCGGACGCGACGGATCTGGCGAACGTGCTCTCGCGCGTCCCCTTTTCGGAAACCGCGAAGATCGATACCAGCCCGGTTGAGCAGCCCCCGGCCCAGCCGGTGAAAACGCCCAAGACGAAGGGCAAAACGCAGCAGATGACGGCGCAGCCGGCGGCAAAGGACAGCAAGTCCAAGCTTTCCATCATCGCGAACAAGGAAACCAACTCGCTCATCGTTACTGCGAACCCGGAAGAGTACAACGAGATCAGGCGCATCGTCCAGGAGCTCGACATCGTCCGCGAGCAGGTGTACATAGAATCATTGATCGTCGAAGTTTCGGCGCAGAGCGGGTGGGGGTTCGGGATCGACTGGATGCTCGGCAACCAGACGGGGAGCCATCTCTACGGCGGGTCGTCCATCATGGGAAGCGTGCCGGATTATACCGTCCCCTCGTCGCTTTCGGGGAAATCGCTCGCGGTTCCGCTTTCGACCGGCTTTCAGCTCGGGTATTTGAGCGACCGGTCGGTACTCGGTTACGTGCTCCTCAACGCGTCGGGCACCGACTCCAACTTCAACGTGCTTTCAACGCCGCAGGTGCTCGCCATCGACAACAACGAGTCGGAAATCAACGTGGGTTCCGACGTGCCGGTTGTAAGCAATAACAGGATCAGCGACACGGGGACGCAGTTTTACACCTACGAGTATAAAACGGTGGGCGTCAAGTTCAAGGTGAAGCCGCACATCACCAAGAAGCAGGCGATCACGCTGGACCTTACACTCGAGGTGAACTCGGTGACAAGCGAAGCGCAGGTGGTGGGAAACCAGGTGATACCGCCGACGCTCGGCCGGAGGGACTTCAAGACCAAGGTCACGGTCAACGACGGTAAAACGATTGTCGTGG
>CAZPZJ010000188.1:0-7113 GCA_964591055.1 uncultured Leptospiraceae bacterium
TCACGGGCTGGATTTTGTTGAAGTAGAAGTAGTTCAGGAAAAACCAGACGATGAACACGCCGAACAGTCCCGCCGGGTGGATCGCGAGGAAAATCCTTCGCAACACCAGGTAGAACGCGATATTGGGTATCACGATGAGCGAAGAGAGGATCAGCCAGAACGCGCTGAAATACAGGACGCTGCTGATGTTCATCAGGTTGTATCTGAGAATGCCGTACGCCAGTATGGCGAGCGGAATAAAGCTGAAATTGCCCAGAGGGTAGATGTCCACGCCGTTCATTGCCGGGACGTTGGTCATGGTGAGCAGCCCCACGATGATGAACGAGAAGAACAGATACCCGATCTTGGTGCGCATGACGGGATTTTCCTCGCGCCTCATCCTCACTAAAAAGAAGACGATGATGTACGTCAGCGCGGCGAAGCTGTGCAGGCTGAACACGTGAAAGGCGGGCCCCCCCTTCGCAATGTAGCCCCAGCCGTACCGGTAAAAACCGTGGAAGTAGAGGTCGGTCTGCGTGAACGCCGCGATGACGGCGCTTATAAGGAGCGAGGCGGCCGTAATCCAGTTCCGCCTCACCTTCATGACGTGGTGAAAGAACACCAGGTTGACCGTCGGAATGAACACGTAGAAAAGGTGGACCGATCTTTCAATCCGCAGCAGGGTGGCCACGTCGGCGACGAGGTGATGGCTGACAAACGCGATCGGCGGGAGTGCAAACCAGACGCACACCAGCGACAGCAGGATGTTCTCAGTCTTCAGCCTGCCATGCGTGATCGCAATGACGGCAAGAGTGACGCACACCGCAATAGAAAGCGCCGGCGGGATGATATAGAGTGATATGCCATTCATCGGGATAGTTCCGCGGGAACACAGGGCGTTAACCGGCAAGGCATGACCAGAAGCAATCCCCGCCGGAAAACATTACTGCGAAAAGAAAATCCGTCAAGCGCTTTCCATCCTTTTCGCAAGCCTGCGGGAGATGACGAAAAAGAGCGCCGCGGAGAGCGCCAGGAGAACAAGCCCCTGGAGATAGTTTCCGAAGATCAGGCGGCCGATACAGAACAGCGAGCCGTACACCAGCGCGATCCCCAGCGCCCAGTCGACCGCGAGCGGCGCGATCGGCTCCGGAACGCCTTCAATGCCCATCGCCGAGCGCACGGGGGCCCATCCCGGGCCACCGGGGCGGACCCTTTCATAAAAGGCCGTGAGTGTGTTCATCTCGCAGGGCCGGGAGATACATGTCGCGGCGATCCACGCAGCGGTGGTCACGGCGACCGTAAAGAAAAATCCCGCCGGAAACGCGCCGTCGAACAGGATCCTTCCCGCCGGATACGCCAGGGCCGGCGTCACCATGGCGGCAATCTCCGACCAGGCGCTGACGCGCCACCAGTACCAGCGAAGTATCAGCACCAGCCCCAGACCCGCGCCGCACTCGATGATGAAAAGCCATGCCCCCGATATCGACGTGATGAAGAAGATGAGCGCGCTCGATACCGCCACCAGCGCCATCGTCACCAGCCGGGACACCGCCACGTAGTGCTTCTCCCCCGCGCCGCGGCGCACGAAACGGCGGTAGAAATCGTTGACCAGGTACGAGGTCCCCCAGTTGAGGTGCGTGGAAATCGTGGACATGTAGGCCGCGAGAAACGCCGCCACCAGAAGCCCGAGCATCCCGGGGGACAGATAGTCGCGCATGGCCCAGATGAACCCGGTGCGGCGCGTGGCCTCTCCCAGGGGAGAAGAGCCCGCCGGGGCGTCAAGGGGAAGCGACGGGTAGAGCACCAGCGACGCCAGCGCCACGAGTATCCATGGCCACGGCCTGAGCGCGTAATTCGCGATGGAAAACCACAGCGCCGCGAGAACAGAATGGCGCTCGTCCCGCGCCGACATCATCCGCTGCGCCACGTAACCTCCCCCGCCCGGCTCCGCGCCCGGATACCAGGAGGCCCACCACTGCACTCCCACGTGCGCAAGAAAGGCCCCGAACGAGAGCGCCACCACGCCGGCGGCCGCCCCCCCGGCCGATGCCATTGCCGGGAAGAAGCTGAACGTCGCCTCCGGCAGCGCGCTTTGAAGCCCGCGTACGCCGCCCACCGCAGGCAGGCCCAGTATGACAAACGCCAGCGCCACGCAGCCCGACATCGCGATGATGAACTGCACAAAATCGGTCATGACGATGCCCCACGCGCCCGAGAGCAGCGAATACACGCCCACGACCGTCATGCAGGCGATCACCCACCACAGCACGCCTTCGCGTACGCCGAAAATGTGGGTGAGTATCTCCGCCATCGCGACGTTCACCCACCCCATGATGACGCAGTTCATGAAAAGGCCCAGGTACACCGCCTTGAATCCGCGCAGAAACGCCGCCTCGCGGCCGGAATAGCGGAGCTCCACAAACTCCACGTCGGTGAGTACGCCGGAGCGGCGCCACAGCCGCGCGAAGAAAAAAACCGTGAGCACGCTGCCGGCCACCATGTTCCACCACAGCCAGTTGCCGGCGATGCCGTGTCTGGCCACCAGCTCGGTGACGGCGAGAGGCGTGTCGGCGGCGAAGGTGGTGGCGACCATCGCGGTGCCCGCGATCCACCAGGGCAGCTTCCTGCCCGAGAGGAAGAACTCCTCGGTGTTTCGCCCGGCGCGCCGCGAGAAGTACACTCCCAGCGCCAGCGTGAGCGCAAAGTACGCGAAGATCACCGCGATATCGATCGAATGGAGCATGTGAAGCCCTCCCCTGCCGTGTTGTGCGCGCTCTCATGGCGGCGACGGCCCGGATTATCGCGGCCGGGCCGGTTTTTTGTAAATCCATTTATTACCGGCGCGTCACGGCGCCAGGATTTCCGCTTCCTCGATCACGGAGCGCGTGTTCGCGTGACGGTTGTCGAACAGCACACGCAGCCGGTAACGCCCCGGGCGCAGCCGCCGCACCTCTCCCTCGATCTTGAACACGCAACGGCATCGGACGGCCCCTCCCGTGTATGTTTCACGCACGGTGATCGTTCTCTCCGACACCGACATCCGCACGGAAAGATGCCGCCCGGCGTCGCAGTACGTGTCCAGCCAGTGCTCGAAGTGAAGGCCCTGAGCGCCCATCCAGCACTGAATTCCCGAATTGGCCCTTGCCCGCAGCTCAGGCGCGCTCACCTCGCCCGTGCAGGGATGCACCCGGTGGGAAAAGGCCGGCGCGCCGGCCGCATGGGGCGGCGCATGCAGGCCGGTGAAAACGGCGATGGTGAACATTATGAGCGCCCTGAACATGCGTGCTCCCTGAAATCCGGCGTGGTTTACGCTAATCCGCGTTGACAGGCGCACAGTATCATCCATCATAGCCGCAAATTCAATTCAATTAAAGGAACTTCCATGAATAATCTCACTGCAACGATAACCACGAATAAAGGGGTCATCCGGCTCAACCTCTTCGCCGATACAGCACCGGTGACGGTTGCGAGCTTCTCCAACCTGGCGGCGCACGGCTTTTACGACGGGCTCAAGTTCCACAGGGTCATCGCGAACTTCATGATCCAGGGCGGCTGCCCCATCGGGACCGGCACGGGCGGGCCCGGATACAAATTCGAGGACGAATGCACGCCGGCATTGAAGCACGACCGCCCCGGCATCCTCTCGATGGCGAACGCCGGGCCCGGCACCAACGGCAGCCAGTTCTTCATCACGCACGTGCCCACACCCTGGCTTGACGGCAAGCACACGGTATTCGGCTCGGTGGTTGACGAAAGCGACATGACCACCGTGAACGCGATCAGGCAGGGAGACGTGATCGAGTCAATCGTCATCGGCGGCGACACCTCGGAGCTCTTCGCCTCGCTCGGCGGCAGGGTGGAGGAGTGGAACAGGGCGATCGGGAAGTGAGCAATTCCCGCGGCGGGACGGCGGTCACCCCGGCATCCTTCATGTAATGACGAAGGCGCTATCCTGCGCTGCATGTATTTGGGAGAGGAAGGCGACGGTCATGACCGTCGCCTTCCTCCGTGTATAACACGCTGAAAAGGGCAAAGGCGGCGGCAGCGCACACAGCCTCCGGAAGGATCTGAAAAGCCACCCGCAGTACAACACAGTTCGCATCATCATGCAATCCCGCTTTCAATCTTTTTATGATTGACATTATTTGAAAATAATCAATAAACAAAAACCATGCTAACATGCGTTAAATAAAACAACAGGGGATTGGATCTATGGGCAGGGAAGGTAAAATTTTCTACGGATGGTGGATTGTCGTCGCAACGTTCATCGTTCTGTTCGCCGGTCTGTGTTCGGGATTCTATACAGTCTCGGTGTTCCTGGAGCCGCTCCAGGCGGCGTTCGGCTGGACGAAAACGCAGGTGTCGCTGGGCTTCACCATCGCCGCGCTGCTGGTGGGCCTTCTGAGCCCGGTGGTGGGAATCGCGGTGGCAAAACTCGGGATCAAAAAGGTGCAGCTCACGGGCGCGCTGCTGACGGGAACCGGGCTTCTGCTGCTGAGCACCATCCAGCATCTGTGGCAGTACTACGCGGTGTTCATCTACCTCGCGGTGGGCTTGGCGTCGGTGGGGCTTGTGCCTTCGCAGACCACAATCTCGTACTGGTTCGTGAAAAAGCGCGGACTCGCCATGGGCATCATCATGACAGGCGTGGGCGTCGGCGGGATGGCGATGGTGTTCATCGCGAGCCAGGTCGTGGCCGCCATGGACTGGCGGTGGGCCTACCGCGTGCTGGGGCTCATCGTGCTCGGACTGGTGGTGCCGGCGATTCTTCTGATAATAAAGGACAGGCCGCAGGACATGGGACTGGTGCCTGACGGAGAAAGCGCCGCGTCAGGCGCGGCGCAGAGCGCGGCATCGGGCGTCAACTTCACGGTCGGCCAGGCGTTCGGCACGCTCGCCTTCTTCCTCACCTGCCTCATTATGGCGCTTTACAGCGTGATCCTCGGCGGCATGACGCAGCACGCCATCGCGATGCTGGGCAGCCTGAGCGTCGCCGGCGCGGGGCTGTTCTGGAGCCTCACGCTCGGCGCCAGCGTGATAGGCCGCGTGGTGTTCGGCGGGCTGGCCGACAGGGTGTCAAAGAAGCTTCTGCTCCTGGTGATCTGGGTGTTTCACATCATCGGGCTGGGCACGGTCTTCTACCTGGCGGCTAACGGCGCGCTGGTCTGGGCGTTCGTGCTCTTCTACGGCATAGCCCTCGGATCGTTCCCGACGCTCTTCCCGCTGTTTCTGGGCGAGAAGTTCGGCATCGAGCACTTCAGCAAGCTGGTGGGCATCGCGGGGCTCTTCCAGATACTGGGGCTCGCGATCGGCTCGGTGCTGCTCGGTAAGATTTACGACGCGTCAGGATCGTACGCGGGCGGAATCAAGCTGCTGCTGATTATCGCGGCCGTGGCGCTCGCCATCACCGCACTCATCGGCACGCCGAAGCTCAAGGAGAAAAAAGCCGCCTGACGTACGGGCGCGTGGCGTAGGTGATTTGACGATCACGCCCCGTTCACGCGCGCTTCTCATCCCTCTCTTATGCACATTGCCGGGCAGGCATTCCCCGCCCGCCCGGCAATCGTTCAATCCCGCCGCTCCATCGCAATTTCTCTCCGAATCAGCGTAAAAATTTTTAATCTTTTCACTTCAAGATCGTATCTACATGCGGAGACCTGCTTCCACTCCACTTCATTGCTTGAGGGAGATTTTCTATCACATGGAAATCCCGGTTATAACGACGCCGAATGTTTCATTGTGTTCATTGTTCCCGTGCATTCTCGTTCTGTGCGCGCTGCTCCCGCTTTCATGTTCCGGCGGGGGCGGCGCCGCAGATCTTTTTTCACGGGGCATGGCCGAGTACGCCCGCGAGAACCTCGACGCTGCCGATGAGCTCTTTCGGGCGGCCGCCGACGCCGATCCCGGCATGGCGGGCGCGACCCTGATGCGGGCAAAGATCCGCTACTACCGGAAGGACTTCAGCGGCGCGCTCAGGCTTCTTGACCGCGTCACCGGGGAGCACGAACACCACGCCGACGCGCTCTACTGGACCGCACGGACGCTGATGGCCGATCCGGATCAAACCGTCACCGGCGATCGGGAGGAGAGGGCCGCACAGCACCTTCGCCGCGCCCTTGAATCGAGCTCGGGGCACATCCAGGCGAGGAGCCTCATCGCCCTCATCTGCGAAAAACGCGGGACGTTCAGCGAGGCGGTGCGCCACTACAGGACCGCGCTGCGCGAACAGGAATCGCTGGTGCACGCCCGGGCCGGCCTCGCGCTGCTCTATCACCGCATGGGGCTCAACGACAGGGCCGCGGAAGAGATCAGGGTTGCGCGGGCCATCTGCGCCGCAGCGGGGATTCCGGCATCATCCATAGAGATTATCCAGCGGGAGATGACACAATGAAACGACGATCATTCAAGCTGTGCGCCCTCATCGCGATCAGCGGCGCGTGCGCGTCGGTGGATTATCACATCAACCGGCCGGTTGCGCCCGTAACGTCAGTCCTGATCGGGCCGTTCGAAAAGCGCGGATTCGACTACAATCCCTTTATTGCGAAAAACATCCGCGAGGCGCTGGGATTCGAGTTTTTCAGGCGCGGCGTCGAGGTGCGCTGCCCCTCCGAGCCTTCCGCCGCTCCCGACGCGGCGTCGATCGAAAGCCTGTGCAGGAGCGCCGGTGCGGACCTGTACCTCCAGGGCTCGTGCTGGGAGATAACGACGGGCGAGATAATGGACCAGGAAACCGTCAGCAGCGTGACCGTGCTGCTCTTCGACAGGAGCGGGAAAAAGATCGGGGAAGCCCGCCGGGAGGCGCGCGGCTCCCTGTCATCCCCGGAAAACACGCGCTGCGCCGCGTCCGACATCACGCGGGAGATTCTGGCGGCTATCCGCCATGAATGAGCTCCGCCGCCATCGCCGCACGCCCCTCATCGTACCGGTGCTGTTGCTTCAGGGAGCGCTCTGCGCCTCCCCGGCGCGCGCAGCCGCCGAAGGGGCAATCAATCTCGAACAGGCGCTCGGCATCGCCATCAACGCGAGCTTCGAGCTTCGCGCGGTCAGGGCGCGGGCCGGCATCCTTGATCTCGCCGTCCAGGAGCGATGGCGCGACTACTTTCCGTCGCTGACGCTTTCCTACCTGCAGACCGA
>CAZPZJ010000189.1:0-7103 GCA_964591055.1 uncultured Leptospiraceae bacterium
TGCCCCCCGTCCCCCACAGGGGGCGCGATTCAGAGAGGCGCTGTCCGTGCGACGGTGCGGGCGGCGCGGTACATTGCCCCCCGTCCCCCACAGGGGGCGTGATTCAGAGAGGCGCTCCCCGTGCGACGGTGCGGGCGGGCGGCACCTTGCCCCCCCGTCCCCCGGAGGGGGCGTGATTCAGAGAGGCGCTCCCCGTGCGACGGTGCGGGCGGGCGGCCAATAACACCGTCATTGCGAGCCCCGAAGGGGCGTGGCAATCTTTCCTGGCTGAGTGCAGAATTTCACTGCGTCTGATGCCCCCCCCCTCTCGGTCTCCCCCCGAAGGAGGGAGATGGCTGATGGCGAAAGGTGTTGCACACCGCAGGCGTGAGGAGCGGCATGTTTCCCCCCGTCCCCCACGGGGGGCGCGATTCACAGGGGCGCTCCCCGTGCGACGGTGCGGGCGGGCGGCCAATAACACCGTCATTGCGAGCCCCGAAGGGGCGTGGCAATCTTTCCTGGCTGAGTGCAGAATTTCACTGCGTCTGATGCCCCCCCCCTCTCGGTCTCCCCCCGAAGGAGGGAGATGGCTGATGGCGAAAGGTGTTGCACACCGCAGGCGCGAAATCGCTTTCGCGCCTGCGTGCGGGAATGATGGCGTGATTCGGAAAGGCGAAGTGGCGCTGTCCGTGCGACGGTGCGGTCGGTCAGGCCAATAACACCGTCATCACGAGGAGTGCAGCGGCCGAAGCTTTTCGGGACGTCCTGTCCGGCTTCGGCACTTGCGCCTCGTGTGCGGTGGAGGCGGGGTGACAGCCATCCGCGCCGGCCCTACATTGTTGCGAGCACCGCGTCAAGGATGGAGGATTTCTTTTCGGTTGAGCCGGCAATTTGCCGTTCGAGCGAATCGCAGAGCGCCATGAGATGGTCGATCTTTTCGACGATCCGTTTCTGCTCGGCGAGGGGAGGGAGGGGGGTCAGAAATAATTCTATCTCAGATAAATACAAGCAAGGTTGTGCCCCACCTCTCTTTTTTGTATTTATTGTGCTTTGTAATAATTCTGAATTCATGACATGTCTTAAGTATTGCGAATTCATTTTAAGAGGTTTGATTAATGCAACACTTCTAACTAAGGCAAAGTTTGAATCGTTCTGAATTAAAGATGTCCTACCTATCGTCCCCCCGACAGAAACAATGAGTAAATCTCCAATTTCCGGATGGCATCTTTTCCTTGAATTTAAATAATGCTCTTTGGAAATGAAATCACAGTTGTCATAATCTATAAAGCCATCGCGCACGTTTTTTGCTGATAAGAGTCTATAACCCTTGGTTATGCGTGGTGGTGTTTTATGGTCGCCGTCTGTTATTTTTGAAGTAGTATCCCCTAATCTCACCCACTCCCATCCCTTTGGCAGATCAAACGGAATCTCCTCCGGCCTGACAGGCGGCAGCGGCTCCTGCTTTTTGATCTTTCCTTCTCTGGCCAGGCGCGCCTTCTCGGCCTCGATCTCTTTGAGGAGTTCGCTCGCGGGCTGGTCGTTCGGATTTTGCGGCACGAGCTTTCCCATGACCGCGAGCTGAAGGATCGCCTTTTTCAGATCGGCGACATTTTCGGCGGTCGAGTAGAGCGCGCCGAAGTGTTGCGCGATGAAGTTCCACGAGGCGGCAAACGCCTGTCCGTCGGGCGCGCCGAGGAGTCGGTTCATCGCGGCGGCGTGGAGAGCGGCGCGCTTGCGGTCGCGCGCGGCCTTTTCGGCCTCAAGTTTGTCGCAGAGCGCCATGAGCTGATCGATCTTTTCTACGATCCGTTTCTGCTCGGCGAGGGGCGGGAGGGGGAATTTCTGTCTGATGAATTCATCAAAAACAATACTTTCAACGGTCATGCCGGTTTTTGAAAGCTTTGTTAAGATGTAATTCTCAAATCCCCGAAGCATAAGTAAAATATAATCGGAATATATTTTCATAAATGGAAGGAGTGCCTTTAAATCCTGATTAATTGTACAGGGAACAGTATTTATTGCGACCGGGAATGTCCGTCTAAGAATGCCACTTCTCACAACCATCAATATAGACTTTGGGGGAATTAATATTAGTCCTGAGTTCAATCCATCTTGGGTAATATGATCTTCTGAATCATCAATATACAATGATTTCATGTCTTTGGCTGAGACCCAGGGAATTGATCCATTCCAGTATTGTGATTTGTTAGTGCTTGGAGTTTTTCCACCTATGAAAAATCCAAGTTCTAAAAGGGAAGCCCAAATCCAACCATCAGGTAATTCACATGGAAGGATGATTTTTATGTTTTCATCAGTTGATTTATTATTTTTGATTTTACCTTCTTTGGTCAGGCGCGCCTTCTCTGCCTCGATCTCTTTTAGGAGCTCGCTCGCGGGCGCGTCGTTCGGGTCCTGCGGCACGAGCTTTCCCATGACCGCGAGCTGAAGGATAAGCCCGCGCAGTTTCTTAATGCTGTCCGGCGATTCGACGGCGATGTCGAAATGCCGCGCGAGGAAATCCAACTCACGCATGGCGGTCCTCCCGCGAAGAAAGGGCCGCGCCGCAGGCCTCCTCCGCGAGCCTGACGACCTCCTCGACGGAGAGCAGGTCATTGGCGTTCGCGTGCCACCGGGCCGGGTTGTCGTCAATGTACTTCCTGATGCGGTCAATCGAGCCGTCCTGCCTGACGATGTGCTCATAATAGTTCCGCTGCCACAGCCTCCGGTCGAACGGCCTCCACCCCGCATTCCTGACACCGCGGATGTATTCATTGGTGGTCATTGTCTTGAACCACTGGATGATTCCCGGAATACCGGGATTCCCTGATTCACCGGGGTTTTGTTGCATCACCGTTTGGGCAGACCTGTGTGTCTGCCCTGAATGGTCTGCAGATTCAGGGCCGACACATCGGTCGGCCCCTATGTGGTCGGCCGCAATTTTGTCGGTTCCGATATTGCCGGTTGCCATATAATCGGCCCCTGTGGTACCGGCCCCCAATATGATGATGCAATGGAAATGGTCCGGCATGACGACATGCCGGTCGGCGATGATGCCGGGGAATTTGTTCGGCAATTCGCGGCACCATCTCTCCACCATCCTGCCCGCTCCGTTCAACTGCATGCCCTCTTTGTCGACTGCGCCGAACATCCGTTCGCGGTTCTGCGCGCAGATGGTTATGAAATACGCGCCGGCGGAGGCGTAGTCGTATCCTTTCAGGCGGATCGAACGGCGGTGGTGTTTTTGCGGATCGTACCTCATGCGCCGTCAGTTGGCTCCCAGCGCGTTCATCAGTTCGCGCTTCAGCTCGTCGCGCGTTTCCTCAAGCCTGCGTGCCAGCTCCCCGTACTCGCGCATCAGCTCTTCGGGGTCGCCGTGGTCGACGTCGGCGACGTGCGGGTTTTTCATGTCGAGGTTGTAGTTGCGCTCCTCTATTTCGCGTGCCGCGGCCTTCCATGCGTGCTCGTTCTCCGCGCGCTTCCTCCACCACTTCTTTTCAAGGTCGAATTCCCTGATCGTCAGCGGCTTGGAGCGGGAATACGATTTGTACCCCTCCGGGTACGGGTGCTCAAAAAACCACACCTGCTTTGTCGGCCCGCCCTTCTCGATGAAGAGGATGTTGGTCTTGATGCCGGTGTACGGGCTGAACACGCCGTTGGGCAGGCGCACAATCGTGTGCAGGTTGAACTCTTCGAGGAGCTCGCGCTTGAGCGTCGTCTTGACGCCCTCGCCGAAGAGAAAGCCGTCCGGGAGCACCACGGCGGCCCTGCCGGTGTCGTGCTTCAACAGGTGCATGATCAGCGCCATGAACAGGTCGGCGGTCTCGCGCGTCTGGTATTTCTTCGGGAAATTCTTCTCGATGCCGTCCTCCTCCATTCCGCCGAACGGGGGATTGGTGACGATGATGTCGACGCGGTCTTTCGGGCCGTAGTCCTTGAGCGGCCTTCGAAGGGTGTTGTCGTGCTTGATCCTTGTCGGCACGTCGATGCCGTGGAGCATCATGTTGGTCATCGCGAGCATGTGCGGCAGCGGCTTTTTCTCAAACCCGTTGATGCACTCCTGCATGAGCCTGTTATCGTCCGCCGTCTTTACCTGCTTCTTCAGGTGCTCGATGCAGTTGACCAGGAACCCGCCGGTGCCGCACGCCGGGTCGAGGACCGTTTCGCCGAGCTTCGGGTCTATCATATCGACCATGAACTGCGTCACGGCGCGCGGCGTGTAGTATTCTCCGGCGTTGCCCGCGGACTGCAGGTCGCCGAGTATCTTTTCGTAGATGTCGTTAAAGAGGTGCCGGTCCTGCGAGGAGTTGAAGTCGACGTCCTCCTGGATCGCGTTGATCACCTGCCGCAGGAGCGTGCCCGACTTCATGTAGTTGTACGCGTCTTCGAAGACGCTTCCCACGACCATCCCGTGCGCGGAGACGCCGGCGGTGGTGGCGAGCTTTTTCAGGTAGGGGAAGAGCTCGTTGTTCACAAAGTCGATCAGGTCGTTGCCGGTGTCGCCCTCGGGGTTGGCCGCCCAGGTTCTCCACTGGAAGCGCTTGGCGATCGGGGACTTGTATCCCTTTGTTGTGACTTCCCACTCCTGCTCCCTGTCGTCGAAGATCTTCAGGAAGAGCAGCCAGACCATCTGGCTGATGCGCTGCGCATCGCCGTCGACGCCCACGTCCTTGCGCATGATGTCCTGTATCGATTTGATCAGCGTGCTTAACGGCATCGGTCACTCCGGTTATCAGGCAAGATAGATCGCGCGTTCCAGTTCGCGGACGGCTTCCTCGTACTTCTCGATCCCGCCGAACGTTTTTATGATTTCTACCGGTGTGCCGAATTCTGTAAAGGGATTTATTGTCAGTATCCGCGTTTCTTCTATGTGCGCTATCCCCTCGTCGGCGTACTTGTCCAGCAGGGCGTCGAGCACCCTGCGCGCCGTTTCGCCGTATCTGGCGAAGTAGTCTTTCTTCCTGACGTTTTCAGCCCGCTCGCGGCGAGTGAGCGGCGGCCTGTCCCAGGCGACGTGGCAGACGATATCGAACGGGTCGAGGTCCCTGCCGATCTCTTCCGAGAGGGCGTCGAGGAATACGCCGGCGCTTTCAAGCTCCTCGACGACGGCCTGCTTTTTCTCCGCGCCGCTCCACTTCCTCATGAACTCGTCGAGCGAGGAGAACTCCCTCCCGATCGCCTTCCGGGTGTAGTCCTTCAATGATTCAGTGATGAGCTTGCCGTGCGCGTCGAAATACTGCACGCGCTCGGCGGTGATGGAAACTTCGACGTTCGACACGTAATATTTTTTCACTTTCCGCGTGTCGGCGCTTTCCCCTCCGTCGGCGGAGATCCACTCTCCGCTTGCATCACCCACGCGCTCCGCGCCTCCTTCGGCGTCCGGGCTTTCGACGTCGTCGGGCGGCACCGGCGTTTCGTGCGGCTTCGGCGAGTAGACCGCCACCGGGTCGCCGTCGAATCCGGGATCGGCGAAAAGCTCGGTGGCCTTCTTGAAGTCCATGATGGTGAAGTAGAACTTGTTGTAGTCCTCGTTGATCCGCGTCCCGCGGCCGATTATCTGCTTGAACTCGGTCATCGACTGGATGCGCTGGTCAAGCACAATGAGCTTGCAGGTCTGCGCGTCCACGCCTGTCGACATCAGCTTCGAGGTCGTCGCGATGACAGGGTATCTCGATTCGGGGAAGATGAAATTGTCAAGCTCCGTCTTTCCCTCCTCGTTGTCGCCGGTAATCCGCATCACGTACTTCGCGTTTTCGGCTGCCAGGTCGGCGTTCTCGTTGACCAGCGCCTGCCGCATCCGCTCGGCGTGGTCTATGTTGTCACAGAAGACGATCGTCTTGTCAAAGCGGCCGGTGGCCTTCAGGAATTCCGTTATCTTTTTCGCCACAAGCTCCGTGCGCTTTTCGAGCACCAGAGAGCGGTCAAAGTCCTTCTGGTTGTAGATGCGGTCCTCGATCTCGTTCCCGTATCTGTCGGTCATGCCTTTGTCGGGCCGCCATCCTGTCAGGTCCCTGTCGATGTCGATGCGCACAACCTTGTACGGGGCCAGAAACCCGTCCTCGATCCCCTGCCGCAGGGAGTAGGTGTAGACCGGCTCGCCGAAGTAGTCGATGTTCGAAACGTCCTTTGTTTCCTTCGGGGTGGCGGTAAGCCCTATCTGCGTCGCGGAACTGAAGTATTCCAGTATCTGCCGCCAGTTGGAGTCCTCGGCGGCGCTGCCCCTGTGGCACTCGTCGACGATCACCAGGTCGAAGAAGTCGGGAGAGAACTGCCTGTAGATGTTCTTCTCCTCCTCGGTGCCCGTCACCGCCTGGTAGAGCGAGAGGTATATCTCATACGACTTGTCCGCCTGCCGTTTCTGTATCTTGGTCATCGCGGCGCCGAACGGCTTGAAGTCGTTGGTCATGGTCTGGTCGATGAGGATGTTGCGGTCGGCGAGAAAGAGAATTCGCTTTTTCGCGCGCGCTTTCCAGAGCCGCCAGATGATCTGGAACGCGGTGAAGGTCTTGCCGGTTCCCGTCGCCATGACGAGAAGTATCCGCTTCTCGCCCCTTGCGATCGCCTCGATGGTTTTATTAATCGCGATGAGCTGGTAGTAGCGCGGCGTCTTGCCGCTTCCGTCGCTGTAGTAATCCTCGGCGATGATCGATTCCTGCTCGGCGGTGATGTTCCCGTGCTCGCACAGCATCCTCCAGAGCGCGTCGGGGGATGGGAACTCATCCATGCCGATTTCCCGCTCGATGAGGCCGTCGGCGGCAATGCCGTTATGAAAGAGAAAACCGTCGCCGTTCGAGCTGAAGACAAACGGAACGCGCAGCATGTCGGCGTAGCCAAGCCCCTGCTGCATTCCATCGCCAATCGAATGGTTGTTGTCTTTCGCCTCGATCACCGCGACGGGGATGCCGGGCTTGTAGAAGAGCACGTAGTCTGCGCGCCTGTTCTTTGCGCGGGTATGCAGGCGGCCCCGGACGATGACCCTTCCTTTTGTGAGCGGGAACTCCTCAAACACCTGGGTGGCGGTGTCCCACCCCCCTTTTTCAAGGGCGGGTGTAATGAACTTTGTGCAGATGTCGCGTTCGGAAAGATCTTTTTTATTCATGCCGCGCCTGAACGGCCTGCCAATCCGC
>CAZPZJ010000190.1:0-7072 GCA_964591055.1 uncultured Leptospiraceae bacterium
TCTCTTCTTCCTCATCGTCGGAACCAGGATGTACGATCCGCTGGTCAAAGTGCTTATCGGTTTTGCGGAACTGAGTTATTACTCGATATCCGCAACCAGGATCGGCGAGATATTCAATACGAAACCGCTTCCCGAGCCGGATGTTCCCGCTGAATCCCGCGGGAGTGATATTGAATTCGATGATGTCAGATTCCACTATTATGAAACGGATGTGCTGAAAAATGTGAGCTTCACCATGAAAGAGAACACGATGACGGCGCTTGTGGGGCCTTCGGGATCGGGTAAAACCACGATAACACGGCTTATAGCCCGGTTCTGGGATGTGTCCGGCGGTGAAATTAGGATCGGCGGGGTGCCGCTCGGCGGCTTTAAGGCCGAGGATCTGATGAGCCGCATAAGCATGGTTTTTCAGGACGTCTACCTGTTTCATGACACCATCCTGAACAATATACGGGTTGGGAAATCTGACGCATCGATGGAGGAGATAATTGCGGCCGCGAAGAAGGCGCGCTGCCATGAGTTTATCGTTAAGCTCCCTGAAGGGTATGAAACCGTGGTGGGGGAAGGTGGATCGACCCTTTCCGGAGGCGAAAAGCAGAGGATATCCATTGCGCGCGCGATTCTTAAAAATGCTTCGATTGTCCTTCTCGATGAGGCCACGGCTTCACTTGATCCCGAGAATGAGCTCTACATTCAGGAGGCAATAGGAGAACTGGTGAAGGGAAGGACGCTTGTCATCATAGCGCACAGGCTGAGCACGGTGACGCGTGCCGATCAGATAATCGTTTTAAACAGGGGGGAGATTGTCGAGCGCGGGACGCATAATGAGCTCCTCGCTGACGAAAAGAGCTTCTACTCGGGGATGTGGAACGAGCAGAAGAGGGCGCATAACTGGAAGCTTTAAATACCATATTCGATAAAAGGATTTTATAACATGAAAAAAGTAGATGTGAATCAGATATCCGGTGTTCCTGAAACATTGCTTATCCCCTTGTGGGCAAAGGCCGTTGAAACGGGAAAAGACGGCGCGATAATCGGGGACGCAAAATCAGTGGAAATAGCGAACAGCATCGATTATGACTTCTCGAAATTTGAAAAGTCGTGGGCGAGCCAGACCGGCGTGTCAATCAGAACGCTTATTCTGGATACGGCTGTCAGGGAATTTCTGGGGAAAAACGGCGATGCTGTCATAGTCAATCTCGGTGCGGGCCTTGACACAAGGTTTGAAAGGCTGAACGATGCGCGGATTTACATGTGGTATGACGTGGATCTTCCGGGTGTAATCGATCTGAGAAAACGCTTTTTCAGCGAAGGCCCGCGAAACCTATTCATACCGTGTTCAATTTTTACCGGAGAATGGATGGCCGGGATCAGGGATAAAAACAGGCCGGTACTCATAATCGCCGAGGGTCTGCTGATGTATTTCAGCGAAAGTGAGCTGAGGCCCTTTTTTGACATTATTTCGCAAGAGTTCCGGGGCGGGGAGATGCTTTTCGAAATGCTCGCCCCCCTTCTTGTCGGACGGAGCCGGCATCATGATGCGGTGAAGATGACCGGAAAAGCGGTTGAGTTCAAATGGGGACTCGGCGACAGCGGGGAGATGGAAACCTGGAATGAGCGCATCCGTTTTATCGGGGAATGGAATTATTTCGATTTTCACAGGGAGCGCTGGAGGTATTTAAGGTGGCTGGCATTGATACCGGCGTTCAGAAACGGCTTCAATAACAGGATTGTTCACATATCGTTTGTATGAACGATCGCTGCTCGGACACTAGTAATGAAAAAGAGGGGATTATACATGGAAAATAAAGGCAGGGAATTTCGCGGCATGCTCGGCGGGGCGAATTATAAAAAGATTTCAGCGCTGTTCGGGATGGGGCCCGGGTTTTACAGAAAGGGGCTCGGGGGCATAACGCTGGGGCCCGGCATGCGGGCCCTCGACCTGGGGTGCGGCCCCGGCGCGCTGAGCTTTGCCCTTGCCGAGCGCGCGCATCATGCGGCATCAATAACGGGTATCGACCTGTCGGATGATCAGCTTAACTACGCGAAAAGGTTTGCAGGAAATTTCCCCTGCGGGCTGGATTTCAGGAAAAATTCAATGGACGAGCTTCCCTTTCTCGACTGTCATTTTGACCTTGTCATGACGTCAATGGCGATCCATGAAACTCCTCCGGAAGTAAGGAGGAAGGCCATACGGGAGGCGGCCCGGGTACTGAAGCCGGACGGCATATTCCTGCTGGTTGACTGGGGCAGGCCGAAACTCGGGCTCTGGGGGATCGTGTGGTTTCCGCTCGTCCGCTTTGGAGAGATGAACAGGGACAACTGGAACAACGTGTATTCCGCACTCTGCGAACAGTGTGGACTGGCGCGTACGGACGACTATTACATCACCTCATTGGTGCGAAGACAGGTGTTCGTTAAGTGCGATGGCGATGCGCGCAGGTCGGTCTGAAGCGGATTTGTTCTTTCACGCGGCGCCGCCGGTCCGGGAATGATGTGTGATTGCAATTCCGAATGTCAGGATGTTCCCATCCTCCTGATGATGTTATTGTCCCGGTAAAACCTGTAGTTGGTATACAGTGAATATATCAGGAAGACATGAAAGACTCCCACCCGGATCGGGTCGGTCTCGATGTGGTAGAACGCCAGGTAGGGACCCGCGAACATCACGAACGTGACCGCGACCAGGATTATCGCCACGTAGACGTTGTAGGCGATCTTCAATGCGCGGAACCTGCCTTCAGCACCCGACGTTACTCCTTCCCTGAATGCGGTAACGGTGATGATCAACAGCACGATCCCCGTATGGGCCATTGTGTTGAGCACCATGTCCTTCATGAGGTCCGATTTGCCTGCGCCTCCCCCCGCGAATACCGTCGCGTAGTATGCGACCGGAAGGAGCAGCATGACAAAAAACCTGATTGTTTTCATCACGTCGATGAAAAGATAATCCCCGAGCCTGTCGATGTAGAACCTCGCGATCATCGACGGTATCTCGATAATCATGCTGATGAAGAACAGCATACCTCCGAATACCAGAAATACGGCGAGCAGGTAGAGCGGAAGGAGCCAGAGCGAATCTGATGCGGCGAGTATCGCCCCGCCGGTCCCGATGTGGGTCAACGGCAGGTGCGCCGGCAGGGACATGCCGCCGGTAGGCGGTTCACTCCCGGCTATCAGAAAATCGAACACCTTGAAGGGTGAGACAACCAGGTAGATGAAATTGATCAATCCGCAGATCGTAATGAAAATCACTTTTGTCGCTTGTTTCATGGCGCTCAATGGGTTCATGTTTTCAGTTGTATTTTCCTGACCCGGAAGCGCGATTGTGTGCGCCTCTCGGGAAATTACCGGGCTCCCTGTAATGGTGTCAAGCTTATCCGTTCATTCCAAGCGATTTTCTGAAGCCGTCAAATATCCCCACCGCTGCGACCGCAGATTCGCCGAACGCATCGGCCCCCATCTCCCGCGCAAGGTGCTCCGAGCAGCAGGCCCCGCCGATGGCGATTTTAACGGAGTCGCGGATCCCCGCCGTCACAAGACGGTCGGAGACCTCTTTCAGCGAAGGCGCCATCGTGGTGAGCAGCGCCGAAAGGCCCACCATCCGGATGCCGTTGGAGCGGATTGCTTCGACTATCGCTTCCGAGGGTACGTCTACGCCGAGATCGACAATCCCGTAGCCGGACGCGGACAGCATCATGCCGACAATTTTCTTGCCGATGTCATGGATGTCCCCTTTGACCGTGGCGAGAAGCACTTTACCCTTCCTGCCCATGTCGCCGGGATTGAGTTTCTCCCGCAGAATGTCCGTCGCCTCGGTGACAATCTCGCCCGCGATGATGAGCTCCGACAGGAAGTAGTCGCCGGACTCGAATTTCGCGCCAACCTCGTCGAGTCCTCCGCCGAGCGCCTGCTCGATGATGTCGATGGGGGCGACGCCGTCGTCAATGCAGGCGCGCACAAGGGTTGTGATCTCATCGTCCTTCAGCTCTACGACCGCGTTTCGAACAGCCAGCAGACTTTCCTTCATGACGCACTCTCCACAGTTTTTTTATTCGACGGCGAGGGGGTAGCTTCCGTATTTTTTCACGGCATCGAGCATTACCATGAGTTTCCGCGCCGGCATGCTGTCCTCGCTGTGCACCGGGGAAACCATAAAGCGTCCTCCCGGCCCGAGCCTGGCGATGAGCTCCTTCACCCTGTCAACGATTTCCTCGTCCCTGGATCGTTCGGTGAGGAGGTAATCAATCCCCACGCCCCCGATCATCGTTACGTCTTCGCCGTGGTTCAGCTTTTCGGCGAAGATGTCCACGTTCGAGGTGGTTTCGTAGGCGTGCAGGCCGTCGACTCCCCACGACAGGAAGGTGTCGAAGAGCCTGGTGTTGTCACCGCACGAGTGGAGGATGTACTTCGCGCCCCGGTCATGGACGTATTTGATGATCCGGCGGTATCTCTCACCGAACACCTCCTCCACGGTCTTCGGACTCAGGAAGGGGCCGGTCTTGAAAGCGAAATCGTCGGTCTGCAGCACCACCGGGACTCCCGCATCAAGCATCGCCCCGTTGGCCGCCATCATGACCTTTTCCAGCATGTCCAGGAAACGCTTCACGTAATCAGGCCGGCGGCGTATCCAGAGCGGGGCCTTGTCGATTCCGAAAGTCCAGTTCATGCTTTCGTGGAGCCCCCCGAAGAAGCCGTTGGCGCAGACGCAGACGCGCTCCCCGTACTTCGCGATGAACTTCCTGTAATACCTGAAGGTATGCTGTCCCACATCGTCGGCGTCGGGCCAATAGGGCCATGCATCGAAGTCTTCCGTTGTATGTATTCCGGGCTCGCGGTACATGTAGGTCATGTTGCCGAATCCGTCCGGAACGATTTTAAAGAAGGAACCCGTGGTGAGCGCAAGCGTCTTCGAGTCGAGGACGCGCCATGAGTCGTCGAAGAAAGCCCAGATCGCGTCGAACCCGCTTACCGCCTGGGCGACGTTGCGCGCGTTCAATGTCCGCGCGAGAATGGCGCGGGAGAAGGGACGGGTCAGCGGTTCGGGGAGATGGTCCATGGCACGGCGCGAAAGGGGGTTGCCGATTAAAAACTCGTACGAAACGGGCGGCTTTCCGAGTATCTCGTGCGCGGTGCGGCTCTCCACCATCGCGCAGAAGCAGGGCACCCTGTCGACCGGTTTCCCTTCAAGCGTCAGAATAGCGCGCTCCCTGGGTGTCATCTGTTCCATACGTCCTCCATAAGTGCTTTTATCGTTTCATGTCACTTGCGACTGCGGTCAGGTGCCGCTCATACGGCGCGCTCCTGCCGGCGCATTTGTCTCGCGCACAGCAGATGCAGCTCACGAACGGGCCCTCGCACGGAAAGAGAAATCCGGAAACCGACTTGATCGGCCGCATAAGCATGCTTTCGGCGAGGGTGACGCTGATGGACTTTGGCGCGCTACCGGGCAGTTCGATGTTAACTTGAGACGGGATGCTGAGCTGAAGGACCGTTCCACCGGCATCCCGCATTTTTTCGGCATGGTCACTCACCGTTATACTCCCTCAGGGCTCCGAACAGCGCGTCGATATTGGCGATCGGTGTCCTGAACGGCATGTCGCAGCCTGAGGAAAGGATGAAGTTGGTGCTGGATGCGGTTTCTTTGAGCAGCGCGAGCGTTTCCTCCCTGACGGACACAGGCGCGCCCGTCAGCAGGGCGCCCGACGGGTTGAGGTTGCCCATTGCGATCACGTGCGGTGGAATCCGGTCAAGCACGTCGATCATCCTGATTGAATTACCGACGTGCAGGGCGATGGCTCCTGTGGAAAGCATGGAGGGCACCTGCACTGACACGTTGCCGCAATTGTGGAGGACCGTTATAAAACCGTCATCCTGCACCGATTCGACAATCCGACGCACGTGTGGCGAAGAGAACATGTCGCAGTGCGCCGGCGAGAGAAGCCCCGCGACTGGTTCGGCTATGATGATGCCGTTGAGTCCGGCCGTCTTGAGTGCGCTAGCGTAGGCGGAGAGGAAATCGACGCATTTATCAAGCAGCGTCACTATTATGGCGGGATTGCGCCTGATTTTCGAAAGGAGGGGGGCGATGCCGCAGAGCCTCCCGGCCAGAGAGAAGGGGCCTATCACACAGCCGAAAACAGGCCTGTCATTGATCGCCGAGGAGGCAAGGTGCGCGACTTCTATGGCTACTGCGGTGCGTGCGGCGCCGGGAGGAGGAACGGAAAGCCTGCGTGCGGCGTCGTCATCGATCACGATGCTCTCGGATATAACAGGGACTTCTTCATCGTTGAAGACTGCCCGGCACCCGAAAGCCTCCGCTTCGATGGAGAGATCCATCATTGTGACGATGGCGGATGACGGGAAGCGCGCCGCGAGCGCCTGCATGCACTCAAGCTGGCATTCCGCACTGAGGGCGATATCGCGCACATTCGCACCGGTGAGTTGCGCGCCGGGAAGGTTCATGAGGGGAAGCGCGGATTTCCGGGGGCCGGCGATTGTTTCAGACGCCCAACGTTTCATGTTGAAGTCAATGGCCAAACGCCCTCCGCGCGAGAATCGTCCAATTCATTGGATCAGTCCGTACAAGATGCTCCACCGGCATAATAGTGCGGGACCCGCGTGACGTGCAATCACTTTCCTGCCGGGTGAGACGACTGTCGGGTTGTTTTTCCAGAGCGCGCATAAAAACAACTTGATTATTAATAAATCGCATTTACATTGCGATTGCATAATGGAATATTAAAAATATTGTATTTAAAGCAATGTAATGGATTACATTCAAAATTATGGTGAACATTCTTCACTTATCGTCAGAATGCGGCTGAGGGAATTCACCATCCCCCCCATAAGGGACGCGCTTGTCATCGGCGCAAACGCTCCTATAGGCGGTGAGGCGATGCGCAGGGCTTTAAAGCTGCTTCATGTCGCCCCGTTCGACTCCATCAAAGTCAACGACGATGTCATTGACGAGATTCTCGTCAGGAACGGGCTTTTAAGAAAAATCAACATCGATGTTCTGAAGACGCTGGTCATGAGCAGGGTCAGGCCGTTCATGTCCAACGAAGAGGTG
>CAZPZJ010000191.1:0-7020 GCA_964591055.1 uncultured Leptospiraceae bacterium
AACGGCGTCAGGGTGGTGTTCACGCGCTTCGGCCTTGTGCTCGGCAAAACCGGCGGCACGCTGGGCGTCATGCTGCCCCTGTTCAGGCGCTTCCTCGGCGGAAGGCTGGGTAGTGGAATGCAGTGGTTCTCCTGGGTGCACGTGCGCGATGTGGTGGGAGCGCTTCGCTTCATCGTTGAGCACGACGCCATCAAAGGGCCCGTAAACCTGTGCGCACCCTCCCCTGTCACCAACAGTCAGCTCACCGGAGCCCTCTCGCGCATCCTGAAAAAACCCGCACTCTTCGCCGTACCCGCGTTCGCACTCCGGATCGCGCTGGGCGAGTTCGCGGGCGCAATACTTACCGGCCAGCGAGTGTCCCCCGCGAAGCTGGAGCGGAACGGCTTTTCGTTCCAATACCCCGCGCTGGAAGACGCACTTAAAGACATAATAAATCAATAAATCGCTTGATTTATTTTTCACCACCGCGTATCCTCGAAGGATATTTCCCGAATGCCCGGCTGATTCAGCCTTTCCTGTCACCAACCGGGACGTTCACCAGCGAAAGTTACGGCAGGTTGCTTTAACCCTGAGACAGCGGCTGACCGGCGGCGGGGATATTCCGGCATATTACGGAAAAACACAAAGACGACCAACGCAAGGAGGAACAGATGTTGAAACAAGTTTCAGTCGCAATTGTTGCGCTTCTCATCGCGCTCTTCACGGCACTTCCGGCCGCTTTCGCTCAGAGCGCCGCGCCGCCCGCGCAGGAGACGGTGCAGACCCGGCCGGCCCAGCCTGAACGGATGATGATCTACCAGGGCGAGCAGTGGAGCGCGCAGCTGTACGGATTCATCAAGCTTGATACCGTCTACAACAATTCGGCGGTGTTCAACGCCGATGCGCCGATTTTCGCCTATTCAGACGACACCACCGAGGACAAGACCGTCACCGACAGGGACGGCTCCCTCGTCATGACCGCAAGAACTTCGCGCATCGGCTTCGACATCAACGGACCTGAGGTCCTCGGCGCGAAATCGCACGTGAAAGTCGAGTTCGATTTCTGGGGCGGGCTTCCCGACGCCGGAGCCTCGATCCGCCAGGGAGAGATGCGGCTTCGCCTGGCCTACGTGGAGCTCCTCTGGCCCACGAAGACCTACCTCAAGGCCGGCAACGACTGGATGCTGGGCACCACGCTCTTCTGCCTTCCGGACATGCTGGCGTTTCTGCCCTGCACGTCCAACGGCCTCCTGTTCATGAGGGAGCCGCAGATCGCCGTGGGGCAGACGGTGGGAAGCAGCGTGTTCAACGTCACGCTGGACCTTTCAGTCGCCCGTGCGCAGGGCGGCGACGGCGGCGACATCTTCAATCCCGGCCCGCGATCCAGCAGCACCCAGCCCGACAACCAGCTCGACTGCTCGGGCGTGGGAGAGGCGAGCGAGCAGCCCTCCTACAAGGGGCGGCTGACATTCAGGTACAGCCCGGCGCAGAATTTCGTGTTCATCCTTGGAGGATCGGGCCAGTACATGCGTGAAATACACGCGTTGCAGACCGGAAACTCTACAGTAAACTACAGCGACACTTCTAAAGATCCACTGAATTATACGGATGAAATGGTCGAGTCATGGTACGGTCAGGGATTCGCGTCGTTCCTGATGGGATGCATCCGCCTGCAGGGCCACTACTTTCAGGGCGAGAACATCGACACCTTCTTCGGCGGCATCGCGCAGGGAGTCACCATGATGAACCGAGGCACCACCGACGCCTACATGGAAGCGGTGAAGAGCCAGGGTGGATGGGGAGAGCTGTGGATCAACCTGCGCCCGTTCCAGGTGCCGCTCACCTTCAGCTTCGGGCACGGCCGCGAGATCGTCGACGATGACACGGTGATCGCTTCCACGGCACGAGTCAAGAATTTCGTGACCTGGGGCAACTTCTGGTGGTACATGAGCGCCAACTTCAAGTTCGGCGTGGAAGTGGCGTATCACAAGACCGAGTACCTCGCTTCGGAAGAAGGCGACGACTGGAAGGTGCAATCCAGCTTCATGTTCGTGTTCTAAACGACGCGCTCATTTCATGTCAGCATTCAGCCCGGCACGGCACAATCCGTGCCGGGCTTTCCATCCACACTCACGTTTCGTACACGTGGAACCATCGTTCGCGGAACATTCGCCGTCCTCCCCCGGAATGTGATTGACCTCCATCTTCCCGAATCGTATGCTTCCCGCATCACGTTTTGCCGAGGCAACGATCCATGCACAAGCTCATCGCCCCCCTGTTCACCGTTCTGCTGTGCGCAGCCGCGACCGCGCAGCCTGACAGCTTCACCGGCAGGTGGCGCACCAACTGGGGCATCATAAACCTGATACAGACCGGCTCGCAGGTCAACGGCACCTACACCGGCAACTACAGCGGCAGCATCCAGGGCGTGGTGACCGACAGGAGGCTCAATTTCACGTGGAAGCAGCCCGAAGGGCTGTGGGGGCGCGGGTACTTCGACATACACCGGAACGACAACACCCTGCAGATCGTCGGCAGATGGGGCGCCGGCATTTCCGACACCAACGGCGGGGAGTGGGTCGGCGTCAAGGACAGGGACGGCTACAACTGAGCACGGCGCACGCGGAGAGGCCTTCAGATGACAAACACCTCGCGCAGCACCCGGTAGCAGCGGTTCAGCTTCTTCATCATATCGTCGCCGCCCGAAACGTCGGGATGGTAGCGCTTTGCAAGCTCGTAGTACCTTTTCCTCACCATTGCGCAGGTGGGATTTACCAGGTCAAAAAAGCGCAGCGATTCCTGTATCTCCCCTCTCCTGAACGCGTAGATGACAAAGCCGTCAAGCAGCCTGCGCAGCAGGTCGCTCTCGCCGAACGAGATATTGTCCGGGTTGGAGTAGAACTCAAGGAGCGGATCGTAGCGCACTGATCGCAGGTTGTTGCGGTACACGATCGCGTGGACCGCGCAGTATGTGCCCCCGCCCGTCAGCTTGCGGCAGAAGCGCCCTTTCTCCGCGTTAAAATGCGCGCAGAGCCCCGGGCCGGGAATGTCGTCGAGGCTGATCCGCATGGGGTCGAGGTGAAGAAAGAGCCCCTCCCCGGCAAGGTCGCTTTTCATGGTGTACAGGAGATAGTACAGCGAAAAGTGCAGCCTGAAAAGCCCGGCCTGGTCTGCGGGAAGCGAGGCCATGCCGGTGAGCTCCCTGAGCAGGGAGGCCTCGTACACGGGGCCTTCAGCCTTCCGCAGCAGATCGAGCACCCTCATCCTGTCGAAATGCTCAAGCGCCATCGTATCGCCCCGCACGCGCCGTGAAAATTCCCCGCCCACGCATATCAGTGCTCTACTGGCGGATTTCCGGAATCGCCCTGAATCTGTTTGAGCCGCTGAATGGTCAGCGGCTCGATGTCGAGCAATGCCTCGTGAAGCTCGGCCAACGCGGGAGGGCGATCATAGATGAAGGTGATGAACGAGCGGGCGCTTTCCGTGATTTTCATGCCGAACTCCGCGAAGAAAAGCGTTTTGCCGTCACGCGCGCAATGACCGATGCGGACCGTGTCCTGCTCCCTGTTCAAAAGGTCGGTTTCGGCCTGAAACAGCTCCTCGGTCACTGGAGTGTCAAGAATCCCGAACTCTATGCCGTGCCTGTGAAACGCGGCCGTGAGAGGAACCACGCCGGTAAATTCGTATGCAAGGTATGATTTTCTCTGTGCCATTGCCGGTCAACATCCCCTTACCTATTAATATACCGTTTCTTTCGGACGGAGCAAGGGCACGCTACCGCCCGGGGCTTATTAATCAAGAAAAAAAGCCGCCGGGCGAGACTTTCATATGGCCTGTTTTTATGTTGACCGCCGTGAGCACAATGGTATCATCCCGAATGTGAATAAGGAAAGCGCCTATCAGCATCTCGCCATTGAGGAGTGTCCTGTCGTCGTGCAGATCGACGTGAGGTGGAGCGATATGGACGCGTTCGGGCACGTCAACAACGCCGTGTACTACCGCTATTTTGAAACCGCCCGCTTCGAGCTCTACGCCCGACTGGGCATCATGGACGCGGTGAAATCCGGAGAAACCGGTCCCATCATGGCGGAATCGTCATGCCGATACCTGAAGCCTCTCAGCTTCCCCGACCGCGTTCTGGTGGGTGCGGCCGTCACGTCGGTAGGCGCGTCAAGCTTTGTCGTATGCTATACCCTGAAAAGCGATGCGGCGGGTTACGCCGCCACCGGGAGGTCGGCGCTGGTGTACTACGATTACCGGCGCGCAGAGCCCTCCCGTCTGCCCGACTCCCTCAGGGAATCGCTGCGTTCATTCATGGCGACGCCCGATCCGGGATCCCCTTAAATCCACTTCAGAATTCCCGCGAACACGATGAGCATCAGCGCATTGACCGCACACATGGCCCCGATCACCTTCTTCTGGGTCGCGGGCTTCCAGTCGTAGGAATACATCGACACCACCCAGAACGGGATGTACACCGTGATGAACACTGTTATGCATCCCCACCAGGGATACACCCAGACGAATGCCGGCGTCTTGACGAGAAATATCTCAAAGATGGAATAGAACGCCGCGTTGAGGATGGCGATGAAAAGCCTGTTGTTTATCCCGAGTATCTTCGCCTTCGGGTCCTCCGGCAGCACCTTGCTGAAAATCAGGCCCGATATCGAAAACATCAAACTGAGCTCAATGCCGACGCCCACGAGAATCAGAAACGCGGTCCCCTCGGGAACCGTCCACAGCGCGTGCCCTGAAAAGCGCTGGATAAGCGCATTCACGATCTCGACAAACCAGTGCACCATGTACAGCGACAATCCTGCTGCAATCCCTTTCCAGTTCTTTTTCGATATCTCATTGAAGTATACGTACACCACAAGCGCCAGCAGCGGGATAACGAACCACTGAAAGTTGTCGCCGCTTCTCAGAATCGACATCGCCTTCGCAGTGGCTTCAGGATGATTGAGATTCATGCTTTCCTCCCGGGAGTTTCATTTGTATACGTCTCCGGCAATCATGTTCCACCCGCACACAATTTTTGCAATCCTGATTTTACCTGATTTCCGGCCACAAATGGCGTGCTTTCAAATTAATATGTCATAAAAATGGCAGGATGCATATCTCTGCGTCGGGATTTTACAGTTTTACCATTTTCCGGAAGCGCATTTTGGTTGCAATTATTGTCGCGGCTGATATAATCACACCCAACGGGGTGAAAGTAAATGGGAATCAGGTCATCCGATCTGCCCGCTGACGCGGTATGGATAAATGTTTCAGGCCCGCTCGATCCGTCCCCGGCCGACGGGCGCGTGGTTCTTCTGTGCTTCAGCGGAGCCATGCCCGGGGAGGTCAGAACGGCCGTCCAGGACGCCCGGTGGGTGAGCCTTCGCCACCCCGAACATGTATTCAGCGTCATCATAGTGCTGCGGGCTGACGGAACAGATGTCGGTTCGGTGGAAAGGCAGGTCAGCGAGGCGGGCATCAGCAATCCCGTCGTGGTCGACATGTCCGGAAGCGTATGCGAAATGTTCGCCATCAGCGACGTGCCGGCATACGTCCTGATAGGCGTGAAAGGGCGCGTGATCGGCACCACCTACGGCCACGGCAAGCTCTGGATGATCGACCAGGCGATCCGTGAGGCCGTTGACGATCCGTCCCTCTGACCGCGCGCCGCTTCTCCCCGGCGCCACACCCTCCGCATCTCACCCCTCATTCAGCCTCTGCGGCCCATAGCGCGTCCCTGAGCCCGGAGCGCCTTTCAATGGAGGCCCGCACCGTTTCCCGTATGATATCGGGCGATCCCCACAGCTCCACCTTCGATCTTGCGCGTGTGACGGCGGTGTAGAGGAGCTCGCGGGTGAGCACCTTCGATGCCTGCCCGGGCAGCACCACAAGCACCCGGTCGTACTCCGACCCCTGGCTTCGGTGCACGGTGATGGCGTATGCTGGCTCACATTCGGGCAGGCGCGACGGCGAAACGCCCCTCACGCCTCCATCCGGTGACGGAAAGAACGCCCTCTGCTTCCCGTCACCGCTCACCACTCCCACATCGCCGTTGAAGAGCCGCAGCGCGTAACTGTTGCGGGTCACGATCAGCGGCTGCCCGTGGTACCACTCCCCCCGCCGCAGTGGAGCGCCGCCACGCGCCTCCTGCATGGCGATTCGGTTGACGTGCTCGGAGCCGCAGGGACCCTTCCTGTGCGCGCAGAGCACACAGAATGAAGCGAGCGACTCAAGCGCCTTTTCCGGTGCGGACGGCACCATCAGCGCCCCGAACCCGTCCCTGATCCTCTGCGCCACGAAATCCTCGAACTTCACCTCCCCGTGCGGATCGTGCAGGAAGATATCGTCATACCTCCGCGAGGTGAGGATGTCCAGCGCCAGTTCGTGGTTTCCGTCCCTGACCGCCGCCCGGAGCGCGCCGATCCCGCTTGAGTCGCTGAACCGGTAGTTGCGGTCCAGCACGACCACCGTATCAGCCAGGGGCGGCGCGGCATCGGCAATCACGCAGTCTGTCCCCCCGGCTCGATCCGCGATTCCGGCGTCGATTGCAAAGCCGCGCGACCAAGCGTGGCGCGCGCCGGTATCGCAGATATCTCCGAGCACCGCCCCCGCCTCAACCGACGAGAGCTGGTCCCGGTCCCCGACGATGATGAGCGCGGCGTCATCACGCAGCGCGTCCACAAGCTTGGCCATCAGCGCCATGTCGGCCATGGAGGATTCATCGACGACGACAAGGTCATGCGGCAGCTTTCTCTTCGCGTGGTGCCTGAAATACGGCGAACCCGGGATCGAACCGAGAAGCCGGTGCAGGGTGAACGCTTCGGTCGGAATCAGATCTCTGGTGGCGGGCGGCGGATCAAGCCTCTCCAGCGCGCCCGCGACCGACTCCCTGAGACGGGCGGCGGCTTTCCCCGTGGGCGCGGCCAGGGCGATGCGCGGGGTCTTCCCGCCGGCAATGCCAATCCCCGCGATCAGCGCGAGAATTCTGACCACCGTGGTGGTTTTGCCGGTGCCCGGCCCGCCGGAAACCACCGCGAACTT
>CAZPZJ010000192.1:0-4145 GCA_964591055.1 uncultured Leptospiraceae bacterium
GACGAGCTCGCGGAGAAAACCAGGCTTTTCGATGAACGATCGGCGCATTTCGACATTGTTCTCAACGAGCTTGACAGCGCCTGCTGAAAACCGTCCGGACCGCTTTTCATCTCAGCAACACCACGAATCAGACATAAATATTATTATGAACATCACAATATAATCGTTATCGCATTTTCTCGCTCAAAAAAGCCCACAGAGGTTAAAAATAATATTGCCCGTTCAAGCGCACACTGTATAGTGAACCTGTTATGAGCATTCAGCATCTGGCAGCAGGCATTTCGACATTCGCCGGAGGTCTGCCCGGAAGGTTCGCGGCGAAGACGATTCTTACGGTCATGGCCTGCGCCCTGGCGGCAATGACCGCATCCTGCTGGGATGACAACATCGCCGGATTGATGCGTGATGAAGCAGACTGGGCCTGGCTGGAGACGGTGTACTCGGACCGCGACACCAACCTTTATTTCAACATTTCAGACACGGGACAGAGTACGGTATACCGCGATGGTGACGATGGGGCGTACATCAATGTACCGAACGCAATCAGGTTTGAAGTGTACGATAACATAAAAGACAGTGATGACATCGTGAAAGATTCGGTCACAGGCCTGATATGGACCAAGTGCACCATGCGATCGGGAGGAACGGTTGACACTGATGACAACTGCGCAAACGTAATAAATGCTGATCAAATTTCATGGACAGATGCGAAATCGTTCTGCGCAAACCTTGCTTTCGCCGGGTTTGACGACTGGCGGCTTCCCGACGCCACCGAAATATTTACCATTGTCGTGCCCCATTCCGGCAGCAAGTACGGCATCGATTCGTCAGCCTTCCCGAATCTACCTCACTTCACAGGATCATTTTCTAAACTGCTTGATGATTACATCGAACAACCTACATCATATAACGCCAGCATGTACTGGACATCGAGCACCGGTTTTTTCCTTGTATGGGATTTTCCCTGGGGGTGCGAGTTTAACGTTCAGGACACCCAGAATGTGCTAAGGCTGCATGGCAACTACACAGATCCCGATGAATACTGTTACGTTCGCTGCGTTCGTGGACCTGATTAACCATTGTTGAGATCGAATATAATGAAAAAGCTGTTTTTTCTGATAATGATCACAGGCGCGGCCGGGACCCTCTTCGCAGGGATGAGCTACACAATTAACCACACCCATGGCATCGTCACAGATAACACCACAGGCCTCGTGTGGACCAGATGCAGCATGGACACCGCCAAGGGACTCATTTCCGACAGCAACTGCTCTGAAATCAACCGCGAAGATACCTTTGCGTGGACAGCGGCCATTGACGCGTGCAACGGGTTGAAGCGCCGGCGCTACCGGGGATACTCCAACTGGCGTCTTCCGAGCGCGAAGGAGTTGCAGAGCATCTCGGATTACAAGTATCAGAAAAAACCATCAATCAATACATCCGCATTCCCAAACACGCAGTACGCCGATCTTGACTTCTACGTGCAATACTGGACATCGACAACCAGCTACCACGATACCAATAATGCATGGTCGATCAACTTCAACAACGGCACCGTGGGGCAATTCAAGAAATCATACACCATGTACGTCCGCTGCGTAGCCGGGCCATCCAAATAGCGGATCACCCGATCCGGCCCGTCAGAGCACATCCACGCACACCACGCACACGTCGTCCTCGAATCCCCCGCCCGGCGCGATTCCGCTCCATGACTCGGCCATGATGATCAGCTTTTCACAGAGCTGCTGCGCGGCAAGTTCGTCTGAGTTCATGATGCCGGCGCGCAGCCGCTCTTCTCCAAAAAGCCTTCCGTCCCGATCCATGCACTCCACCAGCCCGTCGGTGAACATCACTATGCGGTCGCCGCTCTGGATGTCGTACTCTCTCTGCCGGAACACATCCTCCCTGGCGACGCCGATGGCGCGGCCCCGCGCGTAAAGCTCCACCATATCCCCTCCCCGCTTCCCGCGCCACAACAGCTGCGGCCAGTGCCCCGCGTTTGCCAAAACCAGCTTCATGCGGGCCAGGTTGATCATCATGTAGCTTGCCGTGACGAACTGCCTCTTCAGATATCCCTGCAGCAACGCCGCAATCCTGCCGAGGACGGAGGCGGGCTCGGGATTGTCCCGGTACACCATGAAGGCCATCTTGAACATTGAGCTTATCAGCGCGGCGGGGATTCCGTGCCCCGACACGTCCCCGATGAGCACGCCGATTTTTTTGTCCGACACCTCGTGGAAATCGTAAAAATCCCCGCCCACCACCTTTGCCGGACGGTAGACAGCGCTCATGGAAACGCCGGGGATCGCGGGCACACGCTCCGGGAGAATGGACTCCTGGATTTCGGCCGCGATCGAAAGCTCGCTCAGAATCGCCGCAAGCTGCCTCTGGTATTCGACACCCTGCTTGAGGGCGATGAAATTCCTCACCCTCGCCAGCAGTTCCCGGCGGTCAAAGGGTTTCGCGATATAATCGTTGGCCCCGGCGTCAAGCCCGGCCACGGCGTCAAGCGGCCCCCCCTTCGCGGTGAGCATGACGACGGGCAGATCATAGGGCGAGAAACGTTCGCGAAGCACGTTGCACACGTCGTAACCGTTCATACCCGGCATCATGACATCGAGCAGCACAAGGTCGGGCGCGCCGGCAATCTCGATGCGCGACAGCGCCGCGGGCCCGTCTGTCGCGGTCTCCACTGCGTACCCCGCGATTGAAAGGTGATTGATCAGAACCTGGAGGTTGACGGGCTCGTCGTCAACCACCAGGATCTTCGGCGCGGCATCAGCGCCTTTCGCCGGTGAGCGGGACGGCATACGATGACGCGCGTGCTCCGTCGACGGCAGCGCCGCATGTTCCGGTTCCACCATTCGCGCCACCGGCCCCACCGCATCCTGCGGCGCGAGCGGCAGCGTGAAGCTGAACACCGAGCCCATGCCGGGATCCGACTTCGCCCAGATTCGTCCGCCATGCAGCTCAACCAGCTTTTTCGAGATGGGAAGCCCCAGCCCCACGCCCCCGAAGGCCCGGTCCAGTGATCCGTCGGCCTGGACAAAGGAGTCGAAGATTCCATTGATCCTGTCGCCGGGAATCCCCACGCCTGTGTCGCTCACGCGGACAACCGCCTGCCCGGGAAATGCCGGGCCGGTCTCCGCGCTCAACACCACCTCGCCCTCGTACGTGAACTTCACCGCATTTCCCAGGAGATTGATGAGAACCTGCTGAAGCCTGTCCTCGTCGGCCATAACGGGCGGCATTCCCCCGGGAATGATGGTTTTCAGCCCGAGCTTCCGGGACGCGGCGAGCGGTGCGATGATCGCCGTTGCTGTTGACGCGACCGTGCCGATGTTGACCGGTTTGAGCGCAAGGCTGATATCACTGCTTTTCAGCCGCTGCATGTCCAGGATGTCGTTGACAAGGTTTGAGAGCCGCCGGCCGCTTGTGGAAATCAGCCTGAGATTGTGTGCGGCTTCATCCGTAACCGGCCCCGCGACGCCTTCCAGCATCGATTCTGCGATGCCCACAATCCCGCTGATGGGAGTGCGAAGCTCATGTGAGGTGTTTGCGAGAAACTCGTCCTTGAGCGCGTCCAGGCGGCGGAGCTCTATGTTTTTGGTTTCAAGCTCGTCGATTTTGTCAGCAAGCATTCTGGCCATCCGGTTGAACGAACTGGCAAGCCTTCCCATTTCATCCCTTCTCTTCATGATAACCGGGCTTTTGAGATTACCCGACTCCATGATTTTAGCGGCGTTCGTGAGCTGCTCAATGGGGCTTGCGAAAATCCGTGACACGACAAATCCGGCTGAGGACAAAACGACTACCGTCAGGGCGATGATGAGGTAGATGTAGCGCCTGGTGCGGCGGAGAGGGGCGAGAATCAGTTCCTTGGAGTACACTATCCTGCCCAGGCAGAACGGCACCCTCCCGGGAAGGGCTCCTGTCGCGACAATCTCGTAGTACATGCCCGGCATATCGGACATGGCAATTTCCCGCGAGCCGTCGACCTTCTTCAGATTCTCCACCAGGGCGTGCGGGTGCTTCATTCCTCCGCCGATCGCGGCAAAGCGCCCGGGATCCGCGGCATGCCAGGCAAGCACGACGCCGTTTCTCTCCTGTTCAGACGAAAGAAGCACCGACTCGGCGTAGACAAG
>CAZPZJ010000192.1:4245-6887 GCA_964591055.1 uncultured Leptospiraceae bacterium
CGACGCCGTTTCTCTCCTGTTCAGACGAAAGAAGCACCGACTCGGCGTAGACAAGTCCCTCGCGGCGCAGAGGCGCAAGCATGGCAATCATTTCGCGGGCGTCGATGCGAGACGGCTCAATCGCGCCGCCGTTCATCATGAGAATATTCAGCGTTGACTGGGCCAGAAGTCGTGCGGTAATTTCACCGGCATGGACGATATTGCGGACCGTGTCCCGCTCCTGCCTTTTCAGAACAAAAACGCTGAGCGGAACGGAGGACAGCAGAATGATCAGCACCGTGGAAATAATCAGTTTATACTTGACGCTCATCCGATCGTTGTCCGCGTAGCAGGCCTGAAACCGGCTCTCTCTGTGTTGTTATTTCAGGGTTTCAATCGCGCGGTGGCGCCGCTCGGCCCTTGGAAGGTAGAGTTTAGCCTTTCGGTTGTCGGGGTCAATCAATAAAATCTTCTTCATCAGATTAATACAATCACGGTACTGCTTTTTTTCATAACAGGCGATTCCCGCGCTCTCCAGCGTCGGAATGTCCCTGCGCATCAAATTCCGGACGCGCGCCAGCTCCACCTCGCCCTCGCGCATGAAGAGCGCCGCCTCTGCAAGGCCGGGAATCGCTTCCGCCATCTTCCGGGATTCGATGAGTTTGCGCGCCTCTCCGAACGAGCGTTCGGCGCCTTCTATCTTCGCCTTCAGGTCGCGCGCATCCTCATTGCCGGCGTCGATCTCCAGCACCCTGCTTAGCGGCGCTTTCGCCAGCGCCGTGTTTTTATCCGCCATCGCCGCGCGCGCCCGCTCAAGCAGTTCCCTGACGGAGTGGTCGGCGCCGTATCCGTCCTCGCGGGAAACCGGTCCGCGCACAAACGCACCGTAGTTGAAGGTGACCGCCGCCGTAATCCCCGCGGACTGGAACACCTCTCCCGAAAGCGGCATCGCGGCATATTCCACTCCGACATCCAGGTTGAATCCCAGCGCCAGCTCAAAGCAGAGGCCCGCCGTGACAACGACTGCCGGCTTGAAAGTCGTTTCCTCCTCTCCTGTCCTGTCGGCGGCGAAGTTCACCAACGAGGCCCGGAGATGGGCCCCCCCATAGGGCTGAAAAAAACGGTGAAGGCGATGCTGGTAGCGCCCTCCCGCGCGCAGCGAGTAAATGTCGAGCTTTGAATTCGGGCTTTCATCCATTTCAAAACGGGAGAAATCCAGGCACAGCTCTGCAATCAGGGGAAAGGGGAAAAGCGGATACAGAACGATCACTCCCGCGCTGTACCCCTGCGATAGATAGGAATCGAAATAACCGACAGGCTGATGGTATCCTGCGACAACGCCGAACCTCGTCGAGCCCGCCGGATCGGCGGCCCATGATTCCGCGTTCAATGACAGCAGCGCCGCCATGACCGTCAGTGCAATAAAGTGAAGGCGCAAGAACGCCCTGTTCGATGATTTCCGCATGGCCATCAGGGTTTTGTTTCGACAATGGTATGTTTCCTACTCGGATTTCATACCCGAAATGTCAACACATAATTCCCATAAAAAATCCTTGTCCTGCGCACAATAATCATCATGCTTGTCAAAACCATTCACATCCGGGGGGAAGGGGCATCATGATCAACAAAACCGCGACCGGTACTGCAGGCGTCCTTATGCGCCCCGCCGGGGAGGCGATTAATTCCGCCGACGCGCTTCTTCTGGCAATCAGGGGATACAAGATAATGGCGATGAAGGACTTCCTGGGCTTCGCCTGGTCAGCAATAGAACACGGAGAGATTGCAGTGGAATCCGCGTGGAGATCCATCCCACTCAGGGAGGCGGCGGAAACACCGGACGGCATCGCGTTCGGCCGCAACGACCTCCCCGTGACGGCCGCGGCGGGGCCCGCTGAAAGCGTTGCGGCGGCGGCGCCGGGCTGCGTGAAAAACCTCCGTTTCAACGGAAGCGGCTGCCTGCGTGTTCCCGTCTCGGCGCTCAAAGGGCAGGAAGCGCTTGAGGTCGCGGGAGCCGATATCCTGGTAGTCACCGCGGACAGCGACGCGGGGAGTTCCGCCATCTATCCAGTGTTCAGCGATCCGTGCGCGCTCGGCCCCGGGATGGCGAGGATACGCGCCGACGCGTGCGTCTGCGAGCCCTTCTACCTTCTCAACATCCTCCACTTCTACTACCACCTGGGCGTCATGTCCCGCGTCGTCAGCCCGGGAAGGACGGACCTGTCGCGCGAAGCGCTCCTGTCGCTTCCTGTCCCCGTTCCGCCGATCGACGAACAGAAGCGGATTACCGGACTCATGCTCGCCCTTTCGGGGGGCATCGTCGCCGTCGAGCAGTTCAAGATGGAAATAGAGAAGATCGCCATTCTTTAGAAGCGCTTCCATCCATAATAGGCCCGTGCTGCGCACGCTGTTCGAAGAACTTGACAAATCGCCGCGATTGAGTATCCTCCATTCCGTTGAGGATCAATGCCCATGAAAACCCTGTCCAGGTCAAAGTACGGCGACATCGCCATATACGCGGGCCAGCGCGCGCTCGGCGTCATACGCGACGGCGGGCTCAGCCCCCAAAGCATCCGCATGGTTGCGGGAGCGGCAGGCGGGCCCAAGTGGCTTGTCCTGTACGGCTTCGACCGCATGCTCGTCTCATGGCTGCTCGCCGGAAGGAG
>CAZPZJ010000193.1:0-2983 GCA_964591055.1 uncultured Leptospiraceae bacterium
AGTTCCCGAACGGGACCAGCAGGTGAATCTCCCTTAAAAGCGTAGAGACCAGTCCACTGATGCTTTTTTCCGAGCTGAGTGACAGCAAAAAGTCATTAATTTTTGTCCAGGTTGCTGTTGAAATATCGGTTATTATCACGGAAACACTCCCGTGTTCGTCATCCTGTGATGATATAAATCAATCATTCAATCAGGGCAAGTACAAATTAAGTATGATTTGTGGTATTTACTAACTGGTGCGCATCCCCTAAGTTTGTTCGCGATCATCGATGTGGAAAAATAGTATGTTGAATTACTCTCACTTGGTTATTTTCCGGAGATTGTTCATTGAAGAGGAAACAGCGTTTTATATGGAGATTTCCGGACATTAATGTGCATCACCCGCTCCGTTATAATCAACAGCACTGTTTCGTTGCTGATTTGATAGGGAGAGGAGCTAACGGAGCGGTTTTAATTACCGCGTAAAGGAGGAGTGTATGCGTGTAAAAATTATCGTTGTGTTTCTTGCAGTGGCGGGCCTCTGGTTCTTCTTTGACACACGGCCTATCCATGGGCAGGCGGATTGCTCCATAGATGGGACATACCAGAGCGACTGGGGTCCTGTGAATCTCCAGCAGAGCGAGAACAAGGTTACTGGTACATGGCAGAGGGGTACAATCAGGGGTGTACGGAACGGCAATGTCGTCCGCTATACCTGGTACGAGGGGCCCGTTGCGGGTGGCAGGGGAACCTGGCGGATTTCACCCAACTGCGCCAATTTGAGCGGTCCGTGGGGAAGCGGGAGCAGCTCAACGGGCGGCGGCAACTGGAACCTGCATAAATAACTTGCATTCTTTCCGCGTGTGCCTCTGCCCGTAATGGCGGGAGCACACGGCGGGGGGGATTCTTCCCTGTGGTCCTGCGTTCAATGAAATCCCATTATATGCTCCAAAACAGAATTTCCTCCCGGTTGTCGCAGGCATGGAATTATAATTTTCTTGATGTTTCTCTCCGAGTTCCGCATCGTGTGACGCGGCGGTCGCACAGGCGCGGCTTCCGGGTTGTATCGGTTCCACATTCCACATCGAAGCGGGATTGTGCCATGTCGACAAGGGAGGACATCCTCAGAGCGTTGAAAGAGGCGGGGGGAGCGTGGGTATCCGGCGGGGAGATCGGCAACGCAATGAACATTTCCCGCACCGCGATATGGAAGGCCGTCAACGCGCTCCGGGAGCAGGGATACGCGATCGAGTCCTGCCCCAGGAAGGGGTACCGCCTCGTGGGTGAGCCTGATGTCGTCACTCCCGCGGAGATCCGATCCGGCCTTGAAACTGAGGTGTTCGGAAGAGGTGAAATACTCTTCTTCGATGAAACCGATTCCACAAACAGCCGCGCGATCGAATGCGCGGAGAAGGGATGCGCCGAAGGCGCGCTCGTGATCGCGGAATCGCAGACCGGGGGGCGGGGCAGGCTGGGCAGGAGATGGTCATCGCCGAAGGGATCGGGCGTCTACCTGTCGATGGTGCTGCGCCCGGCGATGGACCCGCGGCGGGCGTCGTCCGTCACACTGGTGACGGCGCTGGCGCTGGCGGAGGCGCTGAAGCATCTCGGTGAAATATCTCTCACCATCAAATGGCCCAATGACCTGCTTTCCGGCGGTAAAAAGCTCGCCGGCATCCTCACGGAGATGAGCGCCGAGATCGACGCGGTCAACTACATCGTGATAGGAGTCGGCGTTAATGTGCACGCCGCCGTGGATGACATGCCCGAAGAAATCCGTTCCATCGCCACTTCGTTTGCCGCGGCTGCGGGGACAACCGTCAGGCGCGCCCGCGTAGTGCGTGAATTCCTGAAGCGTTTTGAAAGGAATTACAGGCTTTTCTGTGCGAGTGGTTTTCCCGCCATCAGGGAAAAACTTATCGCCGAGTCCGGCTTTCTGGGGCAGCGTGTGCAGGTGAGCGCGTTCGGGGCGCGGCAGTCCGGCACGGTAATCGACATAGACGCGAATGGCGTGCTCCTGCTCCGGGATGATGAGGGAATTGTGCATGAAATCATCTCCGGCGATGTGTCGATCCTTCCGTAAAAGCATCCTGTTGGAATCCCTGAGAACAATTGTCAACCATGATGATATTTATGGTTGACAATTATTCCCTCTCACGATATCTCCTCGCAACATGATGTATCGCGCCTGCTTGGGCGTGTGGGGGATGCCGATGAAGAAAATCTGTTTCATGCTCGCCTGCGCCGCCGTGCTTATGTGCCCGGGGATGAACCGCCTGGGCGCCGTGAACTTCTATGACGGGGTCAGAGCACCGGACGGGCTGTACCTGCTCAACTACTTTTCATGGTACCGCGCGGACGAGCTCGTGGATACTAACGGGGAGAGGGTGAGCGACCACTACGGATACACGAAAACCGAGGGGATTTTCCGCCTCGCTCTGTATCATTCCGGGCTGGTCGTGACTGCGCTGCTGCCCGTGGGCGGCGTGTACGTGAATTCCGCCGGCGATGGCTCGTTCGGCATCGGGGATATCACCGCGGGCGCGGGATTTTTTCTGCCAATAGGGTGCCTGGATGTGCTTCCCATGCTCTTTGTGAAATTTCCCAGCGGCGAGTTCGACGCCGACAGCGCCGTCAATTACGGCTCAGGCCAGTACGATCTCCGCCCGCTTGTCTACGTCCACAAATCCATTTCACAGCTCACCGTGGACTTCGCGGCGAAATACCATTACCGGTTCGAGAACGGCGATACCGGCGTCAGGCCGGGCGACGAGATGCACCTTCAGGCGGTGGCGGGCTGGCTGTTCTTTGACGCGGTGAGATTCGGCCCGTCGGTGTCATGGATGAAGGCGTTCAACCGCGAGCTTGACGGTGAGGAGGTTTCCGGCACCGGCAGGCGGGTTTTGTCGGCGGGGGCGGATATCTCCTTCCGGGCGCAGTCGGCGGGGGTGACGCTTACCTGGCTCGCCGACGCCTTTGCGCGCAACTCGACGCGGGGCAATTA
>CAZPZJ010000193.1:3083-6885 GCA_964591055.1 uncultured Leptospiraceae bacterium
GGGGGATCGAGCACGCTGGGGCTTGCGGGCCTCGGGTACAGCAGGGGGTGGACCGCAGCGTGGTGGCTTCTGGCGGGGGCGGCGGGGCTTGCGCTTCTCGCACTGAGCTTTGCGCGGAAGATTCGGTCGTACGGCGTCTACACGCTTCCGGAGATGCTGGAGCGGCAGTACGGCGGGCGGTGGATCAAAATCACGGCGTCCATCGTCATCTCGCTGTCGTGGTTGGGCGTGATCGCCGGGCAGATTGTGGCGGTGGGAAAGGTGCTCGCGGTGCTCTGGCCCGGACGGATCGAGGCGCTCATTGTGCTCACGGGAATTGTGTTCACCGCCTACACGGCGATGGGCGGGCAGTACTCCATCCTGAAAACTGACGCGTTCCAGTTCGTCCTCATCGCCGTCGGCATCGCGGCGTGCGCCGTGCTGGGCTGCCGGGCCGCGGGCGGGTGGGACGCGCTCTCTTCGGCGCTTCCTCCCGGCCACCTTTCATTTCCCGTGACGCAATCCTTCGGCTGGGTCGATATCGGGATGTATCTCCTTTTCGTCGGGTCGGTGTACCTTATTGGGCCCGACATCTATTCCCGGCTCTTCTGTGCGAAGAGCCCTGAAAGCGCGCGCCGGGTCCTCCTTGTATCGGCGGGTGCGCTGGTCCCTGTCGCGTTCGCGGTCGTGTTTCTCGGCATGTGCGCGCGGGTGCTTGCGCCGGGGACCCCTCCCGAAAGCGCGCTGCCCTCGCTCCTGCTGCGCGTGGCGCCGGCGGGACTGGGCGGCCTGGTGGTGGCGGCGTTCCTCGCGGCGCTCATGTCGTCGGCCGACACCTGCCTGATGACCGTGAGCACCATGATCAGCGCCGATGTCGTCAATCCCCTTCGCGGCGGCGCCATGGACGAGCGGTCGGTCCTGCGCCTCTCCCGCGTCGTCATTGTCTTCACCGGCGTACTGTCGATCGCGATCGCCCTCCGGGTAAAGGGAATTGTCAGCTCGCTGCTGCTGGCGTACACTGTGTACTCGGCCGCGTTTCTTGTGCCGGTGATCATGGGTTTTTTTTCAAAGCGGCTGCGCCTCACCGCGGGAGGTGCGGTGGCCTCGGTGCTCGGATCGGGAGCGCTCGCCCTCGCGCTGAAGCTCTCCGGGAGGGACGGGATGATGGTTGCGGTGTTTGCGGTTTCGGCCGCGCTGCTTGCGGGCGGAAGCTTCCTGTCGCGCCGCGTGCGCCGGACTGAAGCCGCGGACCGCTCCTAGCCTCCCATCGCCTCCCTGCGCAGCTGCTTTTTGTCGAGCTTCCCGACGTTGGTGAGCGGCAGTTCGTCGCGGAACTCGATGTCACCGGGCACCTCGTAGGGTGACAGCTTTTCCCGCGCGAAGGAGAGGATGCTCTGTTTCATCTCGCCCGGATCGCTTTCCCTGTATTCGCTGAAGAGAATCGCGTACGCCCTCACCATCTCCGAGCCGGGCTTCTTCGGGTCCGGCACCCCGATGGTGGCGATCAGCTCCACGGCGGGATGTGCGGTGAGTATCTCCTCGATCTTCTTTGAAAATACCTTGAACCCGCTTACGTTGATCATGTCCTTGGTGCGGTCCACGATCCGGAGATACCCGTCTTCGTCCTGGACGGCGACGTCTCCCGTGTGCAGGTAGCCGTCGGCGTCAATCGCGATCGCCGTTTCGTCCGGCCTGCGGTAGTAGCCCGTCATCACCTGCGGGCCCTTCACGCAAATCTCTCCCGGCTCGCCGACGCCAACAACGCTTCCGGTGGTCGGATCGACAAGCCTGATGTCGGTGTTCAGAAGGGGGAGCCCGATGGTGCCGAGCTTCTTGCGCCCCCTGGTGGGATTCATCGCCGTGAGGGGGGAGGTCTCGGTCATGCCGTAGGCCTCGAGCAGCTTGCCCTTCCCAATCACGTCCTCGAGCTGCCGCTGCGAATCCTCCGGGTAGGACGCGGCCGCGGAGATGCACACCTTGAGGCCCGAGTGGTCAAGCGTTTTGAACCTGGGGTTCTGCATGAGCAGGTGGTACAGCGACGGCACGTTCGCGGTGAAGTAGGGGCGGTACTTCTTCAGCTCGCCGCAAATGTGGTCGGAGTTGCGCGGGTTGGGGACGAGTATCTGCGTGAGCCCCGAATAGATGAACACTGAGCTGGTGAACAGGCCCGCGATGTGGAACAGCGGGAACGCCGAAAGCGCGTTGTGCGCACCCCGCTCGAATTGCAGCCACCTCTGCACAATGATGATGTCGGCAAGCGCGTTGCGGTGGGTGATCATCGCCCCCTTGGGCGCGCCGGTGGTGCCTCCGGTGTACTGGAGATAGGCGAGGTCGCAGGGCGCGAGGCTGATGGCGGGGCGGGAGGAGGGATACCTTCCGGACTTGAGGATGTTCATGAACATGAGCGTTGTTTTGCCCGGCAGGGGAGAGACCCTGCCCGAGGGGATTTTTTTCACAAGCCTGCCGATAAAGTTTTTCAGCGCCGGCAGGAAGGCGCCGATGCCGGTCGCGACGATCAGGGTGAGCCCGGGCAGGTCGGATGCGATGTTCGAGAGGTGCTTTTCGTAAATCGCGTCAAGGGTCACGAGCGCCTTTGCCTCCGAGTCGAGCAGCTGTTCCTTCATCTCGCCCGGAGAGAGCAGAGGAGAGACGCCCGACACCGCGCACCCAGCCTTGAGTATCCCGAGGTAGGCGATGATGTATTCGGGAATGTTGGGGAGGTTGACGCCCACGACGTCGCCCTTCACAAGGCCCTGTGCGATGAGCATGTTTGCGAAGATGTTGGAGTACTCGTCCAGCTCCCGGTAGCTGATGTGGACGCCCATAAAGGCGAGGGCGGTTTTGTCCGGGAAATCCCTGAACGTGCGGTCAAACACGGTGATCAGGTCGGATTCCCACAGCAGGGGATCGAGATCATACAGGCCCTCATCGTAGCTCTTCTTCCAGAATGCGTTTCCGGACATGGTTGCCTCCCGTCTGTAAATGGTTGAACATTCAACCAATCTATTGCAGAATCATAAATAAATCAACATAAATAATGTATAAACAATATATAATGATTATTAACGCTGCTTGCCGGGGAACCAGGGTATAAAGGAGCTGGTGACCTTCCTGTACTCCTCGTACTCGGCATTGCCCTTGAAGATCGTCTCCTCCATCAGCGTCACCCCCGTGAGTTTGAGCAGCGTGTAGGTAATCAGGATCGGGCTTATTACCGTGAAAATCCCGTATTGTGTCGAACACGAGACGAGGTAGATGCCCCACCAGATCATGGTCTCGCCGAAGTAGTTGGGATGCCTGCTGTACTTCCAGAGCCTGTAGCGCATCACCCTTCCCCGATTGGCGGGATCGGCGAGAAAGCGCGAGAGCTGGTAGTCGGCAAAGGCTTCGATGGTGATTCCCGCAAGCCATATCAGCATCCCCGCGATGTCGAAGGCGGTGAAGTGGTCGGGCAAGGGGGCCATCTGGGCCGCCTGGAGCGACAGTGAAATCAGCCACATGAACAGGGCCTGGACCAGAAACACGCGGAACAGGCTTACGAGAGGAAAGCGCGCCCCGAACCGCTTTCTCCACTCCCCGTAACGGGGGTCTTCACCCTTGCCGATTCCGCGTCTGGTAATATGGATGAAAAGCCTCAGCCCCCAGATGGTGACCGCGGCCGCGATCAGAATCTTCCGCCCCTCGAAACCGTCTGCCTGCAGGAACGTCAGCCAGGCGATCAGCACAAATCCCGCTCCCCAGAGGCTGTCGGCGATCGTGACGTTGTTGCGCCGGAGGCTTATCAGCCAGCCGAAAACCTGCAACAGCGTGACGGCCCCCAGGT
>CAZPZJ010000194.1:0-6881 GCA_964591055.1 uncultured Leptospiraceae bacterium
AATTCTTGGTCTTCCCGAACCGCAAGCGGTCTTAACGCCGCGTGAATCAGAGCGCGTTTTCGGGAAGGGGCCGTCCAGAAAAACCGCACCGTCCGCTGTTATCCCGATTAAGGCGCCGACATCAAATCCCTACAAGCGGCTCGCTTCGAAGGAGCACCACCAGCGCAGGGCGCTACTCAACGTCGGAGCACCATCGGCACCCGGCGCACAGGCACCCGGCGCACCGAAACCGAGTAAGACCGTTAAGGTCGGCGGCGTAGTGTTCGCGGGCAGCGTTACCGAGATCGTTGAGGGCGGCGGTCGATGATGATCGGCGATGTGACACCCTGGCATCGGTTTTCGCCGGCAGAAACACGCGAAATAATTTTTCACGGCTGGTTTATGCGTGCGGCTCTCGACCGGGCGGAGGCACGCCAGCGGGGAGGTGATCGGTTTGCGCTGCTGGCGCTCCCGGGATACGCTCGCCCGGACGATATGGCGGCGGAGAAGTTTCAAACCTATTTTCAAAAAATTCAATCCAAAAGGGGGAAATGATGACAACACAAATTGCACAACCAATTTTTGCGACACAAGCCAACACACCAGACCTTAACTCAGATCTGTTCCGGGAAATCGACGTGGAGACCAACGCGCTCGCGCTTGAGGAAATCCGGCGGCTCAACGACGAAGAGTTGGCACTTCAAAAAAGGCATGGCGAAATTTACCAAAATCGAAATGCCATCAGGGCGGCGGTTGATAACCGATCAGCCGAGGGCGTCCGGGATGCCGTGCAAAAATCACGAACCGCTGCCGATGCATTCGCGCCGCTTCGGGTGATCCGCAAGGATATGTTACAGGCGGCCAACGCTGCAATCAACCTTGCGGGACAGATACCCGGGGCGCTGGGGAAACTCGACGAGATCAAAAAGCAATATCCTGACGAGGCCTCGGTGCATGACCCCTTCGCTCGCAAGGTTCGGATGCTTCGTGAAGACGCTGCCGCTTTTGCTGCGAATCATTCCTCTTGCGAACAGCGCTTTAACGCGGCGCTTACGGCACTGCGTGAGGAACACCTCGCGGAATTTGACGCAGCCCGGAAACGATACGAAGATTTTACAACGGCGGCCGACGAGCTGGAAGCGGAATTTTCCGAGAAATATTCCGAGACCTCGCAGCGGATCGAGGCGGCCCTGAAATCCATTAAAACGCCGGGAGGGAAGCGATAATGGCCAACGAACTCGAAATAATCAATAACCCGGATTTAACACCCGGGCCAGTCTCAACCGGTTATCAGCGTCAAAACACCTGCATGGTATCTGCTCGGATCGGCATGGACGCCTCAATCGTCGAGGGCGGATCCGGTCAGGTCACGGCTCTCATCTCCGGTCCGATCGATGTCAACGGGGTACTCTACACAATCAAGGCGGAGACGGTGCTTGTGCCTGCCTCCGTCGGTCGGTGGTATATCTACCTTGAAGCGGGCGGTTCTGCCTCATATCTCACGCCGACGCTCACCGATGATCCCGGAACCTACGACGAGACAAAATTCGCCCGGTACACGTCAGGCGGTAAGCGCATTTTAAACTGGCTCATTGATTACGACGGAACCACGTGCCGCGTGAGCCCGTGGAAAACGCCGGAATATTCTGGAAATCAGAACTGCCTCCCCGACCTCGACAGTCAGCCAGAGACATGGATCACGGCGTCGGGGACCTGGACAGCACCGAGGTCGAAATATTACACGATATGGGTGACGGGGAAAGGAGAGGCTGGTGGCGGCGGTGGGAATGGCCAGGGTTATTCTGGCGACACGATTCAGGCTACTCGTGGGGGAGCCGGGGGCCGTGCTGGATCGTCCGGGATGGTCAGGAAATTCATCAACGCGGGCGACGCATGGACTTCCGACTTCGGCGCATCGGCTGTCACGTTCAGCGACGGCACGACCACACTGTCAGCCGGGAATTTCGGAGGGGCCGTCACCGGCTTCGATGTTGCTTTCCCCGGCGGCGGTTACGCATACGGCGGCAACGGCGGCCCGGTCGTAGACAATTTCGGTCAGTATGGCGAAAATGGACAGCGAGGCGGTGATTCGATTTACGGAGGCGGCGGCGCGGGAGGCATGGGCGGCGATCCTTCATCTGCGGGTAACGGCGGCGGTTCTGCGACGGCATACGGCGGTGGTGGCGGCTGTGGCGGTGGTGCCGGCGGGCGTCCCGGTAATAACGCGCCGCGTTCCGGCGGTGGCGGTGGTGCCGGTTATCAAGGTATCATTCGAATTATCGGGTGAGGTGCTCTATGGAAAACTTATTTTTCGTTGACCGTTCCCGACCTCGTCCGGCGCACATGCGGCGCAGGCCGCCAACGAATGGTCTTGCCTCTTATCGCCAGGAGTGCGGCCGGATCGGGCGGCCATTCGTCGGCATTGCCCGGGAGCGCGCGGACAGGTGGACGCTGGGATGGGACGGCTCGACCGTTCAACCTTGGTTCAAGATTAACGATTGTGACGAATTCCGCACACTCATGCGTCAAGCCTTTGGGGAGGTTATTCCTTCGCGGGCGGCACGGATTACGACGGGCGTGAAGGGAACGGTCGAAAACTTGAGCGAATCCGAAGCCCGCGAGTTGGCGGAGCGTGTGTATTATTTGCTGTATAATTTTATTTTATGACTATGACGCAAAACCCCGGCGCTGGTAACGCCGGGGCATCACTTCAAAATGGTGGAACAAATGCAACTTCAAGATTACCCACAAGATACAGAGCGCATCGGTTTTTGTCAACAACAAATTTTCCCACAAGTCCGGGGCGCGATCATTCAGCGCGAACCTTTCCCGCTCGTGGAAATCGTCTGTCCGCAATGCGGACGGCGACACGTTCATGGTGTCGGCATCTCACCCTTGCGGCTTAGTCACTGCATCGGCAGTTACGATCCTGTGATTTATGAAATAATCATAGATGATGACAGCGAGGAGGCCCAGATATGACCGTTATCGACTACAGGCAATACCAATCCAAACACGGCGGCCAACTTCTCGACCTCGGGGGATGGCTCCACAACGGGAATATTTTCAACACGGTCGGATTTTGCCGGGCGCTCAATCTTTCGGTCAATGAATATATCGATACGCTGAAACCCCAGGCGAAGGCGGCACCGACGAGACCAGCGCTCCCTCCGAAACAAACAGAAGCACCACGACGTCAACGCCCTGAATTTTTAGACATGGGCTCAATCGATACGCCGGGCGGGCGATACTGGCAGAACATCCAGACGCACGCGGAAATGGTGATTAAAAACTTAAACTTCCCATGTTACGAATTTAACGAGGATGACGCGGGCCGCCTATTTGTGGACACCTACCAGGACTACTTCAGATACAACACCACCGCAAACAACTTCATGGTTTGGACGAACACGAGATGGACACTTGACATTTGGAACCTTGCCGAACGTGGTGCAGCATACACGGCGAAGCTGTTTCAGACGCGATTGGTTGACCTTGACCCCGCATCTCTTAAGGACGCGGTGGCTTTCGTGAAACGCATTCGCAGCGCGTCCGGCGTCCGGGCTATCCTCTTTATGGCATCGTCCGACCCGCGTATTGTTACCAGTCAAGCAGACTACGACACGCACGAAGACCTATTGAATACACCGGGCGGAACAATCGACCTGGCAACAGGCAACAGCCGCGAGCATCGCCGGGAAGACCTCATCACTATGATCACCTCCTATACACCGGACGCAAATTATATTCCTCAGTATTTTAAAACATTCCTCGACAAAATCACCATTTCCCGGCAAGACCTTCAATCCGCACTGAAGCGCTTTCTCGGTTCGGGCTGTTCCGGTAGAGCACCGAAGGACATGGTTGGCGCGCACTGGGGCGAAGGCCAAAACGGAAAGACGGTTCTGGTTGAGGCCGTGGGCGATGTGCTCGGTGATTATTCAGCATCCATCGACATTAAAGCACTATCTCAGGGAGAACGACAAGCGGGCGGTCACACTGATGAAATAGCAATCCTGCACGGAAAGCGCTATGTGTTATCATCTGAAAGCAATCAAGCAATCAAGCTTGATGAAGCGAAGGTCAAGAAGTACACCGGTGGCGACAGAATTCCCGTCTCACTGAAGCACGGACGAACCTTTTTCATGCGGCCATGTTTCACCCTTTCCATATTAACGAATCACAAGCCGCGAATCACTGGAAGAGACAAGGGGATATGGAGACGCATCAGGCTTTTACCGTACAACTATGTTGTACCAGACGCAGAGAAAGACCTTGCCTATAAAGAGAAGATGCTCAAGGCCGACGCCCCCTATATTCTGCATTGGCTCGTGGAGGGTTGCCGGGAATGGTACGCCGACGGATACGGCATCTTCGAGACCACCGAGGCGGCCACAAAAGAATACAGGATGCAAGAGGACGTGATTGGCTCATTCATAGACGAGTGTTGCGACATGGCGCAGGGGTATTCAATCCCCGCTCATAAATTGAGGGCCGCATATGAGAAGTGGGCGCAGGAAAACGGGGAAGATGTTTTTTCTGGTAGGGCATGGCGCGAGGCTCTCGAAGAACATGGTTTCACACGAGCACACGGTAGAAACGGGAAAACATGGTACGGTATTACGCTTAAAGGTGACGATGATGTTCCATTCATGTGACCCCGTGACGGGCTGTGACCCCATTTTCCCACAAAAAAATATTTTTCCCGGGAAAAAAGTTTTTTTATGCGGATTTGAGGTCACAAGGGGTCACGAGGTCACACAACACAAATTGGAGGCACGATGACCATTGATTTCATTACATCTTCGGGACAATCCGTAACATTCAGGCTCGCGCCTGGCCCTATAACCGAGGACGGGGACATCACACCCATTCCATCAGCACTTGACGGGTTGGACGCATACGACCGGCACAGGTTGGCGCTTCTCGTACAGGCCGCCTTCGATGATCAAGCCCTTGCCCCTGGCGCCGGGGAAGATGAATAAATTATTTTTCACGCGGATTCCCTCACCCCTTCATCTCCCGGTGCGCCGGACATCATCGACCAGTCCATGCCGGGGACATGATACCATGCCGGGGGCGCGCATGAGAAATAAAATATTTTTTTATTTTATTTTATATAACCGGATAGGTTCTTCTGGCGGTTTGGCTGAATATCGGGTGCGAACTCCCCGGCTTTGATTTCTATAAGCATTTTAGTAGATACTTAAGTAGATTAACTCGTGACTGTATGGGGGAATATGAATGAAAAAATTAAACTATACAAAAATACTTCCGGTTCAGCTTGCCGATTTGCTCGGTATATCCGAAAGCGCGATCTCACAAGCGATAAAAAAGCATCGAATTACCCTGTCGCCTGATGGCATCCTTGACTTGCGCCATATAACGAACCGGGGATATGTTGAGCGCCGCACACTTCGACGAAATGAACCCGACATGGCGAAACGCCAGCGAGCTGAAGCACTCCTGAAGCGACTGGACAAGCTCCCGCCCCCGGTTGATGATGATGGACTCCCTGTCGTTCGGACTGTTTCGGAAATTTCCGGGGAGCTGCTGAACAGGGCGAAGGAGGCGGAATTAAACACGATCATCCTTAAGGAAGAATTCGCCAGGGCGAAGGTCAAGGATGCCGAAATCGACCTATCACGCAAAACTGAAAACCTGATCCCCTCTTACATCTTATCCGACGCATACGCACATCTTGATATATTTTTCACATCGCTGTGTTTAAACCTTAACGCCGTTATTCCACTCCTTCAGACGGCGGTGTTGAGCGGCGACGAAATGAAGGTGAAGCATCACCTCCGCGCATATATCGAAAACACCGCGATCCAGACGAAGCGCGATATGCTGGCGTCGCTTGAACGTGAAGGGCTTAAAAACCGCTTTAATGAATGCGGTAAATGCCGTGCCGCACAGCTTGCGCGGTTTATCCCAAAAAGTAAAGGTGAATAAAATGAAAAGCATCACGGTACAACAGGCAGTTGAAGACTTCAAAAGCTTCTATGGAGAAGGTGTTCTCAATGAGATGGGCGAGGCAGAGCGCCAGGCATTGCCGCTTGTTTTAAGCGACATCATCAAAGACGTGGATTGTCACATCTCATCCCTGCTTCCGGTCGGTCGATTTCTGGAAAGGACAAAACGTCGGTGGATATCTGAATTTATTATCTACCTCCAGGTGAAGCACATGCGGACATCCGCCGACGATTACGGGTATTGACGTAAATCGGTTTCATCTTTTCTTCCTCCGAAACAGAGAACTCACCGCCTGGTGTTGGAGGACATTAAGGCACACTCACCCCGGATAAAATGTCCGGGGTTTTTTTTCGGGATCAGGTGCGCCGCGGGAATTTTCGTGGTCTTCCTCTTTTCGGCGCTTCCGGCTCTTCGTCGGGTGCGTCCGTCTGTAGGCTGAATACTTGGTAGCCGCCTGCCTTCAGCCCGCGCACGACGTCCAGGAATTGCACGCGGTCACGGAATTCGACGGTCAGGCGCTCCCGGTCGAGGATGACGAGCCTATGCGCGGCGCGTTCTACATGGTCTGGACGTTCAGATGGGGTGCGGGTGGTCATTTGGATTTTCCGGGGATGATCTTATTCTTAACGCAGTATTGAACCGCATGCCGTAAAAATTCTTTCATGGTGATGTCGTGCTGGGCGCAAAACACCTTTAATTCCCGCATTTCATCGGCAGGCAGGCGGAGCGTTGATTTTGCAACGTCCTTGTCTTCGTTTTTTTCCTTCATATTACAATAATAAATCAGGAAAAAAAATAAGTCAAGTCATAAATTTATCTTGACTTAAATACTTATTGACGTCAATGTCTCAATATCTTAACAACAGGAGGCCGTACTATGGAAAAAATTATCAGCATCGAAAAACAGCACGACGGTCTTTTCAGGC
>CAZPZJ010000195.1:0-6854 GCA_964591055.1 uncultured Leptospiraceae bacterium
CGATTCCAGGGAATCCCTGTAAAAAAGCCCCTTTCAGGGGGCCTTAAAATTTAATCCATCAATAGCCTTCTGCATTGCAAGTATTGATGAGTTTAAAATATTTATCTTGTCTATTTCTTCATTTGTAACTATCCCAAGCGACCAGGCAAGTGCATCTCTTTCTACTTCTTCCCTCAACTTATATCTTTGCTTTTCCGTAAGCTTCTTTGAATCATTCAATTGGTCGTTCTGATAATTCTTAGGCAATATTACTGCTGCTGCAAAAACCGGCCCTGCAAGACACCCCCTACCAGCTTCATCGCATCCTGCTTCAATATATTCTTCCTGATAAAATGACTTTAACGACTGTATCATCTTATATTGCTTTTTCTATGGATTCCCAGACAGCTTTTGCTGTATTATCCCAACTGAACTTTTCTCTTTGTACCCTTCCCTTTTTAATAAGTTCTTCTCTTAATTCATTGCTCCCTGATATCTTTGAAAAAGCTTCAGCAATTGATTCTGTTTTATATGGGTCGGAATAAATAGCTGCATCTCCCGCCACTTCCGGGAATGATGTTATATTTGAGCATATCACAGGAACTTCACACCTCATTGCTTCCAGAACCGGAATACCAAAACCCTCCAGAAATGAAACCAAAACCAGCGCTTCTGAACTTGCTATAACAAGTTGCAATACTTCTGTTGAAATTCTGCCGGTGAATACAACATCCTCCCTGAATTTCATCTTAGCCAGTTTCGCTTCCATCTCCTTTTCTCTCCACATTGGCTTTCCTGCAAAAACAAGCTTGTAATTGTTTTCCCCCGATGATTTAAACATTTCAAATGCATCTAGCAAACCAATGATATTTTAAATATCTAGGAAACTTCCCCGACCCGGAGCGCTTTGCCGCATGACGGAATATCTCTTACCGGCAGCACCTCTCCCCCGATTCCAGGGAATCCCTGTAAAAAAGCCCCTTTCAGGGGGCCTTAAAATTTGCGCCGCCCCCCCAAAAACGGCATTTTTTCCAAAATGATCAAAATATCCCGCTTCCGCGGTGCCATAGTGTGTATACATCGCGGACCGGAACAGGTCAAGTCTTTTTTGTGCATACCTCTTACGAAAACGTGTTATGGCGCCCGAATGCGGCGGAAGTATCCCCGATACAGCCGGTGGGTTTTCCAGAGCGTGCGCCATTCTTTTTCGGACAGGCGTGAAAACACCGTTTCTGTAACCATCGTACCGCCGCAATCCGGGCATTGCCGGGGATCGGTGTTGAACGAGCGCAGAACGGCGTCGGCCCAGGTGGCGCGCCGCATCTTCTCCAGCTTCTCCCCGGCGCCGTGCGCGTACAGCCCGTAATATCGTATCATCTTCCGGTGCCGTGCGGGCAGAAAATACAGCATCCGCGCCATAAACTCATACATGTCCATGGTTACAGTCGAATAGCTTTTTTCCTGCGTACGGATATCAAGCCAGCTCTTGTAGCGGAACGTCACCTCCATGCGCCGGTTATCCACTTTCAGCACCTGGCTGCCGTGAAAATATCCGCAGGCGAGATATTCGGCCGTCCGGTAAAGCACGTCGTTCCCCTCTCCGGCCACGGGCTTGAAGTGCACGTGAAAGCCGTTTGTGAAACGCTTTTTTATTCCGGCAATCTCCTCCCCGGAAAACATCCCCTGCCGGGCGAACAGCCGGCACGCCGCGTCCATCCACAGAAAGCGGATTCGCCGGTAATGAAAAAACCCGCCTCTTCGTATCTCGCCGGTACCGACGTTCACAAGCTCGCGCGTGCCGATCAGATGCACGTGGGGGTTGTAATTCAGCGCGTTGCCGCACCGGTGGACGGTGGCCATTATCCCCGCCCGCCATTCCCTGTCTTCGCACCCCGCGCTGCGGCGCAGCTCGCGCCAGTAAGTGCGCGCCGCAGCCTTGATCATCTCCTCGCACCGAAACCCGCGCTCAAAAAGCCTCTCCCGCACGCTTCCCGGCAGGGTGAAGGTGACATGAAAGTGGGCGCACGAGGTGTCCATGAGGTGCGACAGGTGGATCGACCATCCGTATATTTTTTTCCGGTAACACGAAAGGCACAGGCGCGACTTGCACGTAAAGGGAACTATGAGCACCGCGCCGCACTCGGGGCAGGCGTGTTTTTTAAACCCGTTTTTGTAGTCGCCGCAGGCGAGAAGCCTGTGTATTTCACCGGCGGCGCTTTCACCGAGCGGGCCGAATGTCGCCTCAAACCTGTCCGGGTAGGCGGCAAGAAATCCCCGCCAGTGCCTCCGCCATATCGTTTTGTACAGCGAAAAGCGGTCAAGCCCGGGACGGTATGCGGGTTTTTTGGCATGTGCGGAGGTGATATACACTTATATAATACGACAGAGCCGCCTTCATGGTAATTTTTATCGTAATTCTTATCGTATTTTTTTCTTTACCGCGCATGGAAGCGCATGCTATGGTGGGCGCGCACTCATGCACCGGCGGTAACGCGATGAAAAGAATTCGATTGACGCTCCATACCCGCACTTTCCCTGCAACCGGCGCGGCGTCTTCACGCGCGCGGTGATCCGCCATGGCGCGGCGCAAACCCCTTCACGACCTTCAGCGCGAGCTTCGCGGCCTTCTCCTTTCCATCCGCGAGGGGGACAACGCTCCCATTAAGAAGGCGCATGCGCACCTTGAATGCGCGCGACAGTCGCTCGACTGCTTTGACGACGCCGCCGGCGCGGCCGATGACGCGCGCGAGGCGCTTCGCCTGGCCCTTGACTGCGGCGTTGAGCCTTCCCCGTACCGCGCCATGCTCTTTCGCGCGCTTTTCCGCGCGGGAAGGTTTGACGAGCTAATAAAGCTTGCGGACCGGGAAGGACCCTGCGACGCCGAGAGCCTTCTGTGGCGCGGCATGGCGCGTTTTTGCGTCAGGGGGGAGTTCCCGGAAATTAAGGGAAGCGACCTTCCGCGCATTAACCCGGACACGCTCCTCGAATACGCCCTGCTTGCGCAGTGCCACGGCTTTACCCGCCCGGCGCGCATGGCGGCGGCCAACGCCCGCTCCTTTCTGCTGAACGACAGGCGCGAGCGCGTGATGGCGGAATGCTATTTTGACGAGGGATCGTACACAAAGGCCGCGCGCGTCTACCGCGCACAGATGGAAAAGGACCGGACAAACGGCGCGCTCTTTGTCCGTTACGCGGACTGCATGGCGCTGGCCGGCCGATACGGCGAGGCAATTGAGCGGCTGGAGAAAACTCCTCCCGCCGACGCGCTTCTCGCCCGCCTGCTGGCGTTCAACCTCCATTGCCTGCGCGGCGACGTTGAGGCGATGGGGCGCGCGCTTGCGCGCATGGGGCTTGTGAGCAGGGGCGCAGTGTACTTTCACAAGCGCGCCTGCTATTTCCGCGCGCGGGGCGCGCTTTCGGCGGCGCTCCTCTCCGTGGAGACGGCTCGCGCGCTACTTCCCCGCAACATCGCGCCCCTCCCGCACGAGCGCGCGATAGGACTTGCCCTTGACTGCGAGGAAGCGCTCATCCGCGGCGACGCGTCCCTGGCCGCGCCGCTCCTCCCTGCGCTGGGCGCGCTTCCCGTCACCGAATCGATCATCTACAAACGCCAAATCATTGCCCTCGCCCGCGGGACGCAATCTCCCGGCGATGATGCCACCCCCTGGAGCCCGCTCGACTCACCCTGGCTCAAGGCCGTGGTCGCGCTGATGTTTCTGCTGATTGTCTTTCTTATCTACCTGGACACGAAGTTCGGCTGGCTTAACCCGTGAACCACGGGGGAGGCTGGTTTTCAATTCACCCTCTCACCCCCCCCCTGGCGTATCAACGCCATATATAGACATTCTATATCATGAAAATAGCTACCTGCCGGCCGCTGAAAATCACCGAGTAGCGGCGCTCCCCGCGATGACGCTGCGGCTTAAACTCACCCCCGCCTCGCTGCGCTCGGCCGCCCCCTCAGTCGAACGCTTAATGGGCCTCCTGCCCGCGTTCGACACGAGCGAATCCTTTCGCGTCGTCTTTTCACAAAAAAAAAGAGGGGGACTTGGACGCAAAAGATTTCTGCGACAATGGAAAATGAGCAGCCATGTACGGCTGCGAAAGGGGCCGTCAGGCGGACGCGAGTACGGGCCGTCTGATGCCCTCCGTGCACCGTACAGCGCTACCCGTGGTACTGGTAGAACGGCCTTTCCACCGCGACGGCGCGGACGGGCCTGTCGCGTATCACCACCTCGACCTCCTCTCCGACGGAGACCGCGCCCCGCGTTACTCGCGCGATGCCGATGCCGTTTCTCATGGTGGGCGAATAGCCGGCGCTTGTGGACACGCCGATCTCCGCGCCGTTTTTCAGCACGGGGCAGCCTTCCCTGGGAACGCCCTTGCCGGTGAGCACGTAATACATCATCGCGCGATCGACGCCCTTCGCCTTCAGCGAATCCAGCGTCTCGCGCCCGACGTAGCGCTCCTGCGAGCTTATAATCCAGCCGATCCCGGACTCCAGCGGCGTCACCTCTTCGGAGAGCTCGTGTCCGTAGAGCGAATAGCACGACTCCAGGCGCAGAGAATCGCGCGAGCCCAGGCCCGCCGGCCTGATGCCGAATTCCCCGCCCGCTTCGAGGAGGTCGCGCCACATCGGCGCGGCAAGCTCATTGGGAAGATAGAGCTCGAATCCCGCCTCGCCGGTATATCCGGATTTTGACACCGTGATCATCTTGCCGCGGTAGGCCGTGTCGGTGAAATGAAAGCGCTCCAGTGAAGCGACCTTCCCGTCGCTGATAACCTTCGAAAGGATGGCCGATGACTTCGGCCCCTGGAGGTCGATCTTCGACGTTTCAGCGGAGAGATCGGTCAGCTCGACGCCGGGCGTAAGGTGCGTTCTCATCCACGCGAGGTCCTTTGCGGTGGTTGAGGCGTTGACGACCAGGAAGTACTCTTCGTGGGAGATCATGTAGATAAACAGATCGTCGATCACCCCGCCGCGCTCGTTGCAGAAACAGCTGTACATCGACTTGCCGGGATAGAGTTTGTCCATGCGCGTGGGGATCAGCGCTTTCAGGTACGCTTCCGCGCCAGCGCCGGCGACGCGCACCTCGCCCATGTGCGACACGTCGAAAAGGCCCGCGGCCGTTCTCGTCGCCGTGTGCTCTTCGACGATCGACGAGTACATCACCGGGAGGTCCCATCCCGCGAAATCGACGATCCTTCCGCCAAGCGCCACGTGTTCATCATACAGAGCCGTTTTCATACCGTTCACCTCTTCAGTCTTCTTATCGCGAAATCAACTGCGCGCAGCAGCGGATCGTACACTTCGCTTACGGCCGGGCAGTACGCCATCTCGAGCCTTGAAAGCTCCGGGGCCGGGATGGCGAACTCTATCGCGGCGCTCAGGATGTTGACGCGCTCCGCCGCGCCCCTCTCGCCAATAGCCTGCCCGCCGATAATCCTTCCCGTCTTCCTGTCGGCGATCACCTTGACTGTCACTTCCGTACCGCCGGGAAAATAGTCCGGCAGCACCGTCGAGGCGATACGGCCCGCGACCGGCTCGAATCCGCACCGCGCGGCCGCTTCCGTCGTATGGCCCGTGCCCGCAACCTCAAGGCCGCCGATCTCGCTCACGAATGTCATGGCGCTGCCGCGGTAGTCCGCCTGCCCGCCCGCCGCGTTGATACCCGCCACCGTCCCCTGCCGGTACGCAGACGTCGCGAGCTTGGCGGAGACGGGCCGTCCGTCCAGCACCGACCAGCCCGACACGCAGTCGCCCGCGGCGTACACGCCGGGCATGGAGGTCTTCATCGACGCGTCCACCGCGACGCCGTACTCGCCCAGGGCGATCCCGGACTGCGCCGCAAGCGCGGTATTCGGACGGAACCCCGCGGCAAGAACGCAGATGTCACAGGTCAGCGCCTCCCCGCCCGCGACGGCCCCCGTGAGCGCCCCGGAGCCCGACAGTGACTCGACCGACGAGCCAAGCCTGATCGTTATTCCGCCGCTTGCCAGTCGCTTTTCCAGAATGGATGACATGTCGGGATCGAGCACCCCGGGAAGGAGCTGGCCCTGCGCCTCCACCACCGTCACCCCGCCGCGGAAGCGCTTCATCGCAACGGCGGCCTCAAGCCCTATGGCCCCCGCGCCGATGACGAGGCACGGGCCGCTTCCCGGCGCGGCGGCCGAGATCGCGCCCAGGTCATCAATCGATGAGAGGGTGAACAGTCCTTTGCCGAGAAGCTCCCTGGCGCCGGGGATGGGGGGAATGAAGGGGGTGAAGCCGGTGGCGATGATTGCGCAATCGAAAGGGATTTCGGCCTCATCGCCGTCGGTGAGCACGACGCCGCGGGATGAATCGAGCCGCGTCGCACGGGCGCGCACCTTCCGTACGCCCATCGTACCGAGCGCGACGTCCTGGCAAAGCATTCCCGCGTCAAGCCTGCCCGCCAGCGCGTAGGGAATGCCGCAGGGGTGCGTCAGGTCATATGGCTTGGGATCGATGACGGTCACGGCGGCCTTCGGGGCGTTTCGCCTGACCGCCATGAGCGCGGCGAATCCCGCCGAGCCGAAGCCGATGATCACGATGCCGGACATGGAGTTCTCCTTGCAGCAAATTCCCGCTCATTGAAAACGAGGCGGGAATTTCTGGCAAGGGAAAAACGAAACCCCCTTCAACCACTCACCCGACGGCTACGGCGCGTACTCGAATACGCCGTTTTTCATCACCTCTTTTCCCTTCGCGTTGACGGCGGTGAAGGCCACTCTGCCCTTCGTCTTCGTTTTGTGCACGATGACCGTGACCCGCTCGCCGGGAATGACGGGATTGGCGAAACGCACCGAGATCGACTTCATCGGCTCACGCCTGCCCTTCAGCATCTCGTCGGAAA
>CAZPZJ010000196.1:0-3214 GCA_964591055.1 uncultured Leptospiraceae bacterium
CAAAGAACCAGATCCTGATCCAGAGTGGTACTGCGATGCTGGCTCAAGCCAATTTCAAGCCTCAATTGGTTTTGAAACTGCTCGGATAGGATATGGCAGGAGGCCGGTGCACACCGCCGGCCGATTCTCTCTCCGGTTGGGAGCCGGAGAGAGAACCATTTTTTTTCATTCAGGGAGGAATGAAAACAGCGTGTGTGAACGATGGAGGGGCTTCCCTTCACGTTACGACAAGGAGGTAGTATATGAACATCAATCAGATAAACCAGAACAATGTCGACCGTATGGCCAGGGGAGTGCATGCAGTTCAGACGGAAGGCAATGCCCACCCTCAGCGGGATACGAGGGCGGAATTGCCGGAAATCCCCCCGGAGAACATGAGAGATATCGCGGAAACCCTGAATTCCGCCGCGAGATCGCTCAACCAGCGGGTGTCGTTCTCGGTGAACGACAAGACCAACCGCGTCATCATGAAGGTGATCAATCCCGACACCAACGAGGTGGTAAGGGAGATACCGCCCCGTGAGCTGATGAGGATTTACGAGCACATTCATGACCTGATCGGGATGTTTGTGGACGAATCGAGGTAGCGACCGGAAGGGGAACAGGCATATAATATAATGGCGTCGGCATGCCGATAATATATTGAAGGCACAGATAAACGGCAGTATATTGGCCGTAAGGGCTGCCGACGCGTTCTCCTGGTTGGAGTGTGAATATGCCGATTTCCTTTGGAGGAATGGCCTCCGGGGTCGATACCGAAGGTATCATCAAAAAGCTTGTTGAAGTAGAAGCGAGGCCCATCCGGCAGTGGGAGGCCGACAACAAGCAATCGTCGATGAAGAAACAGGCCCTCGGCGCGTTGAAAGACCGTCTTGCAAAACTCAACAACGCGACCAAAGACCTGTACGGATTCCGTGCGTCCTTTTTCGATAAAAAAGTCACCTCGTCCGATCCGCATATCATTGAAGCCACCGCGGGAAAAAACGCGGAAAACGGCTCCCGGAAAGTCCGCGTCAAGCAAATGGCGGGGTATCACAAGATAAGCTCCGACCCGGTGGACAGGAACAACACGCTCAAGGCGGGTAAATTCTCCATCAATGTTAATGGCGAGGAAAAATCCATCCGCTTCAGGGGCGGCAACATCAAGCGCTTCCACGAGGAATTCGCCGCCAATACCTCCGACATCATCAACACGTCGCTCATCAACACGACAGGCGATCTGTTCGCCTTCACCGTCGAATCCAAGGTGCCGGGAGAGAAGGGCGAGATCAGGATTTCCGGCGACCGTGATCTGCTGAAGAGCGTGGGGCTCGTCTCCGGTGCGAAGGACGAGCAGAAGGCCGCGGTGTCGCTTGTGTTCGACAGGAAGTACTTCACGTCCTACCTCGGCAAGGACGCGCCGGCCCCTCAGAACGGCACAATGGAAGTGAGCGCCGACGGCAAGTCGGTCAAGGTCAGGGGCGCTCTCTGGCAGGAGTACGTGCTCCCGCTGGAGGTCGCCGTGAAAGAAAACTCCACGCTTGTGTTCAACATCGCGCATACGGAGCCGCCGAAAGAGGAGGAGGACGCGCTGCCCTACAGGATCGAGGTGGGCCCCGAGGAAAAAACGGTCATCAAGGGCATCGAGCTCCACAGTTACAACGTCTCTCGCGTCCGGCCTGTCGAGCAGAAGGAAAAGAAAGTGCAGCCGGAATCCATCCAGGGAATAGGCGTGGTGGCCATGAAGGACTCCGGGCGGATTGAAAAGCTCTACCCCATCGACAGAAAGGCGAAGGGGCGCTACGAGATTCCGGTCGGCAGGGATTTCAAGGACAGGAAAATCATCCGCGTGGTGTTCTACTGTAACGAGGGCGCCACCGAATACTCGGAGGCGAAGATCGTCACGCCGGAGCAGGGGAAGGACCTGCTCGAGCCGAAGAACGTCATCGCGAAATCGCAGAACGCCCAGCTCGTTGTCGAGGGGATCGACATCACGCGCGATAAAAACGAGGGGCTCACCGACGTTATCAAGGGCCTCACGCTCAACCTTCGAGGCCAGTCGATGGCGGACGTGACGCTGACGGTCGAGTCCAACTCGCAGACCGCGATAGACAAGATCAAGAAATTCGTGGACGAGTACAACGGCTACATCGATTTCACCTCCGAGCTCACCATGGCCGACCGCTCGGGGAAGAGCCCTTCGAAAACCAACTCGGCGCCCAAATCCGGCCTCTTCGTCGGCGACATGACCATTCTGCGCCTTGAAAATTCAGTAAAGAACACTGTGGCGAGCGCCTATCCGTCCAAGGCCGAGGAGCCCGTCCGTGTGATCACGCAGATGGGCATTTCGACGGGGGCGGTGAACACCGCGTGGGAGACCATCAAGGCGGGCAAGCTCGTGGTCGACGAAGGCAAGCTCAACGAGGTGGTCCTTGCAAACCCGGAAGGAGTCAGGGATTTCTTCGGATCTGACACCGACGGCGACGCCATCATAGACAACGGCATGGCCTACCAGCTGACCAACGTGCTGAAGCCGTTCATCATGGCGGGAAAGAACATCCTTCAGGCGAAAATCGATTTCGAATCGTACGCGATAGAGAACAACAACGAGCGGATCGAGCGCCAGAACGAGCACCTCAAGCGCTACGAGGACAAGCTGCGCAGAAAATTTGCGGCGATGGAAAAGTCCATCTCCGGGACCAAGAGCCAGGGAGACTGGCTCAACAATCAGATGAAGGGCATGCAGGGCAAAGACAAATAACCAGATACCGATAGAGGTGATTCATGGATATCCGGATTAACAGCCAGCCGGTGAGTTTTGAGATTGAGCACGAGAAAACCATCGCGGACGCGGTCGCTTCAGTATCCTCCTGGGCCAGGGAGCGGAATTTGATTTTCACGGAAGTGGTAGTAGACGGCATGAGCTATCCCGTTGACGGCGTCCCCGATCGTGCGCTCGGCGATGTGGGAGTGATCGACTGCCTGCTCAATTCCAACGCCGACGTGGTCCTTTCATCGATCCACGAGGCGTCCGGTTACTGCGACCGCATCATAGGATTTCTGGACACGGCATCCGGGAAGCCAATCCCGGCCGATGAGATCAGCGGTGGAATTGAATGGCTGAAGGAGGTCGTGTTCAAGATTGCGGCGCTGCTCGGCGCGGAACTCGGGGACGTGCGCTACCGGGACGGCAGCGCCGCCGATGTTGTGGCCGCGCTTGACGCCTTTGCGGCGT
>CAZPZJ010000196.1:3314-6755 GCA_964591055.1 uncultured Leptospiraceae bacterium
GCGGGAATCCAGGTGTTCATCGATTTCATCTACCGCTACATCCGCGCCTGCGCGCACCTCGAGCCGGTGTTCGGCCTCTCGCCCGATTCCGTCACCGCGCTCGGCGAAAGCCTCGCCGAGCGGAACCGCAGGATCGACTCGCTCCTGAACGAGATGGTCGCAGCGCTGGAGTCGGGCGACATCATCAGCCTCTCGGACATCCTTGAGTACGAAATGAAGCCCGCCGTGGAAAACCTGAACCTCTTCTGCGAAGAGGCCGTGCGCCGCGTGGGAGCCGTCTGAGGCGGATGAAAAAAGAATTTACCTGCGTTCGCGCCCGTGTGTAATTGTCGCAAACTCAACGCGGAGAAATCACGTGAAGGACAAAAAGCTCTGGGGGGGGCGCTTCAGCGGCGAATCCTCCGAAATCACCGAGAGGATGTCGGCATCCATCCACTACGACAGCAGGCTTTACCGGCAGGACATCCGCGGATCAATCGCTCACGCGAAGATGCTCGCGCGCATGGGTGTGCTTTCACAAGGAGAGCTCGACGCGATCGCAGGCGGCCTCAGGGACATCGAGAGGGAGATTGACGAGGGAAGGTTCGAGTTCTCCCGCTCGCTCGAGGACATCCACATGAACATAGAGGCGCGCCTCACCGAAAGGATCGGCGAGGCGGGGAGGCGCCTTCACACCGCACGCTCGCGCAACGACCAGGTTGCGCTCGACACGCGGCTTTTCATCCGGGACGAGGCTGAGGAAATCGGAGATCAGATTGCAGCGCTCATCTCGCTTCTCGGTTCGCTCGCAGAGAAATATATCGACGTCATCATGCCCGGATACACGCACCTTCAGGTGGCGCAGCCGGTGCGCTTCAGCCAGCATTTGCTCGCGCATGCGTATGCGCTCTCGCGCGACGCCGCGCGTCTCGGCGCAGTCAGGGCCCAGTGCGACATCATGCCCCTGGGCGTGGGCGCGCTTGCAGGCGTCAATTACGAAAACGACCGCGATTTCCTGAAGGAGGAGCTCGGCTTCAGCGACATCACGCGCAATTCGATGGACACCACCTCCGACCGCGACTACCTGCTGGATTTCCTGTACTTCGCGGCAATCGCGGGCATGCACCTCTCGCGCATGAGCGAAGAGATCGTGTTATGGTCGTCGAGCGAGTTCGGCTTTATACGGCTGTCCGACCACGTCACCACCGGCTCGTCGATCATGCCGCAGAAGCGCAACCCGGACCTGGCGGAGCTGATTCGCGGAAAGTGCGGGCGGCTGTACGGCAACCTGATGTCGATGCTCACGACCATGAAGGGGCTGCCGCTGTGCTACAACCGAGACCTGCAGGAGGACAAGGAGCCGCTCTTTGACTCGGTTGACACGATCGCCATGTCCATCGAGGCGATGCGTGAGATGCTTGCCACGATGACGGTGAACGCTGAGACGATGCGCGGCGCGGCGTACCGCAATTTCTCAACGGCCACCGATCTTGCCGACTACCTGGTGAAGAAGGGGACGCCCTTCAGGGAGGCCCACGGGATCATCGGATCCATCGTGCGCTTCTGCGAGGAGGAGGGCAGGGATTATTTTTCACTTGACCTTGACACGCTCAGGCGCTTCTCGCCCCGCTTCGATGACGATGCCGTCGCCTGCCTGAGCCCCGAGATGTCAACCGAGAGGAAGCTTTCCTCCGGAAGCACTTCGAAAAAGGAGATCCTCGCGCAGATCGGGCACCTCAAAGGCCTTGCCGGTTCCATGAAGCGCGCGCGATAGCCCCGCCCTGCGCGGCTAGGGGGCTCGGGGAGTGAAGCCGCGCCTCGCGTAAATCCTCATGCCTGACACCTCTTCCAGAAAATAGTAGTGGGCTGCGACATGCCCGGCGAGAACGGGCGGCATGGGGAAGCGGAACCCGCTGATGCCCGCCGCCGAGGTGTCGATCACCAGCGCCGGGTCTTTCTTCTTTATGACTGCCACAATCCCCTCCTGGATGGCCTGCGCTGCGCTCAGCGATTGCGCGTCGCCCTTTCCCAGCAGCGAGTAGAGTCGGATCACGCCGGTCTTGGGCCACATGTGGTGCGTGCCGAGCCTCCTGCCAGAAAAGTAGTAGAGGTAGGGCCCGTCGCCCCACACGTAAATCCTGTCGCCGGGCGCAGTGAGGGACCGTATGCGCTCGCACGCATCGCGGTAGGAGTGATGGGGAAGCAGGTAGTCGTCGAATGTTCCCACCAGCGCCGCGCGCGTCCAGAAGAGAGCGCGGCCCTCGTGGTAGAAGGCGTCCGGTGCGCAGTTGCGGATCACCGCGTCCTTGGTATTCCAGGCGAGAAAGAAAATGCCCGGGACCAGGATGAAGAGCGCCAGGCGCGCCTGCACGGCGCGAACAGGCCGCTGCGCCCGGGAAGTCAGGCTCATGGCGGCGAACAGGCAGAGCATCGGGTAGCAGGCAATAAAGTAGTGGTGGTAGAGCCGCGACGCTCCCGCGAACACCAGGAGGTAGCAGAAGATCATAAAAACCGCCAGCGCCGATTCCCCTTCGCTTTCGGCCTTCGCGCGTCGTTTGAAAAACATCGCGGTGTAGGCGGCGGCAGGCGCCCAGGCCACCCAGTGCCACACCGCGAGCAGCCCCTGCCGGTGTACAAACTTCGCCAGAAAAATCAGCGGGTTTGTGCCCTTTGACGCGGCGTAAAAGAGCTTTGACGATATGTCCGAGGCGATCCTCGGCGCGATGAGCTTTGTGGTCGCCATGTCGATCCCGGCGAGCAGGGCGAGTGCGCCGGCCAGGGACGCCAGGATGAGCGCGTAGCGCCGCGTGAATCGCCCCCGCCAGAAAGGAGCGTACACGACGAGGAAAAACGCGAGAAAGATGAAAAAGATGAGCCCGTGAAATTTCACCATGGCCGCCGCGAAGCCCGCCGCGCCCGCAAGCGCCCACCACAGCGCCCGTAAGGAGGCGCTTTTCTCCCCGATCGCCCGCACGAGGAAGTACGTCGCGGCGGCGAGCGGCAGGTTGAAGACGATCTCGCCGTTGGTCGCCATGAAGTGGCGGTTGAATGACGAGATCAGCACTGCGTACAGCAGCGCCCCCAGCGCTCCCGCGGGGAAGCCCCTGAGTCGCTCGCCCGAGAAAAAGACGAAGACGGCGGTCAGGAACACGATGATGATGGTGAACACGCGCACCATCACCCACCCTGCGTCGGGCGCGAGCAGGAACGAGGCTTTGAAAATTGCGTGGTACAGGGCGTGCTTGCTTTCGGCAAAGTCCCTGCCCGGCGCGTCGCCGGCGACGTATTCCCGCGTCTGGACAAACGCGGCAAGCTCGTCGGCGTCGTAGTAGTCGTTAAAGAGCGTCGGCATCCTAAACAGCGCGGTCACGCAGAAGAGCAGCAGGAAAAACGCCCACCTCCTCGTCGAGAGCCGTTCCATTCGCTGAAGCAGTTCCATGTCCTTTCCCTTCCTGTGGTAAA
>CAZPZJ010000197.1:0-5158 GCA_964591055.1 uncultured Leptospiraceae bacterium
GAGGCGCTCGCCTGCGGTTGCCTTGTTGTCGCGAGGGCGACCGGCGGGCTGAGGGACACTATTTTCCCCATTCGAACCGCCGGCGAGAAGGTGGAGGGCAACGGATTTCTGTTTTCAGACTACAGCCCATGGGCGTTTTACGACGCGATGGAACGCGCCTCAAATTTTTACCGTCAGCACGACGACACGGTCAAAGGTGCTGCGAGAAGCAATGCCGAAAAGTCGGTCTACTTCTGGGAGCGGCCTGCCCGCCGATATATCGAGGAGATATACAGGATCAAGGAAATTATCAGGGTGATTGAATAAAAAAAACGGGATTCATTGATCCCGTTTGTTGCAAAAGTCTTTCCAAAAATACTGCTGCCAGTAGTTTAAGGAAGACCACAGAGTGTAAAATGATCTGTTCTTATTATCGGATTATTTTACAGAATCTTGAGCGAATTTCACCGGGGATGCATGATTTCACAACGCGCCCGCAACCTGCCTTTCACCTGTACGCTCTCCGCAGTGCGCGCCCTTGCCGCGCCGATCATCGCACTGTGCGTCATGGCATCGTGCACCGACTCCGGGCAGGTGAGGCCGGGGAGCGTCGGGCGCGTCATCACTTCTATTAACGGCGAACCGGTGGTGCCCCGGCAGGCGAATAAAATCTTTATCGACGAATTTGAAGTCGCGTCAGGAGACGCCCGTATCGCCCGCAGACTCGTGACGCGCATCAGGGATTTCATCAATACCGACGGAAGGCTGGTAACGGTCAGGGAGCGGATGATGGCGGAGATAGAGCTCTCCGGCCGCATCGCAACCATCGAGTCCCAGGCCATCGAATTCGGCGCCCACCGCGAACCGGTGCGCCGGAGGCTTCGGATTCTGACGAGGGTTTCCCTCTTCAACCTCTCCACCGGAAGGACAATCTTTGCCGACCGCCCGGTCCAGGCGTTCAGCACGTTTTCGGAAGTAATCCAGCCGATCACCCCCGAGCCCGTTGCGCTTGACAGCGTGATCGAGGAGCTTGCCAAAAGGGTCGCCCTGCAGACCGTATCCGGCTGGTACACCGAGAGAATGACATCCGTGGAAAAGGGACGATAAACGGCATGGCGACGAAATCCCCCATCAACCCCGCTCAGCTCTTCAAGGCCCTTGAAAAAACCCCTCCCGGTCCGGCGTACCTGATGATGGGGGAGGAGGAAACGGAAAAGGAAAAGGCCATCGCCGCCGTCATCGACGCCGCCGCCCGTGCATTTTCCGGCGCTGAAGTATCTCACGCCCGTTTCCACGCCGACCAGGGCGAGTTTACGCAGGCGCTCGCGTTTTCCCAGACGCCGTCGATGTTCTCCCCTGCAACCGTCACCGTCATCAGCGGGATCGACGCCCTGCCGTCCACCCGGCAGACCACCGACCAGATCAGGGAACTGCTTGAAGGCGCCTCAAGCTGCTCGATCGTCGTCATGACCTCCACCGCCAACAAGCTACCCGCGACGCTGTCGGCGCCAGATGCAGGGGAGTTGACGGTGGTGAGATTCTGGAAAAAATTCGAGGAAGACCTCGTCAGGATTATCGCGCGAAGGTTCGCCGAAAACAACATCAACGCGTATCCGGGATCCGCGGAATACCTGGTGTCCCTGACCGGAAGAGACCTCGGAAAAATTGAAGCGGCCCTTGAGAAAATCGAGCTTTCCGGAGCCCGTGACATTGAGCCGAAAACCATCGCCGATCTGATCGGCTTCGAGCGTGACATTTCGGTCTTCGAGTTCATCGACGCCCTCTTCCTGGCCGACCCGGCCTCGTTGCGCTACCTTGTGCGGCTTCTGGACGAATCGACGCCGGAACTCGTGATTCTCAACATGATAAGCCGCCAGGCGGAAACGCTCGACCGTTTCCATTCGCTGTCGACCTCAATGCCCGTTTCCGAAGCGATGGCCCAGCTTCGGGTCCAGGAGCGCCAGCGCGAACGGGTCATGGCCCAGGCGTCACGCTATTCCGCGGGCCTGATAGCGCAGGTGTTCCCCCTCATATTCCGCTGCGAGTCGCACCTGAAAAGTTCAAGGCTTTCCAAAAGGACGGTCGCCAACCCGCTCTTCACGCTTGTTTCCGACATGCTTCTTCTGGCCTCGGCGGTGAAATAGGAACGCATTAATGGTTGCATTATTCGCGAGCCGGGGATATCCTGTTCGCCATCGATCGGTTCCATGGATTATCTCGGCATCATAGAAAAGAACAGGGAGAAGTTCCTGGAGTTCAACGAGCTCAAACAACAGCGCTTCCAGGAGCTCATGTCGCCACAGGTGCGCCGGGTCATCAACGCCATCCCGCTCCTCCTCTCGGTCAATTCAAAGAAGCTTCCCGGCTATGTGGACGGCCCCGTCGCCTGCGGCATCTCCGGGTATGCGCCGGACGATGAGACGGTCAGGTATTTCAGGGCCCGTTTTCCGGCAACGTCTATCGACACTTCCGCCGGCAACAACTACATCGAGATGCTCGCGGTCATGGGAAGCGTCGGCACCGTCGCCTACAACAAGAAATCCGACTTCGATTACTGGGTCTGCGTCGACAGGCACGGCGTTCCCGCCGAACAGTACAACAACCTTCTGGCGAAAGTGGACGCAATTCAGAGATGGGCAATCAGGGAAATCGAGGTGCCCGTACACCTCTTTGTCAACGACATCTCCTCCATCCGGCGCAATATCTTCGCGGAGGATGATGAGGAGGGGTTCGGCAGCACCATAGGGGCGGTCCTCAAGGACGAATTTTTCAGAAGTTCCATCATCATCGCCGGCAAAATTCCCTTCTGGTGGGTGCTGCCTCACTTCGTGAAGGACGAGCAGTACGCGGAATTTTTCGAGCGCCTTCCCGACGAGATGCGCGAGAGCGCCTACCTGGACCTCGGCAACCTCTACGAGATATCCAGGGAGGATTTTCTTGGATCAGCGCTCTTCCAGATCATCAAGTCGCTGGGCAATCCTTTCAAATCGATTATCAAGATAGGCGTGCTTGAAAAATACCTTTTCGGCGGTGAAAGCACGCTGATCAGCCAGAAGCTCAAGATGAACATCCTTCACGGCACCATCACGGACATCATGCTCGACGCGTACCTGTTCATGTTCGAGGAGGTGTATTCGCACTACAGCTCGGTGCTGACCGACATTTCCCTTCTGAATACGCTCAGGCAAAACCTGTACCTCAAGGTCGATCCGCAGATATCACGCTACACGGGCGTCAAGGACAGGAAGAACATCCCCTACCGCGTCCGTGTCATGCTTGCCTACGTCCGGCAGTGGGATTGGAACATCGAGACCATCCGCGACCTTGACAATTTCGACAACTGGGATTTTACACGTGTAATGGCGTTCTGGGACAACGTAAAAAAATTCATGCTGCTCAGCTACCAGAACATCTCAGCACAGATACCGGGGATGAACCTTCAACACAAGATATCGGAATCCGACTTCAAGCTGCTGTCCAGGAAAATCACGACACACTTCCGCTCCGATCCTGACAAGATCGAGCAGCTCATCACCTTCAAGGACACCCCCGCCGAATCCATTCTCTACATGGAGCCGGTGGACCGCTCGGTCAAGGAGCCGGAATGGCGCCTTTCAAAGCGCGACCGGGGCGCCGATTCGTTTTCATCAACCACCATCAAGACATCGAAATCGATACTCTCACTCATCGCGTGGATGGCGCTCAATAAAATCTACGATCCAAATTTTTCACGCCTGAACATCCAGTCGGGATTCTACCGCGTCAACCAGAACTCGGTGGTTGAGCTCCTCAATGAAATCTGCGCTTTTTTTTCCGGCAAGCGGATCCAGACAAGAAATGACTACTATCTGAAGCCGGAGTTTACGCTCCTCAACATGGTGATCATCAACTTCAATCTGGAAAACACCGACGGCATTAAAACAGTCCACCACCTTTACCACACGAGCTGGGGCGAGTCCTACCTCAGGGAGTACACTGGGGAAGGTGAAATCGCGCACATCGTCACCACCGTCGTGCGCGACGGGATGAAACAGCGGCTTCCTTTTGACTCGTACTGTAAAATCATCGCCCCGGAATCATACAGGAAGCATTACAAGAGAATCATCTCTTTTTTCCGGGAATCGTACGCCGCGCTCGTCGAGGAGTCGAAAACGCCGTGTACCCGATTTATCACCTCAGCCTGCGGTCGCTACCACATCATGTCGCGCTACGCCGAAACCATTGAAGTGAACGCATACCAGAGCCCGTCGAACTTCTACTCGGCGATATCGCTCAAGCCCAGGGACGGCATCCGATACCATTTCACCGGGGAGGACGTGATTGAGCGCCTCGCGTTCATAATGAAGTCATGGAAGCGCAACGCGATCAGCGTGCTTTACGAGGAGACCCCCGAATGCGTCATGGCGTACCTGGTCAACGAAACAGGAAACCCTTTCATTTTCACAAGGCCTTTGCAGCTCAAAAACATCCTGTTGAGCAACCTCTGCCATTTTTGCGATTACGTAACGCAGGCCGTCAACACGGCCGCCGGAGAGGAGCGGATCAACGGAAAAATCTTCAGGATCATGAAGATAGGTCTTGACCAGTACAATGCCCCGGTTGTGAGCAATGAGACCGCCAGAATAACCGAGATGGCCCTGTTGAAACAAAACAGCAGCCGGGGAATACACGCGGAGGTGGAGTGGAACGCCACGGCGGAAGCATTATACCGCCTGACCTTCCCGGATGGATCGGAGCGGGGGCCCATGAGGTCCGGCGAGCTCTTCGGATCCGGGGGGGGGCTGCGCGCAATTCACTCATCCATGCAGGAGGAAACAGCATTCATAGACGGGTTGAAGCTGGCAATGCCGAATAAAAAGGGCGCCCCCGCAAGCAGCACCCGTTTTTTTCTTGAGAAGTACAAGCTTGAACTGCTCCTGGAAAAGGAGCTCAGGCACACTCAATAGTCCTTGCCCGGAAAATTATCCTTAAAAAACCGCACTTTCTTTTTTTCGGTTTCAATATCGCTTTTTGAAAGTGAACCTTTTTCAAGCGCTATGTCGAGCAGCTTGATGTGTTCGTCCCCTTCATCGTCCCTGTCCTCAGCCGGTTTTGCGCCATCCTTCATTACCCTGCTTTTTTCTTCCATGTTGCGGATCTTCATGTCGATCTGGTCCTGCGTCAAAAGCATGATGTCATC
>CAZPZJ010000197.1:5258-6738 GCA_964591055.1 uncultured Leptospiraceae bacterium
TTTTCTATGGACATGTAAATGGGCGTGGAAAAAGATTTGTTCTTCGCGAGGGTCTTCTCCATTTTCTTCAGGTCGCGTATGTCCTCTTCAATCAGCTCGATTCGCTTTAGAACGTGAATAACCTTCATATCATTCCCCTGGTGGCGGATTATTCTGATACGGGAGCCGGGGGCGCCCGTCTCGCCTTTTTGGAAAGTAGAACAGTCGCGCTATAAAGTCAATTCTATTTTAAACCAGCCCTTAAAAACGAGACATAATGAACCGACCCTGCATCGCTAAAAGATCACGGTCTGGTCGGCGTCAACCGAAAACTCCGTATGGCATTCGGGACAGATGTAAGAACCCTCACCGGGAACCCTGATAAGCCCTCCGCATGACGCGCATTCCACAACCAGGGGCGATTCGAACAATCCGTTCGCCGGACCCTTCTTTGCCGCCGTTTCGCCCTCCGCGGTCAGGCTCCTCGCCGGTGGTGACTCATCGTGCTCTTCGATAATCTGGACCTGAATGTCCCCGCCCCCCTCATGGTCGGCAGTGACATCGGACACCATGCCGATATCCAGGTTTCGTGCGGCCTTGCCGAGCGCGCCGTCAAGACTGTCCTCTATGTTCAGGACCGTGTCAAATCCGAGCATTCCATACAGGGTCCTTATCTCATTTTTCAGATTACAGAGCACCAGCATCCCCCTGGCGTCGGCGATCTTCCGGTGCGCGTATACCATCGACCCGATGCCCTGTGAACTCACATATTCAAGGCCTGAAGCGTTGCACACGATGGCTTTGCGGTTTTTCCGGATAAGCTCATCAATGTAATCGTCAAAATCAGGGGCGGTATCGCTGTCAAGATATCCTCCGAGTGTGACAACGGTGATCTTCCCGTCGTATTGTTCATTGTGGTCGATATAGATCATTGCACGCCTCACGCTTTCATCTTTTTTATCGGAATCGCGTCCTTAACCGGTTTTCTCACTTCCTTCCCGAGAAACATCACTTCCGTGCCGCGCTCAGGCCCTTCCACAGCGGGCTTCCCGGCCGCCGTCTCATCGTCCGCGTTTGCATTCACGACATTCACATGCGCAGAATCCTCTCCCGTCACATCATCAGTCCTGACAGAGCCCCGGGCGGGGATTTTCCCCTCCACATGGCGTTCCCGCACCGCGGCGAGTTTTTCCGTGTTTACCGCGATCATTCTGTATCTCAGCATGACAATGAAGAATATTATCAAAGAAATGGCCGTTGAAGCCGCGGCAAGATACGCTGCAAGCCGCATCACCTCGTTCCTTCCTTCCTCAATTCTGCGGTAAATTTTTTCCTTTCCGGTAATGAACCCGACCGTCCCGACAGGCAGCTCCTTTTTCTTTTTCACTGCGAACACGGATTTTGTCGTAATCCAGCCATTAACCATGACATCGCCGTAGATATACCTTCGGATCAGTTCGCGCTCAATTTTGTGAAACGGTACTTTTTTCCCGATTATATT
>CAZPZJ010000198.1:0-6726 GCA_964591055.1 uncultured Leptospiraceae bacterium
GTCGCCGATGATGAGCTCTCGCTGGCCTCTTCCAATCGGGATCATCGAGTCGATGGCCTTTACCCCGGTCTGGAGCGGCTCCTTCACCGGCTGCCTGTCCGCGATACCGGGAGCGGTAAACTCGACCGGCCGAATCGCCGCAGCGTTGATAGGGCCCTTATTGTCGAGCGGAATTCCCAGGGGATTGACAACGCGCCCAAGCAGCTCTTCGCCGGCGGGCACCGCGAGAACCTTGTTCATCCTTTTAACCTGGAAACCCTCTTCAATCTTGAGGTAGTCGCCAAGAATAACGGAACCGATCGAATCCTCTTCGAGGTTGAACACCAGCCCCATCACGCCGTTTTCGAACTCGAGCATCTCGCCCGCCATCGCATTTTCAAGCCCGTAAATCTTCGCGATACCGTCACCGACCTGAATAACAGATCCAACTTCGCTTACATCAAGTTCAGATTTATATCCGACTATCTCGCTTTTAATAATTGATTTTATTTCTTCAGTTTTAATCTTCATATGCCACATCGCTCCTGACTTTACTTTGTAATAACCTTGATTTTATATTTTTAAGATCTTTAATTAAAGATCCATCAATTATTAAATCACCGATTCTGATTATAATTCCGCCGAGAATCGACTCGTCGATTTTTTCTTCGATAATGATGTCCTTCCTGAATTTCTCATTCAGAGATGACTCAACTTTTTTACGCAGAGAATCATCGAGCTTCGCGCTTGAAATAACTTTCACACGAAGCCTGTTTTTTTCTTCATCAAGCAATTCGCCGAAGGATTCAAGGATCTCTTCGATAAGCCCCTGGCGATCATTGTTGATAAGTATTTTTATAAAATTAATAGTTATTTCGGAAAAATGCTTTGCGAATACCTTACCAATAAATTCCTTCTTCGCGTCTTTGGGAATACCCGGCACGTTGATATAGAGCCGGAAATCCCTGTCTTCATTCATCAGGTCGACAACCGATTTCAGCTCTTCAGCAACCTGATCAAGAATGTTCTTTTCCTTAGCACTTTCAAGCAAAGCGCCCGCGTATACCCTTGCGACCTCATTGACTACCACAGCTCCACCCCGCTTTCTTGATAGATTGGAAGACGAGGACAGTTCAGTATTACTGAACTGTCCTTATCTTCGTGAGGGCTTCTTCTACATAGCCCTTCTGATCTTCAGGATTTAAACTCTTCTGTATGATCTTGGATGCTATTTCAGTAGACAAATTTACTATTTCAGACTTGACTTCTTCGAGCGCTTTGTCTTTTGCAAGCGCAATTTCTTTCCGTGCAGACTGGATCATTCCCTGCGCTTCTGCATTTGATTTCTCAACGATATCATTTTTTAACCGTTCAGCGTCCGCTTTGCCTTCCGCAATAATCTGTGCTACCTCATTATGTGCCTTGTCGAGCATCTGCTTGTGTTCGGCCATCGCCTTCTCCGCCTCGATACGCATTTTCTCGGCGTTTTCAATGTCCGAACGAACTTTCTCAGCTCGCGCATCCAAAGCTTCCACAATGGGTTTCCAGGCCGCTTTCCAGAGAATCAACATCAGGACGACGAATGTAATCACCGTCCACAGAAAAAGACCCGGATCAACCTTCAACAGACCTTCTTTAATGACTTCCATAGCACACTTTCCATATTCTGATAATTTTCAAATCCACTTATTGCAAAAAACTACACACTCGTTAAACAATAAACTACAAGCCTCAAACCTGAACTAGTGAGCTACCGGAGCAGCCTGCTGAGCGGCAGGAGCAGGGGCCGGGGCAGCTGCAGGGGTCGGAGCAGTCTTCGTCGCGAGCATGAAGGTCACAACAAGAGCAAAAAACGTGAAACCTTCGATAAGAGCTGCGGCGATGATCATAGCCGTCCTGAGGTCCCCGCTGAGTTCCGGCTGACGAGCCATTCCCTCAAGAGCACCGGTGGCCAGCTTGCCAATACCAAGAGCAGCACCGAACACGATCAAACCTGCGCCAAAACCTGCACCCAAGAACGACATCCCTAAAGCGCTTTCCATCTGGATTCCTCCTGTGAATTTATTAGTTGTATTCCGCCACACGGCCGCATTTTTCATGCAGCCGGCTGTGATGCCACACAAACCGCTTCGCACGGCCGGAACGCAAATGCAGCCGGCCCGCAAACGCATGCCAGCACATCAGTGGGCATGCATGGTCGACCCGATAAACATGGCTGAAAGGGCCGAGAAAATATAAGCCTGGATAAACGCAACCAGCAACTCGAGCATATCTATGAGAAGAGCTCCAGTCACCGACCCTACACCCACCCAGTGGCTTTTAAACATGATTGTAAGATAGATAAAAATGATAACAACGATATGGCCCGCTGTCATGTTCGCGAAAAGACGAACGGTGAGAGCAAAGGGCTTGATCATGAGACCCATAATCTCAATTACCCACATCAGCGGGAAAAGGAAAAGCGGGATCCCGTGAGGAACCACGCCGGTAACGATCCATAGCGGCCCCTGCTTCAAAGAGCCGACGAGAATCATTCCAAGCAGCGTTAATGACGCGAGCCCCCCGGTCACCCCGAGATTACCGGTCGCGGTAGACATGCCGGGAACAAGACCGATGAGATTGCAGAAAAGAATGAAAAAGAAAAGACTGCAGAAATAAGGCATGGCGCTCTTCACATAGTGGTGATCAAAATTCGGCTCAACCACCTCATCGTGCACAAAGCTGATCAGGACCTCCCACAGCTGTACCCATCTGGAGCTTGATCCCATTTTCGCCTTTTTGATTTTGCGCGCAACAGGAACAAACACGAGCAGACACAGCAACGCCGCGATCCACATCATAAGCACCCAGCGGGTTATCCTCATGTCGAAAATACCCAGAAGCTTGTCCCTGAGCACGGTATTATTAAGATCGGCAATGAATTTGATGAAAAAATTGGACTCCGGCCCGGCGGTTACCACGTGATCTGTAAGGTGGTGCATGACTATGTCACTCACAGACTCCTCTTCACCGCCATGAGAAGCAAAAAAGCCGGTTATGTTATACAAGAAATGTACCATCGCTCAACATACCCCGCCTGTAATTATTGATTAACGAATAAGATGCAAACTATAATGCCCGCTAAAGCCACTTACGCCTTTTTGTTTCACTTCCACCCTTCTCCTCCCGGAGAATCCTGTCAACCTCTTTGAGCCCGCGCAACAGATTGTAAAGCCCAATCCCCATTCCAAGGATCGCCCCCGTGACTACGAAGGCGGGGCTGGAATTCAGCTTCAGATCGAGGCGATAACCGCCATACACACACAAAACAAGAACAATCGCCAGTTGCAAACCCGCAGTGGAATAACCGATAAACGCGTTTACAGCCTTGTTCCCCAACTCACCCCGCATGAAGCCAAAATAGTTTTCAACCATAGAATCAGCGCGCCTTCATTTGTCAACAAAATAAGTTTACCCTTCTAAAAAAACTTTTTGATAAATTTTTTTAAAGCGATAATATTAGTCACTTATGTTCATTTCGTCATATCCCTTTCGCAATAAAACATATTATTGATAATTATAATTAAACTACCTTTATTTATTTTTAATGCATTAATATTTATTTGACATTTGAATCCCCGTCATCTCCGACATTATCGATATTCACTCCGATCAGGGTACTTCCGGAAAACATGTCCCTCTTATTTTCTTAAGGGCTTTTTCAGTGCTGACGATAATTGAACTGTGCCCGTCGCGAACACGCTATCGGGGCCGGCCGCGGGAAATGTGATACATCCGTCCCGGCCCGGCAACAACACCCGCCGCAGAGGAAAGACATCGTGAGGATAACCATAAAAACACTGGAGACGGAAACAGAAGTGATCGCGACCTGCCCCGAACTTGACATAAACTGTTACGGGCCATCGAAAAATGACGCAATCCGACGTCTTGTCAGCGTTCTCCATTTCTATATTGATGCCGCCCGCGATCTAGGGCTCGATGTCGATTCATTTGATTCTTTCACCGTTGACGACGAGCCGGGCTCCAGGCCGCTGCACACGGCCGAGTATTGCCGGGCCGAACCCGCCGCAGTTCACTGATCACACCCCTCCGCATTTTTTTTTGTCATATCCGTGCCTTTTTTGCACATGATAGCGGGCCCCGCAAGGGGCGTATATTTCATCAGGGAACCGCATGGAGAAAGAGCATGAATGACAAAATCTCGTATGACAGGCTTTTCGAAACGACATATCTGAAGTATTCTGCTTACATATCCAACATTATTCATAACTATGTAGCCGACCAGCACGTGACCGAGGACTTGCGAAATGACGTCTTTTTAAAGCTTTACGAGAGAAAAATACTCCTGGATCCCGAATGTCTCACAATAAAAATATTCCTGCACCGGGTTGCGAGAAATACGGCCTACGACTACCTGAGAAGACAGCGCAACGAGTTGAAACACAGCTCGTTTCACAACATTGACGATATCAGCGATTCGGACATGATGTTGATTGAGTCCGAGGAGCCGTTCATCGAAGGCGATGTCATCTCATGCCTGCAGGAAGCGCTTCGCGACCTCCCCGAACTGCAAAGAATGATCATTCTCAAGAGGATTTACCATGGATACACAATGAGGAAAATATCGGCTGAAGAATCGTTGTCTCCATATCTCGTAAAGAAACACTACCGTGATGCGATCTCGACACTGAAAAAAAGCCTCACAGCATCCGGCGTCACGGGCGGATAATTGGAAATTATTGTTGAACAGGGGAGCGTTCCTACTATCATTGCACCGTATCGTTTCTAATTACACAGTGCAGGGAACAATTCCTATTATGTCACACACGAACCAGCCGATCCTGTCGCCCGATGAGGCGCTCAGCATTATCCTTGAACACACCGCGATTCTTGAGCATGAATCGGTCCCCCTGGTGGATGCTTCGGGGAGAAGATTGTCTGCGGATGTCATTTCGGACATCAATGTCCCTCCGCACGACAATTCCGCCATGGACGGATACGCGCTGGTCGCTGAATCCACGACAGGCGCAACCCGCAACACCCCCGCACGGCTGACCGTTACCGGGGAAATCAGGGCCGGCGGGGATACGTCACCGGTCCTGGCGGACAGCCGAAGCTGCATCCGCATCATGACGGGGGCCCCCATCCCCAGGGGGGCAAACGCCGTTGTGCAGGTGGAAGATACCGGGGAAAGCGACAGCACCGTCAGCGTGTTCAGGGAAGTCGGCACAGGGGAAAACGTCAGGCGAGCGGGCGAGGACATCAGGCAGGGCGCGGTAGTTCTTGCCAGGGGAGAGCGCCTTGGCTCCGGGGAAATCGGGCTGCTCGCATCGCTGAACCACGTGATGGTCCCCGTTTTCAGGCAGCCGCGCGTGGCCATCATTTCCACCGGCGACGAAATCGCCGAAGTCGGCGGCGCTCTTTCACACGGCCAGATACGCAACAGCAACGCCTATTCGGTCGCAGCGGAAGTGAGGAAATACGGCGCGCTTCCCAGCTACATCGGCATCGCCCGCGACACCATGGACGACACCAGGCAGAAACTCACTTCCGCCCTCGGCCATGACATCATCATCACGTCGGGCGGCATTTCCATGGGGAAATACGATTACGTCGGGGCCTCGATGATGGAGCTTGGCGTGGAAATCATGATCCAGACCATCAGGATGAAACCGGGTAAACCCTGCGTGTTCGGCGTCAAGGACAGCACGCTTTTCTTCGGACTTCCCGGCAATCCGGTTTCCTCAATCGTATCTTTCATCCAGTTTGTAAGACCGGCGATTCTGAAAATGACGGGAGCCTCAAAGCTCAGCAAACCCGTCCTCAACGCAGTTCTTCACGAAGACATTCAGAAAAAAGCGGGGCGCGTACATTATCTCCGCGGTCGATTCTTTATTGAAAACGGAGTCATCCACGTGACGACAACGGGCCCGCAGGGATCCGGCATATTGCGGTCAATGAAGGACGCGAACTGCCTCATCATCCTGCCCGAGGAGTCATCCGGCGCGCGCAGGGGCGACATTGTTTCAGTTCAGCTTATTCACCACGAAGAGATATGAAACCGGCAGGGGGAATTCTTCTTTATTCAGGCGGCCTGGACAGCCTGATCGCCTCCCGTGTTCTCCTCGACCAGGGCATTGAACTGACGGGCGTCCATTTCATCCTTCCCTTTACCGCTCCCGATGCCGACCCGGAGGAACTGAACGCGTCCCGGTATGCCCGCCGGATCAACCTGCCACTCATTCACATCCGCTGCGGCAGGGAGTATATGGATATTATCGAAAATCCCCGCTACGGGTACGGAAGGCACGTCAATCCCTGCCTGGACTGTAAAATATACTTCCTGAAAAAAGCCGCGGAAATCATGCGCGCATCCGGAGCCTCTTTTGTGGCGACGGGAGAGGTGCTCGGCCAGCGCCCCATGTCACAGATGCGCAACTCCATGCGCCTTCTTGAAAAGGAAAGCGGCATCGAGGGAAGGCTCCTTCGGCCGCTCTGCGCGCTGCATCTGGAGCCCACTATCCCCGAGAGGGAAGGGATAGTCAACCGGGACATGCTCCTGAACATCAGCGGGCGGGGCCGGAGGGAGCAGATGGACCTTGCTGAAAAATACGGCATTGATGAATACGAGTCGCCGTCGGGAGGGTGCCTTTTCGCGGACAGGTACATTGCCGGGCGGGTGCGGGACCTTCTGAAGCGCCACCCCGACTACTCGATGACAGACGTCTATCTCCTGTCGATCGGAAG
>CAZPZJ010000199.1:0-6725 GCA_964591055.1 uncultured Leptospiraceae bacterium
TGGTGTGCGGAGCCTTTGTAATCATGCTGTGCGGCATCGCCTCTGTGAAGGGACAGGATCGGCCGTATCACTTCAGCCTGCCGGAGGGATGGAACCAGTCTCAGGAAGCGGGTGCGGTGGCGGCGGCGTGGTCTCCTGACAGGTCGGTTCAAATCAGAATATATGACGGACCGGCGAACAATTCCACGGCGCTCCATCTGATGCGGCAGCGCATGAAGAACATTGCGCACGTCAAGGTGTTCACTCCCCCCGCGGACATGTCCCGACTCGCGTCGCGCTTCATGGCCGACTCCGTCTCAAAAATGCACCTGGGATTCCTCAGAAAGGGCGATAACAAGAAGTGTTCGTACCGGGCGTTCATCTTCGTGAAGGGGAACCGCGCCATCCTCATCGACTCGCTGGCGCTGTTCGAGGCCTCTGAGGCCGTATTCAAACAGGCGGACAATGTTATTGAATCGTTCAGGTTCAAGTGAAGCGCTGGCCTTAATGCTGTCTGAACGTTGCCGTAGTCGCGAGGAGTGACACACGAAGGTCCGGTGTATTTATCCTGGCCATAGGATGTGGTAGTATTCACCCACCTGTTCCGGGATTATGCAAAACATTCCCATCTGCTGACCATGCAGGGGCATCTGCGTGCGATCGAATCCATCTATGGAGTAAAGGCGGATTTGGTATACACTCCGCCCATTCATCAAGGACGGATGAAGTCGATCAGTTATCCCGCGATCATGAATCGGAACGTCCGGTACACCATCATGAAATGCATGAAAGACCCGATCAGAATGAATATATGAAACATCTCATGAAAACTGAAAACCCCCGGTTTCAGGACCGGTTTTTTTAACGCGTACATCGCAGCGCCGACGCTGTAGGAAACGCCACCAGCAAAAAGCCAGACAAGCGATTCGGCGCTCATAGCGGGCCACATCTTCCCGATAAGGAATACCGCCATCCATCCCATAATCACATAGATCGCGGTATAGAGAAGCCTCGGGGCATTCTGCCAGATGAGCACGAAAAACAGGCCGAACAACACAAAACCCCACTGAATGGCTAACGCGATCCAGCGCACGTTGCCATCGAGATACAGGTAGCAGACAGGGGTATACGTTCCCGCGATAAGTACGAATATCGCCAGATGATCGAGCTTGCGCCAGAACGATATCTCATCATCTTTTTTCTTGAATCCGTGATACAGGGAGCTCGCGGCGTACAGAAGGATCAGCGATAATCCGTATATAACCGCCACCGTCAAGAAGCTCATGTTGTCTTTCGTCGCACCTATCAGCAGCGCCAGGCCCGGTATTGCGATTACAACACCCAACAGATGCGAATAAAATGATACTGTTTCTTTTTTATTTACCGGCATGTAATGTGTCTCCTTCGCTTGTATGCCGATAAAGACAGAATCTTCCGGGATCGGTTGCAATTAAACGGCGAAGGAGCAATGGAGGAATCATTACTCATCCTCCAGGGATCGAAATTTTTCTCACTGGGTTTTTTATCTTGACACGGGTTTTTGTTCGTATCATAGGGATGTTCTCTCACACCATTCAAGCGAGGTGACAGTCATGTGCATGCAACACTGGGCGATCGAACATTCCGATCCCGAGGTGTATCAGGTTTTACAGAAGGAGAACAGGCGCCAGGAGGAGACGCTGGTGCTGATCGCGTCGGAAAACTACGTGTCGAAGGCGGTGCTCGAGGCGTCTGCGTCGACGATGACCAATAAATACGCCGAGGGCTACCCCGGCAAGCGCTACTACAACGGGTGCGGATTCGTTGACGAGGTGGAGACGATCGCCATCGAGCGGATCAAAAAGCTCTTCAACGCAGACTCCGCGAACGTCCAGCCGCACAGCGGTGCGCAGGCGAACATGGCGGTGATGCTTTCCTGCCTGAAGCCCGGAGACACGGTGATGGGCATGAACCTCGCGCACGGCGGGCATCTCTCACACGGCTCGCCGGTGAACTTCTCGGGACTCACGTACAAAATCGTGTCCTATGGCGTGACGAAGGAAACCCACCGCATCGACTATGACGAGGCGGCCAGGCTTGCGAAAGAGCACAAACCAAGAATGATCGTCGTGGGCGCGTCGGCGTATCCGCGCATCATCGATTTCGCGAAATTCCGCGAGATCGCCGACTCGGTGGGCGCGATCATGATGGTGGACATTGCGCACATCGCCGGGCTCGTCGCGACCGGAGACCACCCGTCGCCGGTGCCGCTTGCGGAATACGTCACCATGACCACGCACAAGACGCTGCGCGGGCCGCGCGGCGGCGTGATCCTCGCGAAGAAGAGCATGGAGATGGAGATGAACAAGGCGCTCTTCCCCGGAACGCAGGGCGGGCCGCTGATGCACACCGTCGCCGCGAAGGCGGTGGCGTTCGGCGAGGCGCTCAGGCCGGGATTCAGCGATTACTCGAAGCAGGTGATAAAAAACGCGAAAACGCTGGCGGACACGCTGATGTCGCGCGGGCTCATGATCACCTCCGGAGGCACCGACAACCACCTGATGCTCGTGGACCTTCGCAACAAAAACCTGACAGGCAAGGACGTCGCCAACAGGCTCGACGAGGCGGGGATCACCTGCAACAAGAACGGCGTGCCGTTTGACGACAAGTCGCCCTTCGTCACCAGCGGCATCAGGCTCGGGAGCCCGGCGCTGACCACGCGGGGTTTCGGCGAAGAGGAGTTCCGGCGCATCGGATCGCTGATATGCGACGTGATCGAGAACATGTCGGACGACGCGGCGCTGGAGAGGGTTCGAGGCGCGGTGAAGGAGCTGTGCAGGGCGCATCCCAACTACGGGCTCTGCCTGGTCTGATCACTCGACTTCTATCACGGCTGAAGCCACGGCATAATCGTGCTCGTGGCTGATGCTGAGGTGGACCCGTATCGTGTTTCTTCCCGCCTCAATGGAGGACTTCAGGAATTCAGGGTTTCCCATGTACGGCCTGCCGTTTTCATCGCTGAGAATCTCAATGTCGGTGAAGCGGAGCGCGCCGTTGCCCATCGCCTTGATGACGGCCTCCTTGGCGGCGAACCGGCCCGCCAGGAACTCGTAGACGTTTTTCCCTTCCATGAGGAGCTTTTCCCGTTCGGTGAGTATTTTCTCCGCGAAGCGCCCGCGGTGCGAATCGGCGATTTTTCTGACCCGCTCCATGCTGACGATGTCGATGCCGGTACCGTAAATCATTCCCTGGATGAACCTCCCGCAGTAGCCTCGTGCTGTTTCTCCTCTATCAATATAGCCCGCAGAATGCCTTTCTGTCAAGGGGGCATATAAATTCTTGACATCGCAAAAAAATGGATGTAGCATTTCAATTCATACAATTATTCGTGGAGGCATTATGAGGAAAGCACTGATTCTTGGGCTTGCGCTGTGCGTGATGCTGCCGTTCTGCTGCAAGAAGGCGGACCAGACCGCCCGGACAGATGAAGGGCAGGATGAGATTCTCGGGAAGAAATACGCGAAGTACCGCGTGCAGGTGATGAAGGGCAGTGACTTGAAGGGGTTCCTCGCGGTCCTCGAAAAGGGGGAGATGGTGTCTTTGATCGGCGAGGAGAAGATTACCACGCCGCAGGGAAAGACTCTCGATGTCGCCAGGGTGAAGCTCGCGGATGACGCGGAGGGTTTCCTCGAGGCACGCCATCTCGCCGACAGGGTGATCGTGTTCGTGGATAACGTAAAGGCGTTTGTTCGCCCCACATCCGGCAGCGCCGTTCATCTGACAATTCCCCGGGGGACCATCGGGTTTGTGGTGGGGGAGAAGGCCAACTGGGTGCAGGTCTACGCCGGAAAAATTGAAGGTAAATACCTCAACGGCCAGTGGGTGGAGAGCGGATATGTTGACGACCCGCAGATACTGGTTGACGCGAGAACGTACGAGAGCGCCATGGATGCGATGAAGTCGGGCGGCGAGGACAAGAAGGCGGAAGCGCGCAAAAAGCTCGAAGAAGTGGCGCGCGGCACAAACCTCATTTCAGAAATGGCAAGAAACGCCATCGCCCAGCCCGCGCAGGAAGGAGCGCAGGAGCACGCGCAGCCGGCGGAACAGCAGGTGGAGCAGAAGTAGCGTTTACATCTTCGTCCGCGCCTGGATGGATCGCAGCAGGGTTGCGCTGTCGGCGAAGTCCATGTCCGAACCGACAGGCAGCCCGTGCGCGATTCGCATGACGCTGATTTCCATGTCTTTCAGCAGCCTCGCAAGGTACAGCGCCGTGGCGTCGCCTTCAATGGTGGGATTTGTCGCGATGATCACTTCCCTGACCGGCCCCGAGCGGCAGCGCTCCACGAGGCGCGCGATGCTGAGATCGTCGGGGCCGATTCCGTCAAGCGGGGAGAGCACGCCTCCGAGCACGTGGAAGAGGCCGGTGAAGCCGCCGGTGTGCTCGATGGTGAGAGCGTCTTTCTGCTCCTCGACCACGCAGATCACCGTCCTGTCCCTGGACTCGTTTTCGCATATGTGGCAGAGCGGCCCGTCGGCGATTCCCCCGCATATCTGGCAGGCCCTTATGTGCTCCCTCAGGTCGGTCAGGGAGAGTGCGAGCCTCGCGACATCGTCCTTTTTCATTTTAAGGATGTGAAACGCGAGGCGCGAGGCGCTCTTTGGACCTATTCCGGGAAGCCGCGAGAGCTCCCTGACAAGCGCGTCGAGGTATTGAGAGCCGCCGCGCATGGCCTGCCGCCTACTTGAACATATCGGCGAGGCCGGGGATGTTCATGCCGCCGGTGAGCTTTGACATCTCCTGCGCGGCCTGCTCGCGGATTTTCTCCGAGGCGATGTCGGACGCGAGCACGATGGCCTTTTCGATTTTCTTCTTATCGCCGCTGTCGATGAGCTCCTGGGCAATATTGACTTCCACGAGCCTGTACTCGCCGTTCACCTTGACTTTCACCGAGCCGTCCGCGTTTTCGCCTTCGACCACCGTCTTCTTCAGCTTCTTCTGGATGTCCTTGAACTGCTTCTGAAGCTTCATGATGTTGCCGAGATCTCCGAGTCCTTTCAGCATTGCTATTCTCCTTTCTGTTCGATGATTTCACCGTGAAAGAGCTCCACTATTTTATCAACCAGGGGGCTGTTCGGTGCCATGTCTTCGGGCGCCGGCGATGATTCCATGACCGCGTCGGGCGGCGGGGGCGAAGTCGCCTCCGGGGTTGCCGCGCCTTCCGCCGCGATATCAAGTCGCAGAGATTTGGATGCCAGCCTGGAAAACTCCTGCTCGATGAAAACGCGGTCGCCCGCGTCGAGCATTCTTTCAAGCGTTGACGACGCCCCGTCGCCGGACAGCCTGAGCGTCTCTCCGCTGATCTCCATGCGGGCGTCCCTTAAACTCAGGTAGAGCAGGGGCTTGCGGTCGCGCAGCGAGGCGAGAAATTCAGTCCAGAGCCGGCGCGGCTCCTTTTTCCGGGGGACGGGAGGCGGCGCGGCCACGGTTTCGGCGGGCGCAGGGGGAACGGGGCCCGCCGCAGGCGCGGGTTTTACGTCCGGCGCGAAATCATTTTTTTTTTCCTTCACGTCCACCGCCGGCGGCGCTTTCCGGCGCGGCGCGTTCTCTTCCGGCGCATTCCCTTCCAGCCTGCTGATGATGGAGGCGATGGACGGCGCGTTCCTGACGGCGATCATGTCGAGCATGGCCATCTCGATGTAGACTCGCTCATTCGAAGCGATCCTGAGCTTTCCCTGAAGTTCGGCCGCGATTTTAAAAAAGGCGCTCAGCTCGGAATCGACAAAGAGGCCCGCGCACTCCCGGATCGAGGCGGCCTCCGCGTCGGAAAAACCGGAAATGTCCTTCATGTCGATCCCGTTTTTCATGAGGCGCACCGTGCGCACCATGTCGATGAACCCCGCGACGTAGCGCGGCAGGTCGGCCCCCATCGAGGCCACCCTGCTGATCTCAGCGATGACCGCCGCGGGATCAGCGCCGGCGATATGACCGAGCAGCGAGAGGTAGCTTTCCACCGGGACGACACCCAGAATGGCAAGGGCGCTCTCCGCCCTGATGCGCCCGTCGGAAAACGCGAGCACCTGGTCGAGCAACGACTGCGCGTCGCGCATCGACCCGTCCGCGGCCCTCGCGATCGGGTAGAGCGCAGCGACGTCGATGTCAAAGCCCTCTCGCTCGGCGATTGCGCCGAGGTGCGCGGCGATGGCGTCGGGCGGAATTTTTTTGAAAAAGTATTTCTGGCAGCGCGAGAGGATGGTTTCCGGAACCTGGTGAATTTCGGTGGTTGCGAAGATGAATACCACGTGGGGAGGCGGCTCCTCGAGGGTCTTGAGCAGCGCGTTGAACGCCTCCTTGGTGAGCATGTGGACTTCGTCGATGATGTACACCTTGTAGCGCGCCTTCACCGGGGCGAAGTTCACGTTCTCGCGGAGCTCACGGATGTTCTCGATCCCGCGGTTGGAGGCGCCGTCGATCTCGATTACGTCGAACGAGGAACCATCCCGGATTTCGCGGCAATGCTCGCAGATTCCGCAGGGATTTTCGGTAGGGCCTTCGGCGCAGTTGAGCGCCCTTGCGACGATGCGTGCTGTTGTCGTTTTGCCCACTCCCCTCGGGCCGGAGAAGAGGTAGGCGTGCGATATCCGCCCCTGTTTTATGCCGTTGCGGATAGTCGTTGCGATGTGGTCCTGGAAGACAATTTCATCGAATTTCTGAGGACGCCATTTTCGGGCTGTTACCTGATATGCCATCACAAGAACACTGTTCGGGG
>CAZPZJ010000200.1:0-1639 GCA_964591055.1 uncultured Leptospiraceae bacterium
TCAAGCCTGAGCCCGACAAGCCCGTTGGAATCGGGATGAAGCGCGGATATGATTTCAACTCCCTTGAAATGCCGTGACATCGCATCGTACAGCGGATTGATCTGTGTGAGAATTCCCAGCGCTCCAAATCGAGGTGAAGGGTTGTGGTACATTGAATGTTTCTCAGGGATTCATTTTTAAACACGCAATGCTCTTCATGCTCGCGGTACACGCGAACAAGCTCATCCCGGTATCCCATGTCCTCATGGATTATAAAAACATAGTTATCGTCAGGATGAGCGAGATGGCAGTAATCGAGGTGAAAGTATGACAGGTATGAGTGCAAAAGGTGTTCAGGAAAGCCGGGATCCCCGATTGACGAGTCAATTTCGGCAAGCAAACCGTTTAAAGACTGAATCTGCCTTTCCGTCAGGTACAATAATCGCAACCCCTCATACAGTAATCCGTATAAAGCATTGTTCGTATCTGCTCTATTTATACTTACATAAAGAAGAAACAGGCCATGTTTAATGTCAATAAAAAATTACCTGCCGTTTGTGCTGGTTCTTAATCATCAATGTTATGTTTTCGGCAGGCCTCCTGCAGGGAATCGGGCCGAAGCGTGGTTATTAAAATGCGTATCAACACATCGGGGAGAATTTGACGGGAGAGGAATGTCGACAACCGCAATCGCCGCCCGAATTGAATTTACCGTTGCCGTGACTCAACCGACAGCATCCCGATGATTTTTCGCTGGAACGCCTCAAGCGTCTGCTCCATCTCCGATTCGCTCTGGTCGAGCAGCACCGACAGCAGCGACATTCCCTCGAGAAAGGCGACAATGGACTTGCTGATCCTCCTCGCCTGGGTCTCGTCCCCGACTGCCCTGATGATGGTGTCCTGCGCCATCTGAACCCATTCATTGTAGAGCACCTTGAGCCTGGCGCGCACCTTCCTGTCGTAGAGGCCGATCTCCCATATCTCGATGAAGATTTTAGCGAGCTTCCGGTCGAGGATGATCCGGTAGTTGGCGAAGTTGAACATCTCGGCGATGACATCCCCGGGAGAGGAAGGGGCTCCGACACGCGATTTCATGTGGTCGATAAAATCGTTTTTGTACTTCTGCAGCGTGTGGTCAATGAAAGTGAGGAGTATCTCCTCCTTGCAGGTGAAGTAGTAGTGCAGCACGCCGTGGTTGACCCCGGCGGCGGCGGCGATGTCCTTGATGCTCGTTTCCCTGAACGGCTTTTTCAGCAGGCAGGCGTACAGCGCCTGTATTATCTGCAATCGGCGTTCATCCTGGATTTTTTTTCTTCCCATGGTCTCCCGTGCGCAAAACGCTGTGAATGAACCCCATTACATGATTCACCCGGCATTGTCAACAGAAATGGGCTTTCCGGCGGGCCTGTCGGCTATAACCATGACTTCAATTTTTTTTAGTTATTCCACTAATTTATTTCTTGACCTGAAACCGGTGGTCATTATAGTTTAGTTGTTCGACTAATATTATCAATTCACCTGCTTTCAATATCCGCCCTTGCGGCGGAAGGTTCACGACGGCAATTCCGGGAGGAACCGGAACAAGGCCATGCATGGAGGGACACAGGATGCTGAGCTCGACAGAGAAGAAAACAGTTTTAAACAGGTTCGCCCGCCACAT
>CAZPZJ010000200.1:1739-3222 GCA_964591055.1 uncultured Leptospiraceae bacterium
GAGCACTCGGGGGTGGTGCCGGACATCATGGTGGTCGCAAAATCGATCAGCGGCGGGCTCTACCCCATTTCAGCCGTGGTGTACCGCGACAGCCCCCTGCTGACCGGCTTCGTGGGCGCCAACCCGGATTTTCACGCCTCATGGGGCGGCTCGGACCTGGGATGCGCGGCGGGGATCGCAGTCCTGGACTACCTTGAAAAAAACCGCGTGTGGGAAAACGCCGCGGAAACGGGCGCGATGCTCATGGATGCCCTGCGGGACATCATGAAACACAATCCCCACATCGTGCGGGAGGTGCGCGGCAGGGGACTCATGATCGGCATCGAGTACACGCACGAGTACATGGGAACGCTGATGTCGGATTCGCTCTCCAAAAACGGCATATTCGCCGTCTTCTCCGGCAACCAGCCACAGGTCATGCGCTTCATGTTTCCCGTGACCATCACCGGGGAGGAGATGCGCCAGGTCATCGGGTGCATCAAATGCGCGATAAAGACCATGAAGTCGTTTTTCTGGCTCACCGTGCCGCTGTCGAAAATTCCGTGGATAAAAGATTTACTCAACGACCAGCACCTGCAGGTCGCGTCGTTTATCTGGATCCGCTATTTCGAAGACCTGTTCGGCGTCACAAAACGATCATACGAGAAGGGGGAATAAGCCATGAACACGCGGAAAAAAACGGGCGTCCGCAAGGGGCCGCGGCAGGTCGAGGCATACCAGGCCGTGTTCACCCCGGGCCAGTGGGAGGCGCGCGCCGCGCGCGGGCATGATTTCTTCGAGGGAGCGCGGGAAGGCGCCTTTCTCCATGACGAGAACGGAACGCGCTACCTTGACTGCGACTGCGGGGGCGGGATGTACAACCTCGGCAGGGCGCATCCGCGCGTGCGCGAGGCGCTCAAGCGGGCCGCGCGGGAAACCGACCAGGGCAACTTCGTGCTGCTCTCGCGCGAGAAGGCCGATCTTGGCGAGCGGCTGTCTCGCTTTCTGCCCGCGGAGCTTCCCGGCGCGTTCTTCTCGGTTTCACGCGGCGAGGCGGTGGACGTCGCCTGCAAGCTGGCGCGCGGCAACACGGGGCGCAAAGAGCTGGTGACCGTTGACGGCGGTTTCTACGGACAGACTGGTTTCGCCCTCTCGCTTTCGGAGCGGCGTGATGGTGCGCTGTTCGGCACGCTCATCCCCGAAGTCAGGAAGGTCCCGTTCGGCAACATGCGCGCCCTGGAAGAGGCCGTGACGCGAAAGACCGCGGCGGTCTTCATGGAGCCCGTGCAGGCCGAAAACCACTGCCGCAGCGCCCCCTCCGAATATTTCCGCCTCGCCAGGGAGCTGTGCTCCAAAACCGGCGCGTACCTGGTGTTCGACGAGACGCAGACGGGAATGGGACGGACGGGAAGGAAGTTCGCATTCGAGCATCACGGCATCGCACCAGACGTGCTGGTGATCGGCGAGGCGCTGGGCGCCGGGTATTTCCCCATCACCGCCACGT
>CAZPZJ010000200.1:3322-6700 GCA_964591055.1 uncultured Leptospiraceae bacterium
GAAAAGGGCGTGAGCGCCCTGTCGCTCGACTGCGTTCCCAGGATCACAAGGGCGCAGACGATGGACGCCCTGACCTCCATGAGCACCATCGCGGGATACAAGGGCGTGATTTCCGCGGCGAACAGGCTGCCGCAGTTCATGCCGATGATCGGGACGGCCGTGGGGATCATCAAACCCTCGAACGTCTTCGTCATCGGCGCGGGGGTCGCCGGGCTGCAGGCGATCGCGACCGCGAAGCGCCTTGGCGCCGTAGTGTTCGCCTCGGACATCCGTCCCGACGCGATGGAGCAGGCGTCAAGCCTGGGAGCAAAGCCCGTCGACCCGAAAATCCCCCGCGAGCTCTGCATCGGCGAGGGGGGATACGCGAAGCACCTCTCGGCGGAATGGCTGGAAAAGGAAAGGAATGCCATAAGGGACACCGCCGTCCGCAGCGACATCATCATACTGTGCGCGCTGATCCCCAGGAAAATAGCCCCCGTGCTCGTCACGGAAGACATGGTGGAAGCCATGAAACCGGGCTCCGTGATCGTTGACATCTCCATCGACCAGGGTGGCAACTGCGGGCTCACCGAGCCGGGCGGCGTCATCACCAGGCACGGCGTGTGCATCGACGGGACACAGAACATCCCGGGCTCCGTCCCCGCAAGCGCAAGCTGGATGTTCGCCTGGAATATCTACAATCTACTTCTGGTCATCGCCGACGGCGGAAAGATCGTGATCAACACCAACGATGACATCATCAAATCATCACTCGTCACGCTTTCTGGGAAAATCGTCAACAGGGACGTTCTGGATGAGATCGAGCTTTACAGGTCGGGGGCGCTGAAATGAGCGCATATCTGCTGCTTGCGGTGTTCGCCGCCTCGACCCTCACAGGATACCGGCTGATCAGGGAGGTCCCCTCATTGCTTCACACTCCCCTCATGTCGGGCATGAACGCGTTTTCCGGCGTCACGGTGCTCGGTGCGCTGGTGACGACAGCGTCCGCAGTGGCCACGGGAAACAGGGCTCTGGGGGCGCTCGCGATCGTGCTGGCCATGATCAATGTCGCGGGAGGATTTCTTGTTACCGACCGCATGCTGAAGATGTTCACACAGAAGAAGAAAAGCGGGGACCGGGAATGAATTTCAGCGTGTATGACGCACTGTCGGCGGTCATCATCCTTTTGATCGCGTTGAACATCAGGCTGATGGCAAGCCCGAAAACCGCCGTAACTGGCAACAGGCTGGGCGCGCTCGCCATGTGCGCGGCAATCGCGATCGTCCTTGTCGGCGGGGAAATAATCGACGTGCCTGAATTGATCGCGTGCCTTCTGGGCGGGGGGCTGATCGGCCTGGCGCTGGCGCTCAAAGTCACCACCCTGCAAATACCCCAGTTCGTCGCGCTTCTCAACGGCCTGGGAGGGGCGGCCTCGCTGCTGGTTTCCCTGGCGCTGGTCTTTGAAAGCGGCGCGGACATTGGCTTCACAAATCAGCTCGCGAGCTTTCTGGCGATCGCAGTCGGCGGGGTGACCTTCAGCGGCAGCGTCATCGCGGCCGCCAAGCTCGATGGCAGGATGGAGCAGAGGCCGACTGTTCTCAGGGCGCATACCGCGTTGAGCATTCTCCTCATCGCCCTCTGCGCCGCGGGCATCGCGGCAGGCCTGCAGTTCCCCCGACACATTGCAGCGCTCGCGCCCGCCGTCGCAGCGCTCTCACTGCTGTTCGGATTCATCGCCTCCATCCGCATAGGCGGGGCGGATATGCCGGTGTCGATTTCGCTGCTCAATTCATATTCGGGCCTCGCGGCGTCCATCTGCGGCTTCGCCATCAACGACTTCCTGCTGGTATCGGTGGGGGCGGTGGTGGGCGCGGCAGGGCTGATTTTGACGAAGATCATGTGCAAGGCGATGAACAGGTCCCTTTCGGACATATTGACGGGAGGCGCCACCCGCCCCGGAGCGCACGCGCGGGAACACGAAGCTGCGCCGCCCGATCGGCGGGACAAAAAGGACATTGATCACATTGACATCCTTCGCAGGGCCGGGAAAGTCATCATCGTGCCCGGATATGGCATGGCGGTCTCGCAGGCTCAGTGGCAGGTGAAAGCCCTGTACGATTCGCTTGTGTCCAGGGGGACCGACGTGAAGTTCGCCATTCATCCCGTCGCGGGAAGGATGCCCGGGCATATGAACGTGCTGCTCGCCGAAGTCGATATCCCCTACGAAAAGCTCTGCGAGATGGACACAATCAATCCCGAGTTCGGCGACACCGACGTCGCCATCGTGATCGGGGCCTGCGATGTCGTTAACCCGGCCGCCATCAGCGCCGAAGGGACGCCCATCTACGGCATGCCCATTCTGATGGTCCACGAGGCCGGGCACGTCATCGTCTGCAACAAAGACACGCGGCCGGGCTATTCCGGCGTCGAGAATACCCTGTACGAAAAAGACAATGTCGTCCTGCTGCAGGGCGACGCCGCGGATTCCATTGAAACGCTGAACCTGGCGCTTGCCTGATGCGTGAAATCAAAGGGGAGAGTGACGCGGCATGATAATCGATGTCCACAGCCATCTCGGAGACGTGCTGAACCATGACGGGGGCCGGCTGATCTTCCGCACCGGGATACCCATGCCGGACGTATTCAATCCGCAGGCGCTCAACGAGCTGCTCCTGATGCGGAACTTCGGCCTGGGGCTTTTTGTCTACCGGATGATGAGGAGGCAGACCATAAAGGCCGAGGCCGCCCGGAACTCGGCCGCGACGCTCGAGAACATGAGCGCCTCGCTCGACGAAGCCGGCATCGAGTACGCCGTCTGCCTTCCCATTGAGCCGCATCTCACCTTTGACGACCTGCGCCGGGCCGCAAAGCACGACGCGCGCATCCTCCCCTTCACCAGCGTCAACTTCGACAGGATGGATTCCATGGAGCGGAAGCTTCGCGACGATGTGAAGAACGGCGCGTACGGCCTCAAGATACACCCTGTCATCCAGCGCGTCCCTCCCGCGGACGCCCGCATGTCGCGGGTGCTCGAGGCCTTCCAGCCGCTGGGAAAGCCCGTGCTGGTCCACGCGGGGAAATACGAATACTACCCGGCCGGGGAGAGGAAAAGGAACAATCCGGAATACGGCGCGATCGCTCCCATCGCGGAGATGATCCGCTCGTTTCCGCGCATACGATTCATTGTGGGCCACTCCGGCCTTTTCTGGCGGCGCGAGGTATGCGCGCGGCTGGCCGGGTGTGACAACGTGTGGGCGGACACGAGCTTTCAATCCCCCCACGCCATCCGCGCCCTGATCAGGGCGTTCGGGCCTGACAGGGTGATGTTCGCCTCGGACTGGCCTTACGGCATGCGCCCGCCGCACATGAGCGCCGTGCGCATCGCCTGCCGGGGCGACC
>CAZPZJ010000201.1:0-6688 GCA_964591055.1 uncultured Leptospiraceae bacterium
CCCGGCATTCTTGATAGAGCGCAAAAAACAGCGTCAAGGGTATCAGAATGAGAATATTTTATTTTTTCGCCGAGAAGATCAGTTATACCTATTCTCTTGTCTTTCTTACCGTGCTTGGCGGATGGATGGGTGTCATATTCGGCTATTATCTGGGTACATCATTTGTTATCTCCCATTACGAACAGGTATCCAACGATATCTTAAAATGGACTCCGCTTGCCGTGTTCATCCCCACATGTCTTCACTATCTTCAGTTCGGTTTGCTTACAAGGATCGGGATTCCCGCATTTCAACGCTCCCTGCGCCATGTCAACCGCAACCTTCACGGGGCCCGACTGAATCCCGACATCTCAAATGACGATCTTCAGGAGCTTTATGTCAACATCTCCGACCTCCCGATGATCAACGGCCTTTCGTCCGTGTTCTATTCGGCGCTGGTCGGAATTCTCCTGATGGCGTTCATCTTTTACGATTACTATGTGTCCGGCATGTTTTCCATAGTATTCATCAAAATAGTGGCGAAAGTGGTTTCCATCGCTATCATCACTGTGATACTGCTCTATGGCATTTCCACCTATCTCATCACCGAAATCATCACAAGCCGCGAGAGGGCTTCATGTTTCAACGAGCTGCGTCGCAGGAAGCTGTATCAGCGCCCCAGAATTCTCATCAGCCTCAGGGTGAAGTTCAGCTTCTTCATCATCCTCATGTTTGTCGCGCTGCTCGCGTTCGCCGCACTCATGCAGCGAAGCATTTTTTTCGGGGAATATAACATTATCGACGTCATTGTCTACATCTCCATTTCTGTTACCGCCGGTCTCTTTCTCATGTCCATCAACACGAACTCCATCCTCAACATCCTTCACGATATGGACCGTGTCACAAGGGAAATCTCGTCTGGAGAGCACGCAGAGTTCCGCCTGCACTCCCTGGACCGGGAGTTTTCCGTGATCGAGTACGCCGTTATCGAGATGGCGGATGAAATCGATGAATACCGCAAGAACATGGAACAGAAGGTGGAACAGCGCACCGAGGAGCTGCAGAACGTGCTGGCCGACCTCAAAGAGCGTGATGACATGATCCAGAAACAGCTCGACATGGCGAGCCTCATACAGAGGAGCATTCTTCCCGGCCAGATCGATGAATGGCTGGAGCTCAAGTTTTCCGTCCGCTATGTGGCTATGGAGAAAATCGGTGGAGACTTTTATGACGTTTACCAGCTCCGCGGCAACAAAATAGGCATCCTGGTGGCCGACGTTTCGGGCCATGGCATTCCCGCCGCGCTCGTAACGACAATGGCGAAAATCGCGTTCAACAACGCCAGCTCAATGTTCGATTCACCCAGGAGAATATTCCAGGAGGTCAATCAGAACATCCTCGACCACGTAAAGACGCAGGACTATCTCACCGCCTTTTTCGTGGTCATCGACGAGGAATACAACGTCACTTTCGCGAACGCCAGCCACCAGAAAGCGATGCACCTGAAAACCGAGGAGGGGGTTGTAGAACAGCTCGACACAAACGGCCTTTTCATCGGTGCGATAGAGGACGCACGTGATACCTATGAAGAAAAGACGACAAAGCTCAATTACGGCGACAAGCTGGTGCTCTACACGGACGGGATTCCCGAAGCAATCAACCTGAACCGCCAGGAGTATTCAATTGACCGCCTTGAGGAGGTGATTCTCAAAAACCGCCATCTTCCCGTAGAGGAGTTTACCAGCTTTATTATCGATGACGTCCAGCGCTTTATCGGTGGCGCACCAGTTGAAGACGATATTACACTCGTCGTTATCGAGATGCTGAAAGATGAGGCCGTCGAAATCATTAAAAGCGCAAAGAAACTCACTGACGACAACAAGTTTTATGAGGCGATCGATCACCTTGAAAAAGGCCTTTCCCTGTACAGAGGCAACCGCAAAATACTCTATAACCTGGCGAAAAACTACTTCAGGGTGAACAACTACGGCAAGACGGTTGAATACATATCATTGTACCTTGAAAGCGACAAGAAAAACAAGTTCGCCTATTACCTCAGCGGTGCGGCGTATTATCAGATGATGGATTATAAAAACGCCATTATTCAGCTTGAAAAATCCGTGCAGATCGACCAGAATTTTTCAAACGCTCATTTTGCACTGGGCATGGCGTACCTCAAGCAGGGCATGAATGACGACGCCCGCATGTCGTTCGAGCGCGTACTCGATCACGACCCGGACAACAAGATGGCGCAATTCGAGCTCATGCGTCTGAGAAACATCGAATCATAGCCCGACGCGCACCGGCGCACCGGCAGGGATGAATGATATTCAGATGATCTTTTATTTGCGAAAGCGATTTTTCCACGCGTTCGTTCTGGCGACGGTGTCCTGTGCCATGTGCTTCATCCCCTTATGCCTTCATGCCCAGGAAGAGAGAAAAATTGAGCTTACAGCGCAGGAAATACTCGCCAGGGTGGATCGGGTGCTCGATTACCCGGAGGGAATAATACGGGGCAGGCTCGTTCACATCCTCCCGACAGGGCAGATGAACAAAGTTGATTTCACCGGTATGGTGCAGGGTGACGATTCTCTCTTCACCTTCAGCACTGCTGAGCGCGGTGAAAGCTTCAAAGTGCTCTACAATTTCAGGGGGGAGGATATCTGGGTGTACAACATCCTCTCCACAAAGCTTTTTCACAAGAGCGGCATCGACAAATTCGATCCCATTTCATTTACGAATTTCAGTTTCGTTGATTTTTCTAACGCCGACCTTCAGAGCAATTACACTGCGAAAATCATCGGCGAGGCTGATGTCAAGGGGATAGCCGCGCTCCGCCTTCGCCTCGATCCCGTTTTCAGGGGAGGGGCCTACGGCATGCTGACCCTTTATGTCGGGAGAAACAGCTATTTACCGATGCGGGTCGATTATCATGATTCCGACAAGGTGATTTTCAAGACACTACAATACGCCCAGATCATTGAACGCAAGAACAGGCATATCCCGGTCCGGTGCGACATGCTTGACATCAGGAAAGGCACGCTTTCCATTCTCACGCTGCATTCCTTTGAGGACAACGTGAGGTTTGAAAAAAAGGTTTTCATGCACCAGGAGCTCGGGCTGCGATAATGCCGCAGTTTTTTATACACACGGCCATTGAAGGCGCACAGTGCGTCATTACCGGTGATGATTACCATCATCTTGCGCATGTAAGGCGCGTGAAGCCCGGCGACGACATCCTGGTCCGTGACGTGACCGGGAATTGTTACCGCTGTATTGTACATGCAGTCAGCGCCCACACCATAGTGATGGATATCATAGAGCCGGTTTTGAGCGGTGAATGGCGCTTCGATCTCACACTGTGCGCCGCTGTCTTGAAAGGTAAAAATTTTGATTTTTTGATTCAAAAAGCCGTAGAGGTTGGAGTATCTCACATCAGGCCGGTGCTGACCGAAAGAACGGTGCCGTCAATTGATGAAAAAAAAGAAAGAAAATCAGAGAGATGGAGCAGAATCGCGCTGGAGGCTTCAAAGCAGTCGATGAGGAACAGGCCGCCGATTGTCTCAGACGCTGTGGAGTTTTCAAAACTCGTATCAGCGCCCCCGGAAGGCGCCAGACTCATCGCCCACACCGATGAGACATGCCCCGGATTCAGGGAGTTTTTCCGAAACACGCCCAACCGGGGAAGCGTATCATTGCTTGTAGGACCGGAAGGCGGTTTTTCGCAGAAAGAGGTTATCGAGGCCCGCGATAATGGATGGATCCCTTTGCATTTCGGGTTCACCTCTTTGCGTTCCGAAACAGCAGCCATCGTGTTTTCCGCTCTCATTCTGTATGAGTGGGGTGACTATAATGAAAATCATGGTGAACGGCAGGAACATTGACTTTTTCAAAAAATCGATGCAGGAACTGCTTGACCAGTACGGGATAAATCCGTCAAAAGTTTTCATTGAGCAGAACGGGATGCCCCTCCATGCCGTCGATTACTCACAGGTAGTGCTGTCCGAGGGAGACAGCGTTGAAATAGGCAGAAAACCCCTGAAGAGATAAAAAGAATTGCAGCAATTTCATCACACCAACATTCCTGCCGCATGAATTATCATGAATCCGGAGCATCTGAAAGAGCAATACCTCCACTTGCGTGAGGAATGGAAAAAAACAAGGCGTGAAAAGCTTGCCTTGAGTCGGAAGATGGCTCATACCGGCGCAGCACTGAGCTCCATACGGCGTGACGCTGTATTCCGCACACTCCGCAAGCGCCAGAAAAGGATCTCTGTGCTTATTCGTCACATCGAAAAGAAAATCAACAGGCTTCGCGCAAGGGGCGACAGGTGAGCAGACGGCACAAACAACCATCAGAATTCTCGCTTGTGTACTGCGACAGGAAAGGGAATGTGTATGATTATCCCGGAAGGCTCCCCGCCTTCCGCACCGGTTTCCGCACAGTCATGCCCGATTTTTCCGAGTTTATTCCGATGCCGTACGGCAGCACGCTGTTCTCGCTGCCGGAGCGCCTCCCCGTATACTGCGACCGGAATGACAGCTCGTTTCACGCGCTGCGACGCTCGCCCGACGGCAGGCCCGTATGGGCCGCATCATCGTTTTTAAGCTCGGCATATCTGCGCACGCTTCTGCCGGCGTTTCAATCCCTGCAAAACGCATCGTTGCTCCCGCTGTGGGCATACTGCGGGGTCGCTTTTCGTGACGGTGCGTTTTATGTGCCCGCGATTCGAATTGACGATGATGAGCGCTCCGATCCCCTGATTCACGAAAACAATAATGAGCTTCGCGACGCGATTGACAGGATAACACAGGATTATCCCGCAAACAGGCTCATCCGTCAGCTGACAAGATGCTCCACCGAATACGGCTGCCTGTGCGCCCGGAATTTTTTTCTGTCACGCTACGAGGCGCCGATCCCGACGTCCCGCGCATGCAATGCGCACTGTCTCGGTTGCCTTTCGCTTCAGAAGGACTCCGGGTTCTCGGAATCCCAGTACCGCATCGATTTCAATCCCACTCCCGCGGAAATCGCAGAGACCATGCTGCATCACGCGCTCAGGGTGGACAATTCCGTCATGAGCTTCGGCCAGGGGTGCGAGGGCGAACCGTTGCTCAGGGGAAGCGATCTTGTCAGCGCCATACGAATGGTCCGCGAGAAAACGGACAGGGGCACCATACACCTGAACACAAACGGTTCACTGCCTTCCGTGGTCAGCGATATGATTGACGCCGGCCTTGATTCCATACGCGTGAGCCTGAATTCGCCGAGCCGGGCCTACTACGACCGGTATTTCCGCCAGCAGTCATATTCGTTCGATGACGTCATGAGAACGATTTCTATCGCGCTTGACGCCGGGATTATCGTGTCAATAAACCTTTTTTTCCTTCCCGGTTTCACGGACATGGAAACCGAGGTCAGCGGGCTTTTCTCGTTCCTGGATAAATTCCCGGTCAGCATGATTCAGACAAGGAATCTCAACATTGATCCGGATTTCTACCTTGCCAGTATCGGCTTCATTGAATCGTCTCCCATGGGAATCGGAAATCTCATCAAGCTCCTCAGGGAAAAATATCCCGCCATCAGGCTTGGATACTACAATCCGCCACGCGAAAGCTTCAGCCGGTAATTAATCCCTTCTCTTTGCACATGAGATGTCATTCCATTCAGCTCCCGCCGCATACTCCTGCGAATGCCATGATCCGCTTTGTCCCTACATTATAGTACGGGTGATTGTACTGTTTCGCACCATCCCGACATTGCATTATAGTGGTTGACAATGCCTTTTAATTTGATAATCTTTTATATACATTATGACCGGACACGAATTAACAACCATGGGTGATGCTCCCTCCAGTATCCTCATAGTCGAGGACGAACTGGTTGTCGCGCTTGACATCAAGCGGATACTCGAAAAGCGCGGATATTCCGTGGTGGGAGTAGTTGATACCGGCGAAAGCGCCGTGGAAAGTGTGGAACGCCTCAGGCCCGATCTGATCCTCATGGACATTACGCTGAGGGGCGGCCTTGACGGCATTGAAACGACCGGCCGCATCACCGAACGTTTCGACCTTCCTGTCATATATCTCACCTCGCACTCCGACGAGGATACAATAGGTAAAATTAAGAAATCGAACGTGTACGGATATCTTACCAAACCGGTCAATCCGAGCGAGCTCCCCGTCGCGGTGGGAATAGCGCTCAACAAGCACAGCGCTGAAAAGAGGGTCCGGGAAAGCGAGCGCAAATACCGCGATCTGATTGAGGGCATGAGCGAAGGCGTATGGGTGATCAGTGACCGAGAGATATCCGAGTTTGTCAATCCTAGAATGGCCGAGATGCTCGGTATACCCGAATCGGGAATCACCGGCGTCAGTTTTCTTGATTTCGTCGCACCGGATTCAACGACTGCAGCGCTCGCCCAGGTGGACCACTGCCGCAGAGGGTTGAAGGGACAGTACACGTATTCTCTGCGAAGGCCCGACGGCACCGACCTGTACGTCAGCATCGTATCGTCACCGATTTTTGCCGATAGACAGTACCGCGGCTTTCTCGCCTGTGTACAGGATTTTACACGGCAAAAAAAGCTTGAAGACAGCCTCCGCGACTCGGAGGAGCGGTACCGCATCCTCGTCGAAACCTCGCCTGACGCCATTTTCCTCACCGACAGGGACGGAAAAATACTGTTCTGCAACGCCCAGGCGGCGT
>CAZPZJ010000202.1:0-2466 GCA_964591055.1 uncultured Leptospiraceae bacterium
CTTTTTCGTAGCCCCATTCGGCGAATTCCTCAATGGAATTCGTAATGATCCGCTCACGTTTTTCGGGAGGTATTTTGTAAAAGGCTTCTTTCATGAGAACCGACTATATAGTCGGCGACTATGCAGTCGGTGGGGTCATGTGTCAATAAAAATTTTTATTATTTCATTTTCGCAACGCTGTACACATGGCCCTTTTCCGAATTAACCGACACAACCGTTCCGCTTTTCAGCACGGCGGTGGCTTCAAGTGCTGTTGCGATTACTGGAATTTCAAGCGCAAGCGCAACAATGACGGCCTTGGAATCATCGGGCTCCTCTTCGGTTATGAGGGCGGAGGCGTTTTTTATGACGGGGAGTATAACGTCAGTGCTCTTTCTGATGACGAGAATGTCGCCCGCGTTGAACTCATTCATCGCGACAGATTCGTCCCGGACGACGCACAGGTTGGCGGTAGCGCTGAGAGCGTTGAGACCCCTGCCCTCGAGGAGCACATCTCCGACAATATGCACCTTGAGGGTGTTCGTGGTGCCGCTGATCCCGGCGGGGATTCCGCCTGAAATGACGACGAGGTCGCCGTTTTTCACAAGTCCCGTTTCGGTTGCCGCGGCGATCGCCTGGGTGAATATCTCGTCAGTGCTCTGTCTTAGGTCCGTCAACACTGGGTACACTCCCCATGAAAGCGAAAGCTGAGACAGCACTTTTTTGGAGATGGTTGTCGCGATGATGGGGCAGGCGGGCCGGTATTTCGAGACCATCCTCGCGGTGTGACCGGATTTTGTCATGGCGATGATGGCTGTCGCGTCAAGGGAATGCGCCGTCTCGCACGTGGCGTGACTGATGGCGTTGGTGACGTTTCGCCCCACGGAAGCGCTGAGGTCGTAAAACCTTTTCCGGTAATTGATGTTCTTTTCAGTTTCGACGGCGATGCGCGACATGGTCATCAGCGCTTCCACGGGGAAACGCCCGACCGCGGTTTCTCCTGAAAGCATGATTGCGCTCGTATTGTCGTAAATCGCGTTTGCGACGTCGGTGATTTCGGCGCGGGTTGGGCGGGGATTCCTTATCATTGAATCGAGCATCTGTGTGGCGGTGATCACGGGCTTTCCGGCGACATAGGTCTTGCGGATGATCGATTTCTGAATTGCGGGGAGTTCCTCGAACGGGATTTCCACTCCCATGTCGCCGCGTGCGACCATGACGCCGTCGCTCACGCGAATGATTTCGTCGATGTTGTTGACTCCCTCCCGGTTTTCGATTTTCGCGATGATTCTGATGTCTGAACCGCCGTTTTCCTCCAGGACTTTTCGAAGCTCCCTGACATCAGCGGAAGTGCGCACGAAGGATGCGGCTATAAAATCGAAATCGTTCCGAATGCCGAAAAGTAGGTCGGCGCGGTCGCGCTCGCTGACGAACGGAAGGCGGATGGAAACGCCGGGGACATTGAGTCCCTTGTTGTCGCTGAGTATCCCGCCATTGACAATTGAACAGCGTATATCGGTATCAGTGGTGTCGAGCACCTTGAGCTCGACAAGACCGTCATCGATTAGAATGGAGTCTCCGCGCTTTAAATCCAGGGGAAGCTGCGGGTAGGTGATCGACACGGTCCCGGAATTTCCGGTGACTTCATTAGCTGTGAGCGTGAAATCATCTCCCTTTTTGAGCTCGGCGCTGCCGCCCTGAAATTTCTTTATTCGGATTTCCGGCCCGCGCGTGTCAAGGAGCAGCGAGGCGACTGAGCGCGCATCATCGCGGAGACGCTTGAAGAGGTTCACCCGTATAAGGTGCTCTTCATGAGAGCCGTGGGAGAAATTGAAGCGTGCAGCGTTCATGCCTTCGGAAAGAAGTCGTTTTAAAACCTGTGGATCATCGGTGGCGGGACCGAGAGTGCAGACTATTTTTGTTTTCCTCATCGTGCTCCATCCGAAAGAAGTGATTATGATAACGGGGGCGCTCTGTCGCCGGCGCTGTCACATTATAGTGAAAGGTAACAGTATTCATGAATTTTATAGCTGTCAACATGATAATATGATTCACGAACCATAATATTTTTATTGACACTGGTTTCAGGTGGAAGTAATGCGAACGCGAGGTGAAGGTTATGGAGAATATATTTTCAGACAGAATAAGCGATGTTCCGAAATCATTCATACGGGAGATATTAAAGGTCACCATCCAGCCTGATGTCATTTCATTCGCGGGAGGGCTTCCCAACCGCGACTTCTTTCCGCTGGAGCAAATACGGGATTCATGCAACAGGGTACTTGACGAATCCGGCAGGGAATCGCTCCAGTACAGCACCACCGAGGGACACCTCCCGCTCAGGGAATTCATCTGCGGCCGCTACCGGGACAGGGGATTGCACGTCGAGCCCGATGAAATACTCATCACCAACGGCTCGCAGCAGGGACTTGACCTGATGGCGAAAACCGTCATCAACGAAGGCGACAGCGTCATCATCGAAAGGCC
>CAZPZJ010000202.1:2566-6613 GCA_964591055.1 uncultured Leptospiraceae bacterium
CCGCCCGCAGGGATGTCATGGAAAAGGTGATTGTCGCCAAGCAGGCGGCGGACCTGCATACGAATTACTTTTCACAGAGGGTGCTCTACGACTATCTTGCGCACAACGATCTCGATTCTCACATCGCGACAATCCGCAGGGTCTACGGATTGCAGAGGAACGCCATGGTGCGGGCGCTGAAAAAATACATGCCCGCTGGGACGAAGTGGACCGAGCCGGAAGGCGGTATGTTCGTGTGGCTGACGCTTCCCGAAGGATACGATTCAATGGAGCTTTTCGAGAGGGCGATTGAAAAGAAGGTGGCGTTTGTGCCGGGCAATCCCTTCTACCCGGGTGACCGGGACCCGCGGACGATGAGGCTCAATTTCAGCTGTTCCGACGAGGCCACAATCGAGGAGGGTGTTCACCGGCTGGCGTCGGCGCTGTGAATGAGAGGCGTGATCCTTTTCAGGACAGGCCTCTTTCCTCAAGCTCTTCTTCGGTAAAGCCGAAAAAGTGGCCAAGCTCGTGGATGATCGTGGCGCGTATTTCTTCGCGAAGCTCCCACTCGTTGTCGCACACTGCCGTGAGCGGTTTCCTGAAAAGGGTGATACGGTCCGGCAGAACGGGCGGCTGGTCGATGAAGCGCTCGGGCAGTGGAGTGCCCTCGTACAGGCCGAGAAGGTCTTCTCCGTAATCCTCCTCGCCGGGAGAGGGGGCGTCGGCCGCGCATATGAGCACGTGACGGGCCTTTGAGCGCAGTTCGTCAGGCAGCGAGCCTACTATCTCGTCTGCGGCCTTTTTTACCAGCATCTCGAAATGTGATCGCGTACAGCGCATGGCTTTTTTACGAATAGCCCGTCTCATTCCCCGCGTCAATCAATTTGCCCTCATAATGCACTCACATGACCTTATTGTTATCGCCGGCAAGCACTGGTGGAGGATTGGATATTTTCACAGGGAGGTGAATTGATTATGAAACTTTTCTCTTGACCTTGTACGGGATAAAAGCCATAAATGACCTGCAGAGAACGTGATGAATATCATTATCGGTCACACCAACATGGACCTCGACTGCATCGGCTCCATGGTACTCGCCCGATACCTTTTCCCGGATTTCGTTCCGGTGAAGAGCCGCTTCATACATCCCGTCGCCCGTAATCTCTACAACCTCTATGAGTACCGCATGAACTTCATTCCGCTCGAAGACCTCAGGAATGCGGACGTCGAAAGAATCATCGTGGTCGATACGCGGACGCGCGCGCGCATCGCGGAGTTTCTCGACATCCTGCCTGATTTTACCGGCAGGATTGAAGTGTTCGATCACCATGAGGCCGAAGAGCCGGATATACCGGAAGCGATTGTGCACATGAATGACTGCGGCGCGAACACCTCATGGCTTGCGCTTGAGATGATGGGGCGCAACATGGAAATCGAACCGGAGGACGCCACGATCGCCCTCACTGGAATTTTCGCGGATACCGGAAGCTTCAGTTATCTCAGCACAACCGAGAGCGATTTCCAGGCCGCGGCGTACCTCATGCAGAACGGCGCCTCGCTGGGGCTGGTCAAGCGGTTTCTGAGCCCGCTCAAGGAGGACCACCAGGTCAACCTCTTCCACCGCATGCTCAACGAGATGATCTACCAGGATTTCCGCGGCCATCAGATAGGGCTCTCGTATATCGAGATGGAAAAACAGGCGAGCGGCCTTGCGGCGGTGGTTGAGAAGTCGATCGAGGTGGAAAACGTTGATGCGCTCTTTTCATTTTTCTCGTTCAGGAAGGATGAAAGCACGCTGGTCATCGCGCGCAGCCGCAAGGACACGATTGAGGTCAACAGGCTCCTGGAGTACATGGGTGGTGGCGGGCACCAGATGGCGGCGTCGGCGCTGGTCAAAGGAAAGCGGGGAGGGGCGGTGTTCAGGGAATTTCTCTCCCATCTCAATTCCAGCCTCAATCCGGCGCTCTGTGCGGGCGATATCATGACCACCGACGTCAGGGTGATCGATCCCGACTGGCCGCTGATGGATGCGTCAAAGTACCTCGAGTCGATCAATCACACGGGGGCCCCGGTGCTGAACGGCAATGGGGAAATTTCCGGTTTTCTCTCCCTGAGAAATATTATGAAAGGTCGAAAGTCCGGCCAGATGAACGCCCCGGTCAGGGCCTTCATGACAAAAAAGGTCATTACGGCCCCGCCTTCGGTCACCATCAGGGAAATTGAGGATCTCTTCTACCGGCATGACATAGGGCACCTTCCGATTGTCGAAGGAAAGAAGCTCGTGGGGCTGGTGACCCGGACCGATTACCTGCGTTCCATTGATTCGCGGCATACCCATCAGTCGGACAATCCCCCTGACAGGGCGGAGAATGGAAACGGCGAATCCGCAATCCGCTATTGATGTACCCCTGCCTGTGCTTCCTCACATGTTTCGAGCTCCGCTTCCGCTGCGACGTGGATGATAATTGCTTGACAAAAGAGCCGGTGAGACGGATATAACAATATGTTGTATCATGCGCGCACAATATGACATCCGGGAGGAATCCGATGGAAATTACGATGCCCTGGGGAAATGAAAATCTTCGCCTCAACCTGCCCGACACATGGACGGTGATTCAGCCCGGGAATTCAGGCAGGGAAGCGTCGAAGAAGGAATCAGGATTATCAATTGTGAAGCGGGCGTTAAAAAAACCTTCCGGATTAAAAGCGCTCTCATCAATGAAGCTGAAAGGCAAAAAAATCGTGATTGTTGTTGACGACAACACAAGGCTGACACCGGTGCACGCGTTTATGCACCTTGTGCTTCAGGACATAACCATGGCGGGAGGAAGCCTTAAAAACACCATTCTCATACCGGCGCTCGGAATACACACGCCCATGTCCGCAGAAGAAATGGCGGAAAAGGTGGGAGACAGAAATTTGAAGAAGCTGCGGTGGGAAAACCACAACGCGTTTGACCAAGGGAAAAATCATTTTTTTGGAACAACATCGAGAGGAACCCCGGTTTTCCTGAATACCCACCTGCGGGACGCTGATCTTGTCGTACTCATCGGGCTTATAGAGCCCCACCTGTGGGCCGGTTTCGGCGGGGGCATGAAAAATATACTGCCGGGTGTGGCGTCCGCGGAAACGATAAGCCGTCACCATGGAATCATCGCCGAGCCGCCATATCGATTCAACCGGGTGGGAATGAAACCGGAAGAAAACTCCTTCCGGCAGGATCTTGAAGAAACGCGCGGGATGATCAAAGCTGAAATATTCTGCCTGAATGTTTCAATTGATCATACGGGAGAAGTGGTTGCGGCGTTTGCGGGTGAGCCGATTGCGGCGCATCGAAACGGCATGGAATACAACTACAGCCGACTGGGGCTTGCGCTTGATGAGCAGGTCGATGCAATAATCGTAAATTCGTATCCAATGGATATAAATCTCAAACAGAGCATGAAATGCGTGGGGAATTCCCTGCCGGCGCTCAAGCCCGGGGGCGTGGTAATGGGATTTTTACGGGCCGAAAGGGGAGTTGACGACATATCACTACCCGAGGATTCAAAACCACTGTGGTTTGTAAAAACAATTCTGCGGCTGATTGGGCCGTCCCGGGTATGGGGATTCCTGGAAAAGGTGAAAAAGGGACTCAACGTCGAGGAGAAGTTTCTGGTGTATTATTCAATGCAACTCATCCGCCAGTACGAGCTGTACTTTCATGTTCCTTCTCTGTCGGAGCAAGAGGTGAAACTGCTGGGATTTTTCAGGCAGCATCAAACACCACAGCAGGTGATTGACAGCGCCGTGAAGAAAATCGGAAAGCACGCCAGGGTGGCGGTATTTCCCCGTGGAGGTGCGACGTTCCCGGTGGTGGGAAGGCGCTGAATCATTCCCGGTACTCATCGATCTTCCTGCGCAGATCGAGCACCATGTCGACGAGGTTGCGGGATTCGTACGCCATTTTTACCGCGAACGCGGTGGTGCTCTGCGCCCTTTCGCTCATTGCGTTCATATGATCTGCGATTTCAGCGATCGCCTGTTTCTGTGTCGCGGTCGAGCTTGTGATATCTTCCGAGCGGCGCT
>CAZPZJ010000203.1:0-6598 GCA_964591055.1 uncultured Leptospiraceae bacterium
TTCTGCGCTTTCTGGGCGGGAAGTGGCGCGAAATGAGGGTGATCGAGGAGCCCGCTGCGGCGCTGCCCCCGATCCATCCGGAAGCGCCGGCCACCGAGTTCGAGCCGTGAGAAAGATCCCGCCCTGTTCCAAAAGATGATTATTCGCCGGGAAAGGCCCCGAAGCGCGAACACTGCCCGCTTCTCCTGGTGCTTCGCCGTCATTGCCTGTCGCTCTCGTTCATGTTATCGGGAAGCGCCCGGTGCGCCGGTCCGGGTGAACAGCCTTGCGATAATGGGAGTCATGAGCATCCAGAGCGCGATAAAGCGGCCTGAAATGTCTGAAAGGAAAATCGCAACCGCGAGAAATGACACTACCTGTACGATAAGCATGCGCCTCACGGCGGGTATGCTGACCTGCCTGTCGGAGAAAAGTCTGTCCGAATACTCGACAAGCCCCCGCCTCGTTTCCGATGAGAAAAGTGAATAGATGACGGAATAATAGAGAATCCCGAAATTGAAAAAAACATGCACGGCGATCATGCCGATGATTGTCATGGTGAGAGCGGGCACGTCGCCCGAGTTTACCGATGCAGGCAGTTCGTAAAATCCGACGGAAAGGGACTTGAAGTAGCTGACCGCAAACATCCCGTTCACCATAAGGTACCATCCGTACAGCAGGTACTTGTACACGTTGCGGATTTTGCCGCGCCTGAAGGTCAGGTTGAACGAGGCGACTCCGAAGACGGTCCCTGCAAGTCCCAGTGCGATTATCGCCGGAACGCTGAAATCGCGCCATGATTCAAACAGGATGAACCAGAAGCTGATGGTGTTTGAGATGATGACGGATTCGTCGATGACGTTCACGATCGACTTGAGAAAAATCATGATGAACAGCACGGCGAAGATCCCTCCCGAGGTCATGACCAGGGAGATGATGCGCGGGGTGATGTCTGGCCCGCCGGACGGAGCCCGGCTCATGGCATAGGACATGAGAAAAACCAGGTACCCGAGCATGCCCAGGAACACGATCACCTGCCACCGTGAAGGCTTTTCCCGCAGCAGGCTCAGGCTCTGGATGATTACTCCGCCCATGAATGCCAGGGGAGGCGCAAGCAGACCATAGTTGATGTCGGGAAATGTCATCTGTTCCCCCGATCAGTCTTTGCAGCATGTGATCCGGGTTGACTGCCCCTGAAAAGGCGCCGTTTCGCCTTCGCGATTATCGTACGCGAGTCATCTATTGTGCTTGATTTCTTCCGGATAATAAATGCTGCTATTATGATGCACCGGGAGCACTCTCGATGCAAGAACAATTCTTTGCCGGCGGGTTTTGAGACAGGAGCATGTGTGCATTGCGGTTTCAGGTTCTTATCAGCATAGTGACGGTCATTATGCCGCTAAACATCGCGGGAAATGGTGGAATGAGTTGCCCGATGGCGATTTTCCATGGTAGTATGCTCATATACGGGATGTATGACGGCGTGCTTTCCAGGGGAGGGAAATGATGAGAAGGGCGATGGTTTCACTCGTTGCGGCGATTTCCGTATCGGCGATCGCGTGCCTGGGCGCGGGGTGCGGTTCTGACTCCGACGGCGGGCAGGACGATATCCCGCGCATCGCCTCCCACACCGTCGCCACATTGAAGGTGTTCGACTCGATTCCCGCATCGGCGATATCCGCCGCGAAGAGCGCCCTCCACATCGCGTATGGCCACACCTCGCATGGAAGCCAGATCGTCACCGGCATGACGGGACTCGTGTCCTTCAGAGGAAGCGCGTATTCCTTCAACAGCGGCGGCTCCGCGGGCGCGCTCGACCTGCGCGACACGCCGTTTTCGGGCGCGTCCGACCTCGGCAACCCCGACCGCACTTCATGGGAGACCGCGACCCGCGCGTATCTCGCCGCACACCCGGAAGTCAATGTCGTCGTGTGGTCGTGGTGCGGGCAGGTGAGCGGCTCGAGTGACGCCGATATCACTACGTATCTCAATCTGATGAGCGGACTCGAGCGGGACTTCCCGAACGTCACGTTCGTCTACATGACGGGCCATCTTGACGGCACTGGGACGGCCGGAACCCTTCACCGCCGCAACGAGCAGATACGGAGCTTCTGCCGTGAGGGCAACAGGGTGCTTTTCGACTTCGCCGACATCGAAAGCTATGATCCCGACGGCAACGAATACCTTTCACTGATGGCCAACGACGAATGCGATTACGACTCCAACGGCGACGGCACGAGGGAGTCCAACTGGGCGACGGCCTGGCAGGGCTCGCATACCGAAAACACCGACTGGTTCAACTGCAGCCCGGCGCACAGCGAGGCGCTGAACGGCAACATGAAGGCGTATGCCTTCTGGTGGCTGCTCGCCAGGATCGCCGGCTGGGACGGAAGGTGAGCGGACAACCGCCGCCTGGCCGAAATGCCCCGGTGTGCAGATCGCTGTTGAATGATACTGTCCTCCCGTTGGAATCCGCATAATTCTTGACTTTCCCCCACCGTGCGCGATTATCAGGACATCCGTTGAGGATCGCCTTCACCATCATTCCCACGGCAGGTCACGATGCGAGAGAACGTGTTCTTCCTGAAATCCATCCCCGACGAGGATGACGCTGCGTACGCGGCCCGTCTCGGGGACGCGCTGGAGAAGCTTGACACATTTGGTTTTATCGAGGACCGGGACATCGTTGCGGTCAAGACGCACTTCGGCGAAACAAAAAAATCGGGCTACATCCGCCCCCCCTACCTGCGCGCCGTCGGGGACCGCATCAGGGCGAAGGGAGGCGTTCCCTTCCTCACGGAGACATCGACGCTCTACAGGGGCAGGCGCAACAACGCGATCAGCCATCTGGCCCTGGTGAGCGACCACGGCTTCGGGTATGAGCACACGGGCATGCCGGCGATCATGGCGGACGGCCTGATGGGCGACGAGGAGATCGAGGTGGAGGTGCCCGGGAAAATCCACCGCCGGGTGAAAATCGCCTCGCTGCTTGCGAAGGTGCAGGCGCTGGTGGTCATGTCGCACTTCACGGGGCACCTCGGGGCGGGATTCGGCGCGGCGCTCAAGAACACGGGCATGGGACTCGCGAGCCGGCGGGGCAAGCTGGCCCAGCATTCCACGGCAAGGCCTTCCATCAATAAAAAGGCGTGCACGCGCTGCGGAATGTGCGTCCGGTGGTGCCCCGAGGATGCGATATCGATGAGCGACGAAAGCGCGGTGATCAATTCGAAAAAGTGCGTCGGCTGCGGTCAGTGCCTCGCGGTCTGCCGCTTCGACGCCGTGAAATACAACTGGGGCGCCACCTATGAGGATTTACAGAAGAACGTGGTGGAACACGCCTGGGGAGCGCACCTGTGCGTTCCCGGCAAAAGCGTCTACATCAACTTTCTTACAAGGATATCGAAGGACTGCGACTGCATGACCGTGTACGAGCAAATCACACCCGACATCGGCGTGCTCATCTCGGGCGATCCTGTGGCTGTGGACGCGGCGTCGCTTGACCTGGTTGAGCGCCATGCCGGCAAGCGCCTCTCGGCCATGGCCTACGACATTCCGTACCGCCACCAGATCGACTACGCGCGGGAACTCGGTTTCGGCAGTGCCGATTACGGGATTGTGGAAATCTGACACCTGGCGGTTGTTTCAACCGGCAAATAGTATTGACGAAAATATCCGCAGGTGCTATAGGTCTGCACATGAATTGCCCGCGTTCGTACGGCGGCAGAAAAAGATAATCCAGCCGGCGGGAAGGCATCGCGGATTTGTTCGCGGCATGGAGGGGCGCAATGATCCAGAAGATTACCGGCTCCGTCTCGGTGGTGTTCACCGAAGACGGCTTTACCACCAGCAACTGCCTGCTTGTCGATGATTCGGGCCATCGACTCATGGTGGACAGCGGCGCGGGAAGCATCCTCGCGTCGGTAAGCCCGGAGACCGTCGACACCCTCCTCATCTCCCACCACCATCTCGACCACATAAGTCGCAACGACGATTTCACCACGGCGCGCATCTACGCCCATCCCATCGAGAACAGGGCGATGAACACGCCTGAAAAGCTCACGGCCACCGACGGCTGGGAGGAGCTCATGGACGGGGAGGCGTCGGACCACGCAAGCGAGCTCGGCCAGATCGCGGACGTGATGCCGCGCGTGTTCGAACCCTGGAGGGTGGACGCGGACCTCTCCGACGGGCAGGTGATCCGCTGCGGCTCGCAGGAGATCGTCGTGCTGCACACTCCCGGCCACACCGCGGGCCACTGCTCGTTTTACTTCCCGGGAATCGAGTTTGCGTTTCTGGGCGACGTGTGCCTGACCAAAGTGGGGCCCTGGTACGGAGACGACGATTCGGGCGTGGATGACTTCATCGCGACCATGAACAGGCTGATCGGGCTGAAGCTCCGGAAGGTGGCCACGGGACACGTCCCCTCCGTGGTCGAGGGCGACCTGCGCGGCATCTTCATCGAGTACCGCGACCGCATCATGAAGCGCGAAAACCGCATACTCTCGGCGCTGCGGGAGGGCCCGGCCAGTATTCACGACATCGCGGCCCGGCGTCTCATCTACCGCGAGCATCCCACGAGCTTTGTGCTGTTCTGGGAGAAGAGCATGGTCAAAAAGCACCTCGAGCGCCTGGTTGCGCAGGGCGCGGCGAAAAAAGACGAAAGCGGACTGTTTCACGCGGTGTAGCGCCTGCTGACGCAAACTGCCGCATGTCGCTGAAATCCACGGCATAGGGAGGCATTCCATGAAGCACGAGTACGCCATGCAACTGACCGGGGAGGAAAAAAACATCCTTGACGGCGGGCGGGGTGAGACGATGCGCCGCGCGCTGGAATCGGTGGTGCTCTACGGGCAGACCTTCGGGGCCGAGAGGCTGGCCGAGGTGAACGGCCCGGTGCACCTTGTCACCTCGTTCGGCATGCAGCTGCTGAAGCCGGTGTTTGCGATCCTTGAAGAGCTTGTCGCGAACGGCCTGAAGACCGCGCACCCGTTCACCGTTGACCCGAGGCCCATGGACTTCAGAAACGTCCCCGCAGGACCGCTTGAAAAGATCATATTCAAAAAAATAATGTACGGCCGACAGGACGAGTACGAAAAACTGCTGGGCGAGGTGGGGCTCAAGGACGGTAAGGCGTTCAGCTGCACCTGCTATATGGAAGAGGTGGGAAACATCCCCTCCCGCGGGCAGGTGCTTGCGTGGGCTGAGTCGTCCGCGGTGGTGTACGCCAACTCGGTGCTCGGGGCGCGCAGCAACCGGAATTCCGGCGTGCTGGAGCTCCTGTGCGGCATCACCGGCCGCGCCCCGGTGTTCGGGCTGCTCACCGACGAGGGGCGGAAGGCCGACTGGCTGATCGAGGTGAAAACGACCTCCAGGCCCGAGGCGCAGATTCTGGGAAGCGCGATCGGCATGAAGGTGATGGAGGACGTTCCGTACATACGCGGGCTGGACGCCTTTCTGGGCAACACGCTTGACGGAAATGCGTGCGACTACCTCAAGGACATGGGAGCTGCGAGCGCGAGCAACGGCGCGGTGGGGCTCTACCACGTGGAAAACCTCACCCACGAAGCAGTGGAGAGCGGGGAGAAGCTTCTGCGCCCCGGCTACCGCACCTTCGTGATCGACGACGCCGAGATCGAGCGCGTGTACCGCTCCTACCCGGTGATGTGGAAGAAGCCGTCCTCGCGGCCGAAGCTCTGCTTTATCGGCTGTCCGCACCTGAGCCGCCGGCAGATATACCAGTGGCTCGACCGCTTTGAATCCGCCCTGGCGGAATGCGGAAGAAAGAAGCTCGCCGTCACCACCGTGCTGACGGCGGCTCCAGGCGTGGCCGAGGCGTTTTTGGCGGACGGAGACGCCGCGCGGAGGCTGCGTGACACGGGCGCGCGGCTCAGCTCGATCTGCCCGCTCATGTACATGAACAACCCGCTCTGCCGCAGGAAGCCGGTAATCACCAATTCCAACAAGCTGCGCACCTACACCACTGCGCGGTATTTCACCGACGACCGGATCGCCCGCATCGCGGCGAAAGGAGGAATCGATGGCTGAAACGAAGCGCGAATTCAGGGGAAGGGCCGTCATGGCCGGCAACGTGAAAGGACAGGCGGTCGTTTCCAGAAACGGGTTCAACACTCTGGCGTCGTTTCAGAAGGACGCCATGGCGAAGAAGAAGATCATGACGTGCTCCGACCAGAACAATCCCGACCTCTTCGAAAAGGAGCTCACGGGCAGGATACTCTGCCTGCCCAAAACCATCGGTTCCACCACCGGAGGCATGGTGCTGCAGACGGTTGCCAGCATGGGCGGCGCTCCCGCCGCGATGCTCTTCGCGGAATCAATCGACTCGCTGGCGGCGGCGGGCGTCATCCTCGCCGATGTATGGAACGGCAGGAGGATCATCACCGTGGACGGCCTGGGAGCGGAGTTCCTTGACAGCGTCAGCCACGGCGTGGCGGTCGAGGTGTTCGACGACGGGCGGGTGGTTGTGGGCTGAGGCGGGAGCGGGGATTTCCCGTCACCTGATAAGCTTTTCGTGCAGCATGCGAAAGAGCTTGATCTCGATGTCGTGGAATTCGACATCGCCCTTCTCGTCCTTGTAATAGTCGCCGCCGTTCATCATGAT
>CAZPZJ010000204.1:0-6566 GCA_964591055.1 uncultured Leptospiraceae bacterium
CGGCGTTGACAGCGGTGATGGTGGTGACAATGGCGACGGTGGACGACTGCAGCGCGATGGTCATCACGATGCCCACGCCCACCAGCAGGGCCTCGTCGAACACGTTGTTCAGCGTAAAGTTGGACAGCGTGATGTGATGCGGGAGGTGACGCATTCCCTCGTTCAGCACATCAATACCCACAAACAGCAGGGCGAATCCCGCTATCGCAAGGCCGGCCGACGCCCGGCTTCCCTTCATGAAGAGCTTCATGAACGCGCCGATCGCGACCATCGGGAGTATGATAATACCGATGTTGAGCTTGAAACCGACCAGCGCCACCACCCAGGCGGTGCTCGTCGTCCCCAGGTTCGCGCCGAAAATGACGCCGATGGCGTTGGAAAAGCCCAGAAGTCCGGCGCCCACAAAGCCCACAGTGGCCAGAATTACCGCGCTGGAGTTGTGAATGAGCGCCGTGAAGCCGGCGCCGGAAAGGACCGACACAAACGAGTTCTTCGTGAGCCGGTAGAGCACCCGCTTCATGGTGTCGCCGCCGAGTGACTTCAGGCTGTCGGTCATGAGCACCATGCCGAGGAGGATAACGCCGATACCGCCGACAATCTTCGCGGACATGGTTAAAATCTGTTCCATGATCAACCGTTTTTACCGGGAGTCGAACTGCTCTGGGTGCAGGATTTGCCCATACGGCGCGCAAGTAAAGCACAATTCATGGGATTCGCCCGATCCGCGCATGTATCAGTGCTAAAAGGCGCCCCCGCCCGCGCATTAAACCATAATATCCGGAAATAATTATTTTTATTGCAATTAATACATATGTATTAAACATTTGTCTTAACATCATGTTCCGGAGGCTTCCATCATGGCCGACTTCAAGATGATATCTGAATCGATGAAACAGTTTTTTAAAACCAGCCTCGGTATGTCTGATAGCGAGCTTGACAGCCTGTCCCCCGGATACTCCAGGCTGTTCTCGGCCTCCGGGGAGCTCATGCGGTGGCGGATTATCGCAGAAGTAACCGAGAGCACATACTGCACACACGGTTGCCGGGTCGGGGACAGGATCGTGTTTTCGGGTCATGCGATTGATACAGCTGAATCAAGCTGCCCGTTGTGCCTGGGCGCGCTCGCTCCATTGTTAGACAAAATGCACATCATGTGGGACAGGATCATCGACGGGCGGGATCCAAATGAGCTGTGGGTGCGGTTCTCCCAGTGCTACGACGCCGGGTTGAACCATGGGGGATTGGGGCGGGTGATATTCAGGGTGTACGCAATAAGAAAATAACGGGTATCCGATCCGAGAGGCCCGAGCACAGGGAAACGGCCGAAGAGTCCTATTTCGGAATTGCTATGCATAACGATCAGGAGACGAACATGAACAAACGAAGAAAGAATAAAGTGCACTCTGAGAAGAACGGAGCGCTCCCCGACTTTCACCCCTTCATATCCCCTGAAGCGAAAGAACAATTCCTGAAATACTATAACGAGCTTGAGGAGCAATGGCCGGTCATGTCGGAGATAGTGATGATTGACACATCATATGGCAGAACGCTTGTGCGGGTCAGCGGTTCAGCCTCCAATCCGCCGCTGGTGCTGCTGCATGGAATGGGAACCAACTCGCTTTCATGGAAGAACCAGATACAGGCGCTGTCTGAACAATACCGGACATACGCACCTGACAGTATTTACGATTTCGGATTAAGTGTCCACCACAGGCCCGTAAGCACCCCGGACGACTTTGTGAGATGGCTCGACGAGCTTTTCCTCGCCCTCGGATTGAAAAACGATATCAACCTCACAGGAATGTCATACGGGGGCTGGCAAACCGCGCTCTACACCTTGAGTTTTCCGGAGAAACTCCGTAAAATTGTTCTCATTGCTCCGGCAGCTACCGTGCTTCCGGCCAGACCGTCCCTGATAATTCGCTCTCTCTTTATGGCTATTTCCCATAAGTACTTCTATAAGAGTTTTCTGCGCTGGTTTTTCAAGGATTTCATGAAAAAGGATAAGTCGGCCGCGGAAATGGCAATAGAGGGCGTTGTGAGGGCATCCAGATGCTTCAAGTCCAAGCGGTCTCCCAACCCGACGGTATTGACGGATGATGAACTGGCGGGCATCAATGTCCCCGCGCTCTTTATAGTGGGTGAAAACGAAAAAATATACCGCCCCCGTAAAGCTATTCAAAAACTTAAGGCCGTGGCACCCCACATAAGGTCAATGCTAATTCCCGGGGCCGGGCATGATCTCCTCGTCGTACAACCCGAAATGATCAATCAGGCCATTCTGAAGTTTTTCAAGGAATCATAAGGAAACATCTCAACGAACAGGGATACAATGGAAGAAAAAACAGGCCAACAACAGACGACGCGTGAAAAGCTGTTCATCGCAGGATTGATGCTCTTTGCCGGGAAGGGATATCGGGCCACCACTGTCCGCGAGATATGCAAGCGCGCGGGCGCGGCAAACATCAACAGCATTAATTACTACTTCGGAGGGAAGGAGAAGCTTTATCGCTCAATTCTTGAATACATGTACTCGGAGTTTTCCAGGCGCAAGCCTGATTATCCGGAAGAGATCCCACCAGAACAACATCTGAAGGATTTTATCACAAAATACTGCGAAATGCAGTACACCGACAACGAATACACCGCTGCGTTTGTCGCAATATCCAGGGCGGAACTGGCACATCCGTCTCCATGGATGAAGTCCCTTGTGAAAAAATACGTCAAGCAACAGGCCCTTGATTTTCTCGTTGTCATGCGCAGGCTCCTTGGCCCGGGAGTCCCGGAGAACGTGGTGCGCGACTGCAGCCTTAGCGTGGGAGGCCAGATCGTGTATCATGCCCTGGCATGGCCGCTGGTTTCCACGGTGTTTCCCGATTTTCCGGGGATGGGCGAATACCATCCCGTACTTGCCGGGCATATTTATGAGTTTTCACTGGCCGGCATTATGGCCGTGAAAAGGAAATATGAAAAACAATAAATCGAGGATTGCAATGAACAGCATTGGAGAAGTGCAAACCGAAAACAGAATCGTGTTTATGGACAGGATGAGGGTCGGCCTCGTCGTGCTGGTGATACTTCTGCACGCGACGGGTGCATACACCAACGTGCTCATGTGGACGGTACAGGATAAGCCCAAGAGTGTACTGATGGATATTATGGTGTTCTTTCTGGACGGCTTTTTAATGCCCCTTCTCTACTTCATCTCGGGTTATTTTGCGCACCACGCTCTGAGGAAAAGGTCGAGGTGGGAATTCCTCGTATCCAAATTCCGGAGGGTGGGCTTGCCCTTCGTAACCATAGCGCTGTTTCTGACACCGTTTATAACGTATGTCGGAGTGCTGAACTGGATGCCGAATCCTCCAGGTTTTTTCAATTTCTGGCTTCCCCATGTAAAGAGCGCAGCGGATTTTACGCCGTTGCTTTTTTCGACTATTGAGGTCGCAAGCAGGCACTGGATGGAATACTCCTGCTGGCACCTCTGGTTTGTCATCGTGCTGCTGGTCTTTTACATCCTCTATGCGGGGTACGATTTTCTGAAGGAAAAAATCCATACAGTTGCTCCCTCTCGCGGGAAGGGCGCACAAATCGGAATACATTTCGCAATGATCTGCGCGGGCGCCCTTATAATCGTTTTCTATTCCCTTGCCAACCTTGTTGTCCCTGAATGGGTATGGTGGAAAATGGGAATATTCTACCTTCAGCCCGTGAGAATGCCGATCTACCTCGTTATCTTCATGTTTGGCGCTTACTCGGGCTCACGGAAATGGTTTTCCAATGGTGTTCCGGGAAACACATGGATATGGGGCACGGCGTTCGTGCTGTTTTCAGCGGCGCTGATTCCCTGCATGTTTCATGTGTTCAGGATGTGGGGCAAGCTCTCTCCCTACCCGTTTTCCCTGCTGCACGCGCTCATCCGCACGGGAGTCATTATATCATCGCTGGGTTTTTTCATGAATTACTTCACTCACCGTTCCGCAAAAAAATCACCTCTGGACATCATGAGCGGCGTCAGCTACGAGATATACATTATCCACCTTCCGGTTGTGATCGCCATCGCGAAGCTCTTTACGATGGTGACGATGTCCCCGCTTCTCAAGTTCGTATTCGTGGGAGTCATCGCCACCGGGACAAGCTACGCCACCGGTCGTTATCTGATCAAGCCGCACCCAAAAACCGCGTGCGCAGTGATCATATCAGTATTCGCACTCCTTTGCCTGGTATGCCGGTAAGCGAACATCATGACCGTCGCATGTTCTATCACATTATAAATTTAAAAAGGAAGGGTGGTTCTAATGGATGATTTTCAGACCATGTTCCCAAAACGTATCGTTGTATGTAAAGAATCGTTGGACGTGAGGCGCATTCAGAATGTCGAGTAAAGAAACGCACAGGGCGTAGCCCTTCACTGCGATGTGTATCTTCCGAAGGAAACGTCCGGAGACGATACGCATCCCGTTGTGTTTATGGTTCACGGGGAGGCTCCGATTCCGGGATTGAAAGAGATGGGGTGTTATATATCCTATGGCGAATTGATCGCTTCAAAGGGAATGGCCGCCGTTACTTTTAATCACAGGACGATTATGGGCGGTGCAACTATCAATGAAGTCCTTGCAGACATCGCCCATGCAAGGGATCATATGCGCACCCACGCGGCCGACTTCAACATCGATCCTTCACGATCATGCGTTTTCGCACTCTCAGCGGGAATGCCTTTTGCGGCGTATAACGCGCTTTCCGACAACCCCGCCGAAGTGAAATGCTTTGTAGGCCTGTATGGACTGGGCGATTTCCGATCACTCCTGAGCGTGCTTCCGGACAGGAGGGACCTCTCCCAGCTTATACCCGAGATAATAACAGGGCGCATCACATTCCCTATGCTTATTGTGAGGGCCGGACTTGACATGACACTGTTCAGCGATTCCGTAGACAGGTTCATTCTTCAATGCCTTAATATGAACGCGGACATGGATGTTTACTGTCACAGTACCGGGCACCATGCCTTTGACATACTTGATGACAATCAAAGGTCGCATGAGCTTATCGGGAACACAATGAACTTTATGCATAAACACCTTCTGGATGCTTGAGTTCACGAGCACATGGTGAGAGACCACAGATTTCGTGACAGACGTGCAGAAATGTTTCAAGACAACGGCCTGCATCAATCAGGGCATGCATGCTTGATGCATCGAGCCGGGCGGAATAAAACACTGATGGCAGGTGTAATAATAATGAAGTCAATACAATTAAATGGATATTGCGATTCACGTTTTAACGATGTAATAAATGCTTTCATGAAAAACATTGAGGAACGACTAGAAGTCGGCGCATCATTCGCTGCTACTGTCAACGGCGAATTCGTTGTCGATATCTGGGGCGGATACGCAAACGCAGAAAAAACACGTCCATGGCTGCGCGACACCATTACCTGTGTTTACTCGACCACAAAGGTCATGACAGCGCTGTGCGCACTCATACTCATCGACCGCAGGAAGCTCGATCCCGACGCACCCGTCGCGGACTACTGGCCCGGATTTGCACAGGCAGGAAAAGAAAAGATTTCCGTAAGTCAGGTGCTCACTCACTCCTCCGGACTTTCCGGCCTGGATACGCCCCTGACAATTGAAACAATGTGCGACTGGGAAAAGGTTATCGACCTTCTGGAGCGTCAGAGCCCATGGTGGGAGCCGGGGAGCGCGTGCGGCTATCACATGTTCACCTTTGGATTTATTGTGGGCGAGCTTGTGAGGCGCATTTCCGGGAAAAGCATCGGTTCCTTTTTCAGAGACGAAGTGGCTCTTCCACTGAACGCGGACTTTCATATAGGCCTTCAGGAGCAACATGACGCCCGCCTCGCCGATCTCGTTCCGCCAAAGGCTGTATTATCCTTCCCGCAGGTCAATCCGGATTCCGTCATGATGAAGACACTGTTTAATTCTCCCCTGCCGCCGGGTTATTCGGACAGGGCATGGCGTGCCGCGGAGATTCCTTCGACAAACGGGCACGGCAACGCCCGCTCGGTCGTAAAAATCGGTTCTGTCATCGCGTGCGGCGGGGAGATTAACGGCATCCGCCTGCTTTCAAAAAACACCATTGACCGTGCAATCCGGGAACAGTTCAGCGGCACAGACCTGGTGATGGGAGTTCCAATGAAGTGGGGCCTCGGCTTTGGACTTGCCGGCGATGCGCTCGATGCGCTTGAATTCCCAAGCCCGCGGACCGCCTACTGGGGCGGTTACGGAGGCTCGTGGCTTGAAATGGACGTGGAGAACAGGACCTGCTTTGCCTACGTCATGAATAAACTTGAGCTTGACACCGGCGGGGACAGGCGCATGCTCGCGTTGCGAAAGGTTTTCCTTGAGGCCGCGAGCCGGAAGTAAAAAAATATACATCCGTCGCCTCAATAAGCTGAAGTATGGCACAACACATTCCAGAAGCAGCTGTTGTGAATACATCAAAATTACCGGCAGGGACATTTCCATGAAAAAAACACTCATCGCCGTGATTATGTTTGCCGCGACAATATCCTGTTACTCAATGGATGAGCGAATGATCCGGGAATG
>CAZPZJ010000205.1:0-6564 GCA_964591055.1 uncultured Leptospiraceae bacterium
TCTTCCCCGCCGTGGTGCTGCGAGGAAGCGGCCTTGAGGCCCTGTACCGCCGTGGCGAATACCTCCCTCTCTCCCTGGACGAGGCCGTGGACATCGTCAAGGACATGTTCCTTGCGTTCGAGCGCGCGTGCATCCCGGTGATCCGCATGGGGCTGCACCCGCTGCGTGACGAGCGCACCGTCGTTGTGACGGGTCCGTACCATCCCGCATTCGGGTTCCTGGTCCGCTCGCGCGCGACGGGTGAGATGATGGAGCGCGCCGTCGCCGGCTGGCTTGCCTCCGAAGGGCGGGGGGCCGCACGCGCCCGGCTGCTCATTCCCGCCGCCCGCGCCGGAGAGCACATCGGCCACCTGCGCGCCAATATCCTCCGCATCGAACGCTCATTCACGCAGGTGCGCTTTGAGTGCGCGCTGACCCCCGCGGGCGAATTTCGTGTGGAGCGGGCCCTTCCCGCCCGCCAATCCCGCGCGAAAAGGCCCTGAATCGGCCATTTCCGGCCCATCCGGGCAATTTTCTGTTTGAGTTTTCAGTGCGGCTTTAGTATTATTCATCAAACCGTCAATTCACACCGGCGTGCGGCAGGAGACTTTTTTCCGGGGGTGTTCATGGAGCCGTTCCTTCGAATCCTTCATGTAGACGCTTCCTCGTCCTACTACAAAAACGAACGCTTCCCCATTGGAGAATACTTCGGGCCGGTCGACGTGGGCTTGCACCTTGCGGGAAAATACAACAGCCTCAATATCGGCGCCGGCATGCTTGCGGGCTCGATCTTCCCCGGATCAAACAGGCTCTTCTTCAACGGCTTCTCCCCGTGCTGGGGGGGCTTCTATGTCTCCTCGATGGGCGGGGCGGGCCTTGTGTTCGACAACCTGGGAATCAACATGCTCTCGATCATGGGAAAGGCCCCCATGCCGTCCATCCTCTACCTGAACCGCGTCCACGGCGAGGAGATCGAGGTCGAGATCATTCCCCTTGACCTGAAAACCGTCTGGAAAAGCGGCCGCACCGGCGTGTACTCGCTGATGGAGTTCGCCCTGGAGCGGTACGGCGAGCGATACAGCAATGAGCCCCGCATCCTGGCCACCGGCCCCGCCTCGTCCGCGACCGACTTCGGCGCGATCGTGTCCGCCCCCGTCAGGGGAAACGCCGTGACGTTCGTGGACACCTGGGCCGGCAGGGGCGGGTTCGGGTCCAAGCTGCTGCAGCAGCACGGCATCGCCGCAATCATTTACGGCGGCACGTTCATCGACGAGGACTTCCGCGACCGCAAGGTGGCCGACGAGTGGTTCATCAACAAGTACCAGAAGAAGCTGGCTATGAAGGACATGGAGGCTACCACCAAGTACCGGTTCGATCCCAACTTCGACACGGGCGGCACCTTCGGCGTCAACTACGCGAAGCTCGGCGGGAAAATCATCGCGTTCAACTACCGCAGCATTTACATGACGGAGGACGAGCGGCGGAAAATACATCAGGAGCTGATCCTCGATCATTACCTGAAACAGTTCAACGAAGAGACCATCAGGACCAAGAGCATGAAGACCTGCGGCGAGCCGTGCGCCGCGGTGTGCAAGAAGATGCACGGGGAGTTCAAGAAGGACTACGAGCCCTACCAGACGATGGGGCCGCTGTGCGGCATATTCGACCAGCGCGCCGCCGAAAAGCTCAACCACCACGCCGACGCGATGGGCTTCGACGCGATCTCGGTGGGCGGCGTGCTCTCGTGGCTGATGGAGTGCCTTGACCGGGGCATCCTCTCCGAACAGGACCTTGGCGTGTCCTCGAAACCCGTGTTCAGCGCGGAGGGCTTCAGCGCCGGGACCGACTCCATGCACAACGCCGACCTTGGCGTTGAGCTCCTCGACTCCATGATTGAGCGGCGCGGCGTGATGGACTTCAGCGAGGGCGCCCGGCGCTTCGCGCGGCACCTGGCATGGGAGCGCGGCAGGCAGGTCATCGATCCGTTCATCTTCAACGCCTTCGCGCGCAACGGCTGGATGGTGCCCAACCAGTACTGGACGCCGGGAGTGCTCTCCCCGATGCCCATCATGGGCAAGTACTACATGCACTACGGCGACGACTTTCTGCCTCCGCGGGAGCTGGGTCGTAAAAACGCGGAGCGCATGAAAAAGGAATTCATCATGGACAACACCGGCTTCTGCCGATTCCACCGCAACTGGGCCGAGGAGATGATACCGGAGATCATTGAAACACTCTACGGCATGGGAGAGCGCTTCATGCACAGCATCGCCATCACGTCGAGCAGGATCAACAGCCGCAACGCGTCGATGTACTGGGAGTCGGACCGCAACATCGACATGGTGGAAAGATTTATCGAGCGCAGGCACGCCGTCGAAAACGACAGCTCGCCCGAACTCATGCACTGGCTTGACTATTTCACAAAGGACAGGAAAAGCGCGGCGTTCGACTTCTGGTTCGAGATACGCAAGGGGATCGATGAATCGCTGAGGGATTTCTCATAACGTAAAACCCGATATGGCAATCAACCACAATATGAACATTCTGTCACTGCTGTCTTTTTTCATCGCGACGGTGTACCTGTACCTGGCCGCGCTCGTGGTCATCAGGGAAAGGGGCCATTCCCGCCGCAGGAGCCTCTTCATCCTTATGCTGTGCCTGTCGGTGTGGTCGTTCGCCCACACCTTTCTCTACGCGTCCCAGTCGGTGAACGAGCGCTGGTTCTGGTACCGCTTCTCCTCCATCGGCTGGTGCCTGGCCCCGGCCGCGCTTCTGCACTTCTCGCTCGACCTGGCCGGGCCCGCCTTTCGCTCCGCGTTCCGCCGCGCGCCGGTCATCGCGTACGCGTGCGGTGCGGCGTTTCTCGCGCGCTCGCTGACCGGAAGCCTAGTGGCGGTGGATTTCTCCGTGATGACCTTCGGCTACAATATCGTGATGTTTCCGGCCTCCCCCTGGCTGTGGCCCTTTCTCGGCTACAGCCTTCTGTCGATCGCGTCATCAATCGCCATGATCGCGCGCTATGGACTGCGCTCCGGGGAGTGGAACGCCGGCAGGCAGGCCGTGATACTGGTGACCACCCTGCTCGCCGCGATCATCCCGGCCGCGGCGCTGAACGTGCTTCTGCCGTTTCTGGGCGTCTACCTGTTTCCCCCCCTCGCCCCGCTTCTGATGCTCATTCCCTCCGCGGGAGCGATGTACACGTTCCGCGCGTCCGGACAGGCCGGCGTCCAGCCCGTCGCGGTGGCCGAGGCCGTCATGAAGGGATTTACCGACTCCATCATCACCGTGGACGCGCGCGGCCGCGTGGTCATGGTCAATGACGTGGCGCGGGCGATGCTCGGGTTCAGCCAGGAGGAGTTTGCCGCGATGACCATCGGGGACCTCATCGCCGACGCCGCCGATTTCCCCTCCTGGCTGGCGTCAATTTCCCCTTCGGGCGGCGAAACTCCATGCCTGTGCGTGTTTGTCGCGGCCAGGCACACGGATCCGGTCCCGGTGGAGATCACCATCCTCAGGATCAACGGCCGCGGGTCCTCGCTGCGGGGCGCGGTGATCATCGCCCGCGATATCCGCAAGGACCGCGACATCATCCGCGAGATCAAGGCGGCCGAGAGAAACGAGAACAGGGAGCGCTTCGAGACGCTGCTGACGAGCCTTCACGACATCGTGATCCTGTTCGACGCCGACGGCGTCATCAGGTACATCACCCCCTCGGTCGAGTCCATCCTCGATTACGATCCTTCCGAGATGACCGGGCGCAACTCCATGGAGTTTGTGCATCCCGACGACTCGCACCGGCTTGAAAGGGTGTTCACCGTGATAATGCGCACCCCGGGCGCTTCCGCCTCGCGAAAGGTCAGGATACGAAACCGCGACGGGTTTTGGCATATTTTCGAGGTGATGCTGAAAAACATGACCGCAAATCCCTCCGTCCGGGGCATCATCGCCAACCTGCACGACATTTCCGACCGCAAGGTCGTCGAGGAGGAGCTGCGCGATCTCCGCCGGAACCTGGAGATCATGGTCAGGAAGCGGACCGAGGAGCTGGCCGACGCCAACGCCAAGCTGATCCGCGAGATCGACGAGCGGCGGGAGGTCGAAAGCCGCCTCCGGGAGCACGGGCGCTATCTCGCCGCCCTGCATGACACGTCACTTTCCATCATGAACCGCCTCGATCTTTCCGAGCTGCTGCGCTCCATCATCTCGAACGCCTCGATGCTCGTCCAGGCCCCGCACGGCTACATCAGCCTGATGGAGCAGGACGGATCGGCGCTTGTGACGAAGATCGGCATCGGGAGCTTTTCACAGCGCATCGGCGACCGTCTCCTGAAAAACGACGGCGCCACCGGGCGGTCGTGGGAAAGCAACAAAACACTGGCGATACCGGACTACAGGATATTCCCCGGAAGGCTTGACATGCCGGGACTTGACGAGATCGGCCCGCTTCTCACCATCCCGCTGCGGGGGATGGGCGAAGTGCGCGGCGTGCTGGGCCTGGGAAAAAACGCGGGGGAGAGCCCCTTCACTGAGGGTGAAATCACGCTGATCACCCAGCTCGCCGAGATGGCGTCCATTGCGCTGGACAATTCGCTGCTGTTCACAAACATCCAGCAGGAGATCGCCGACCGCAAGCAGGCGGAGCTTTCGCTGTGGGAGATCAACGAGAAATACCGCACCATCCTGGAGAACATGCAGGAGGGCTACTTCGAGATGGACCTCACCGGGGTGTTCACCTTCGTCAACCCGGGGATGAGCCGCCTTACGGGGCTGCCCGTAAGCGAAATCATCGGCTCGACGTTCCGCTCATGCCTCAGCCCCGAGATCATCGACGACGCGCTCAGGTCGATCCAGGAAGTCCGCGCAACCGGGCTCCCGCTGAAATCAACCGACCTCGCGTTCGTGAAAAAGGACGGCAGCACCATCGCGGTCGCGTCGTCGCTCAGCCTGATCAGGGACTACGAAGGCGAGCCCGCGGGCTTCCGCGGCGTGATCAGGGACATCACCGAGCGCAAGGAGCTGGAGAATTCGCTGAAGTACCTGGCGCACCACGACATCCTCACCACCCTCCCCAACAGGATACTGTTCAGCGACCGCCTGCGGCAGTCACTCGCGATGGCGAACCGCAACTTCTACATGGTGGCCGTGCTCTTCCTGGACATTGACAACTTCAAGGAGATCAACGACTCGCTGGGCCACGACACCGGGGACGTGCTGCTGAAGGAGATCGCGTCCAGGCTGCTCGGGAAAATCAGGACAATCGACACGGTGGCGAGGTTCGGCGGCGATGAGTTCATTTTCATCCTTCCGGAGATCAAGAACATCACCGACGCGAAAAAGATAGTCGGGCGCGTGTTCAGCGCGTTTGACGCCCCCTTCGAGCTCAACGGGCGTACGATGCCCGTCACGACGAGCATCGGCGTGGCGTTCTACCCCGTCGACGGCAACGAGCCCGAGGCGCTGCTGAAAAAGGCCGATATCGCGCTCTACCACAGCAAGGAATCGGGAAAGAACCGCTTCCAGTTCTACCACGCGTCGATGTCGCCCGAAAAGAAAGGCTGACGATCAGCGCCCCCCGGAACCGGCCACCGGGCGAAACCATCCTTTCAGGTCGCGCTCGAGCCACAGGTACAGCGTGGGAAGCAGCAGCAGCGTCAGTATCGTCGACGAGACGATCCCGCCGATGACCACGGTCGCGAGCGGTCGCTGCACCTCGGCGCCGAGTCCGGTGTTGAACGCCATGGGCACAAACCCCAGCCCCGCCACGAGCGATGTCATCACCACGGGGCGGAGGCGCACCATGGCCCCCTCAATCACCGCCCGGCCGACCTCTACGCCCCGCTCCCTGAGCTGGTTGAAATAGTTCACCAGCACCATGCCGTCGAGAATGGCGATCCCTGTGAGCGCAATGAATCCCACCCCCGCCGAAACGCTGAGCGGAATGTCCCGGAGCCAGAGCGAAAACACGCCGCCCGTCATGGCGAAGGGAATGCTGTTGAACACCAGAAGCGTCTGCGACGCGCTTTTAAAAATCCGGTACAGCACGATGAAGATGACGGCGAGCACGATCGGTATAATGACAAAAAGCCGCGCGCGGGCGGTCGCGAGGTTCCTGAACTGGCCTCCCCACTCCGTCGAGTACCCCGGCGGCAGGTTCAGGGAATCACGGATTTTCCCCCTCGCCTCCTCCACAAAGCCCATGGCGTCGCGGTCGCGGAGGTTGACCGAGATGGCGGCGTAGCGGCGGGCGCGGCTTCGCGCGATGGTGGTCACCTGGTCGCCGAAACGCAGCGACGCGAGGTTCGAGATGGATATAGCCCCTCCCTCCGGAAAGCCCACCGGTATCCTGCCGATGTCCGCGACGCTCTTCCTGAACTCATCACCCAGCCTCACCACGACGGGAAAGCGCCGGTCAGTCTCGTAAAGGTAGCCCACCTCGATGCCGTTCATCGCCATGTCGAACGAGTGGTTGACGTCGCCGGCGGCGATCCCGTAGCGGTTGATTTTGTCGTAGTCGAGCGCCACATCGAGCACCGGGCTTTTCCGCAGCGCGGTGAGCGGGTCAAGCTCGACCGAATCGGCGCCGCG
>CAZPZJ010000206.1:0-5082 GCA_964591055.1 uncultured Leptospiraceae bacterium
GGAATGTTTTCAGGGTATAACTTCGCGCGTTTTGAAATGCGCGCTTGAACTGTGCGTCCTGAATTCCGTCGGAAACGAAGAGATCCTTTTCGCCATACAACACGAGCACGGGGCACGTGACCCGTTGATGCACGTCCTTCAGCGTAAACCGCTTCCCGATAACGAGAAAATCATAGGGAGTTTCTCCCCCCATCGACATCATTCCATTGTTGATTCCCCACCGTGTGGTAATGCTGAAGCGCTTCTTGATGTTCGCAAGAACATTGAATGCCGCGCTGTGCCCCCCATAAAAGAGCGACCGGGCAAATCCGGGAAGCTGGTAGAGCGCGCCGTCAAGGAAATCGAACGGCGAACCGAAGAGAACCGCTCCATCAACGCGGGGATCAAACGCGGCCGCCCTTCCCATGAGTACGCCGCCAAGGCTGATCCCGAAGAGTATCTTTTTTTTATTCCGGAGAGATGGATCTTCCCTGAGGAGATAATCGATCACCCTCCCAACCGGCCTGTGCCATTCCGGAGTGAATTTCACATTGAAACACCGAAGCATCCCCGACTGGCCGGGCCCATCAAACATCGCCACGGAATACCCCCGGTCGATCAGGGCCTTGCCGATCCAGAAGTAGCTCTCCTCATTGGTGGAATCAAACCCGCCGCACACCAGCACGAGCGGCGCATCACCCCTGCCCCTGAAATAATACGTCGTCATCGTACCGCCTTCACTGGGAACAAGGTACACGTAGTGACGAATTCCCAGCGCGTTGAGCGCCACGCGGAAAGTCTGTACACTCCGCTCGTACACGGCGGATTTTCTCGGATCAGCCGACGGCAGAAAAAATTCACTGGCCCGGTAGTAGTTGGAAGCGCGCAGCAGCGCGTTTCCACGGCTGACGGGATCGGCCGCCTTTTCCGCCCACTCTTCGCACCTCTTTCCCATCCCGCTCCATTCCTTGTACCACGAGTTTTCATCCTGGTCGCCGATGCGGCTTATGACGCTGAGCGCCTCGGCGGGTGAAGCACCCTGGTACATGGAATGCCCCATCGCCCTGAGCGCCTGGTAGTGAAAGGAATCCGACCGAAAAAGCCTGGAAACCCCCTTACCGCTTCCGCGCCAGGGCGCCCACAGGACAAGAAATGCGCCCAGGATCACTGCTGTTCCAATCAACAGAATTTTCGACTTTGTCATCTCAGTCTCCTCTTACAGTATAGCTACTATACTGATATGTAAAAAATTTTACTTCTCCTTTCCATACTCGATGTAGCGATCAACAAGGATTTCTATCCTCGCAATGAACTCCTCGAAGGATTGCAGATTTTCCTTTTTCACGTCCGACAGGTACATGTAAAGCTCGCCATCCATCGTGCCATGCAGTCGCTCGTGCCCCTCGAACGCCTTCCTGCCCCTTGCGGTAAGCGAGAGAATGATCTCCTTGTGGTAATCGGGATTACGAGTCCTGCCGACGAGCCCCTTGCCGGAGAGTTTGTGTACTATCTGGGATATAGCGCCTTTTGTCACGCCGAAGAGACGGCAAATCTCGTTGACAGTCGCGCCATGCCCCTTCCCGATCGCCTCGATGACATGTATTTCGGACGGGTACAGCAAATCGCCCGTCCCGAAATCAATCGCCCTGGAATCGAGCCGCCGGTACTTATTGCCAAGCCGCAGCAGCTGCGAGGTCACGCGGCCAATATCTTCCCTGGTAATCATTATATATCAGTTTAGCTACTATACTATTTATCGTCAATACTTTTTTCACGATCCTGGTACGCTACGCCAGGTTTTGAAAGTGTTCCGGGTGCGATGTTGTAAAGGATATGTACTGCCCGCCCGTCAGCGCCGATCGGGGGATGGGGATGGTGACGGTGGCCACGCCGCCTTCTTCCCGGACCCGCACATCGCCCGTATCTACGCGCATGATCAGATACCCCCGCGCAAGCGTTTTGCCGAGGTCGGTCACCGCTCCGCGCTCGCCGTACCCGATTACGTGCCGCAGGGCGTACTTTTCCCGAAAGAGCATCTTCTGCGCGACGATGATCCTCCTGTCGGTGATCCTGACAATACAGTTGACGAACAGCACGGAGTGCGGAGCGCCTTCCTGCGACACTCTCACCCCGCGCTCTTCGAAGATGACCCGCTCGCCCTCCATCATCACAAGCCTGTCGAGGGTGGCGTTTCTGTACAGTATTGAGAGTGCAATGAGGATTATAAAAAATACGGCAAGCGCGATGACAAACGCCGACATGAAACCGCCTCCGCACTTTTCAATCATCGCCATCCCAACCCCCGGCGGGCCGACGCGCACTTACGCTTACGTCAGCGGCATTACCCTTTCTAGGATGTAGGCGATCCCCAGGAGAACCTGCGTCAGCAGGATGAACGCGACGTTGCTCCCGAGGGCCGGGATGAGCCTGTCCCTTTCCGCGTATTCCCGCGAGCCCCGCATCGCCTTCACCGCCAACGGGAAAGTCAGGAATGCAATCAGGCTGTACACCGGCATGATGACCGTCCCGGTCAGGACGGTGACCAGCACGCAGCCGGCTATCCAGGCATACACGCTCATGGTTGCGATCCGGAACAGCTTCCCTGCGGCCTCCATGCCGAACAAAACCGGCGTCGTCTTTCTGCCGCCCTTCCTGTCGGCCTCCACGTCGGGAAACTCGTTGAGCAGGAGGAGATTGTGCACCAGGATGCCGCTTGGCACCGAGGCGGCAAGCACCACCCAGTCATAGCTGCAGGTTTGGACGAAGTAAAAGCCCAGTATGGGTAGAATTCCCAGCCCCAGGCCCGGAGACCATTCCGGCCATGGGGTATGCAAAATTACAGGCGTGTAGAAAATAAGGCAAAGTGCAGCGACCGCAATGAGCGGCGCAAGCATCCAGCCGCACTCGATGATGAAATACACGCCGATGACGAGCGCCGCCAGCGAAGTAACCACTCCAACCATCAGCGCCTGGCGAAGCGGCAGCTTCCCTTCCGGCACCAGTCCGCTGCCCCCGCTGAACGGGGTCCTTTCGACGTCCAGATCGATGCCGCTTCTATAATCGAAGTAGTCGTTGATCGCGTTCACGCTGCCGTGCGTCAGCGTAAGCCCCAGGGCGGCGAGCAGCGCATATCCGATGCTGACGGCCCCGTAATACCACGCGATGGATGTGCCTAGAAACGCAAGGACAACCGAGAGCAGCAAAAACTGCGGCTGCGTTTCCCTGATCCAGAGAATGAGCTTTTTCATATAAAATCCTTTCCCAAAACAATATAGTCAGTGTAATAATTCCGGGCATATCCCGCCCGTGAACGCGTCACATTTCCCGCCGGGGACGAAACGACAGCATTCACTTTCCGAACGGGCGAAATTTCCACTGACGAACACGCCTGTACATTGCGACTTTGTCTTTCATCAGCGGGCGCATGCCGGCACCCTTCTTCGTCAAATTATCATCTTCTGATAATTCTCCCCGCGCTTCATGTCAAGCCGTATTAATCCCGAATATTTCTCCCGGAACATTCCGTTTAAAACTTCATCTTCATCTTTCGCCGGGGAACCTCACGCAAAAAGCCCCCGGTGCGGGGGCTTATGTGAATAATGCTGGTATCATGCGTCAGTTTATTCTGTTGGACTTTCTCCAGATGTTCATCCTCTGAGCCTCCTTCACCAGCTCATCCCTGAAATCCGGGTGCGCCAGGTTGATGATCGCCTCGGTCCTGTTCCACAAGCTGAGCGCCTTGATGTTGACGGCGCCATACTCGGTGGCGACGGTGCTCACCACCGACCGGGGAATCGTAACGACCGAACCGGGAGAAAGCGTCGCTTTTATCTTGGAATGAAGCTTTCCCTCCTTGTCGCGGAACGTCGAGGGCAGACAGAGCACGGCCGTCCCGCCCTTTGACTGGTAGCATCCCCACGTGAAGCTGAGCGCTCCGCCCACGCCGGAGTACTGCACGGGCCCAATCGTTTCCGACACGCACTGCCCCACGAGGTCCATTTCAAGCGTCGAATTTATGGCGAACATATTGTCCTCGGCGGCGAGCATGGAATACTCGGTCACGTAATCTCCGTTATTGGAAGCCATGAGCGGGTTGTCGCTTAAAAAGTCCATGGTCTCCCTCGTGCAGAGGCTGAACGTGAAGACGCTCTTGCCGAGGTCTCGCTTCTTCTTCATGTTGGTGATCTTCCCGGCCATGTACATGTCATAAAACGCGTCGCAGAACATTTCGCTGTTGATCCCCAGGTCTTTCAAATCGGATTTTGCGATCATCTTTCCTATTGCGTTCGGGACACCGCCGATGCCAAGCTGCAGGCAGGCCCCGTCCCTGATGAGCGGAATGATGTTTTCCGCGATTTTGACATCCTCTTCAGTGGGATCGATGTGCGGAATGCAGAACATCTCGGGATTGGCCCCTTCAATTACGTAGTCGATTTCGTCGATGTTGAGCGACTCCTCCGCCCCCCCGCGCACGACAGGGAAATTCGTGTTGACCTCGACGATTTTAATCGTGGTATTCAGCATGTCACGACGCACATGTGCGTTTGATATTCCGAAATTGAAGTTTCCGAACCCGTCCATGGACGATGCCTGTATTACAGTGACATCCCTGCGCAGCGAATCGTCCCACAGCGGCTCCGTGCGTGTGCGAACGGTGTCCTGGAACATGACCGGTATAAAGGAAATCACCCCCTTCGAAGCGAGCATGCGTTCGAGAGGCCCGTACCACGACGTATGATAGCCGAAATCGCCCCTGTCGTTCATCTCGGCCATTTTCAACAGCACCTGCGGAACAGGAAGGATCGTCCCGATGATCGTGACGTCGAGCTTTGTGATCTCCCCCGCGCCTATCCGCTCCGCCAGCGCGATGTCGAACGCGATCGGCTTGGTGTGGAAGCTTCCGTACGAGAGCTTGTCCCCGTTTTTCACCAGCTGCGCGGCCTTTTCCGCCGTGATGAGCTTGCTTCTGTACCTGCTTAATACTCCAGTCGCAAAAGTGTTCATTTTCTTCCCCCCGGAAAAAATATAAATCTTGCCATGACACATGCTATCCTGTATTTACGTGAAATGTCTCGTTAAGATATATTTTGTCCTGGAAAATAG
>CAZPZJ010000206.1:5182-6562 GCA_964591055.1 uncultured Leptospiraceae bacterium
TATCCTGTATTTACGTGAAATGTCTCGTTAAGATATATTTTGTCCTGGAAAATAGTTATTCATAATATATTGTGTCCGGGCGGGGCCATGGAGATACTCAACCTCTTCTATCATCAGTACATCTTCTTCGGGCCGCTTTTTGTGATCGTCCTTGCGTTATCCAAGCTGATCTCCAGGGAAAAGCTTACAGTCAACTACTTCTACTCCCTGTCCTACCTGTTTATGGGGCTGGCAATGTTTCAAATCGTCTCCTATTCAACGAAGGCCTACCCGTATTACTGGTGCGTTTCGTACTGCATGATCCCGGTTGCAATCACATCTCCGCTGCTGCTCTACCTGCGCTTTCGCTTTCTCATACAGGGGAAAATGATGCGCATTCCCGCGCCTGTCATCATCTTCCTGGTTGCGGTTCCGGTCATAATCCTCGCCGGACCGTTTGTGGAGGGCGCAGAAAATTTTGTGCGGAACAACATCGAGCTTCGCCCCCTGCTCGACCCGTCATTCATGTCCCTGCCGCTTTTCTACAGGTGCGTCCACGCAATCAACTTCCTCGCTAAAATCATCCTGGCCGCGGGGCTTCTTCTGCTCATAGTCAGGGCGCGGTTTCTATGGAAGAGACGAAACACGGCCGGCACGATGCTGGCGAGAATATCGTACATCTTCACCATACTCATGTTTTCCACGGCGGTCATGCTGATCGCGGGGGATCTTGCGAGCTTCGAATTCAGCAAGGCGGCAATCGCCATGGTCAACACGGTCACGCTCGGAGTGTTCTTCGCCTCCCAGTACGACCCGACCTATTACGCGATTTTCAAACACCTGAAAAAGAGAAAAAAATACGAGTCATCAAAAATACGCGGTATCGACATTGATGCCGCAATAGGCCGGATGAACGCCATCATGCTGGAAAACGATTTCTACAAGGAGGAGGAAATCACGCTGAAAAAGGTGGCGGGACTGATGAACATCAATCCCCAGCAGCTTTCTGAAATACTCAACAGCTCGCTTCATACAAGCTTCAGCACCTACGTCAACGATTACAAAATCACGGAGGCCAAAACGCTCATGATGGAGCATCCCGACCACCAGCTAACCCGGATTGCGCTGATGGCGGGATTTAACTCGACACGGACGTTTAACAGGGCCTTCATGAAACGGGAGGGCCTCACTCCCATGGATTACCGGAAGCGCCTCGCCGGGAAGCGCCGTTCTGGCCCCGGCGGCGATCAAGCATTATGAGCGCTTTCCGCCCTGATGTGGTTTTCCGGCCTTCGCCTTCCGGGGCGCAGGCTTCGCCTTCTTTCCCGCACTCCAGTTCATCCTGAAGTTCTCTCCAAGGTCGAAGATGAAATCCTGAGCGAGCGCCACCTTTCCGCCTTT
>CAZPZJ010000207.1:0-6548 GCA_964591055.1 uncultured Leptospiraceae bacterium
TCATGCTCGGCCAGTCGTATAAAAAGGAAAAGCAGTACCGGAAGGCGCTCTACCATTTCGCCAACAGCTGCTTTTCACAGCACCGGACGGGGGAGCTGAAGTTGTTCCCTTCCACTGTGTTCCAGTTTGCCGACGGGTTTCATATCAAGTCCCCGTTTTTCAGCGACGCCATGTTCGAGATCGCCGACATTTACTACCTCTACAGGGAATACCAGCATGTCGCCCGCTTCATCGATTTGATGTCGCCGGAACGTTCGGCATTGTACCGCGACGCGGTCATTTTAAAAGCGCGTGCTCTCACCGAAACAGGAAAGCACGCCGAGGCCATAGAATCCCTTGAGAAGGCGCTCCCCCGTTTCGACGCGCCGGTGTCCAAAGCGCTCCTGCTGATACGGCTCGGATCAACCCATAAGCGCGCATCGCACGCTGACAGAGCACTGGGCTGCTTCATCGATGCGTGCGCAACCGACGCTCCGTCATGGGCAACCGACATTGCGGCAGGCGAAGCCCTTTCCATTATGGACGGCCGGACCATTGCCTTGAGCTCCCGGCATAAAATCACCCTTTCACGCGCGCTGTACATCTCACAAAAATTCGACGCAGCGCTCAGCGTGCTCGGCGATGCGCAGCACGAAACATACGGCGTCAACAGCGAACTGGACCGCCACCTGCTGGCCCTCTTTGTCAGGAAGGGCCTCAACAACAGGGCGGAGGAAATCCTCCGACACTACAGAAACACACCCGCCAGTGCAGGCATGTTGAAAGCAAAGGCGGACGAGCTTTGGAAGATGCGCAGGAAGGATGAAGCGCTGCGGTTGTACGCATCGATCGCCGACATGAGCGCCAATCCTGAATCCAGATTGTCGCTCCGCCGCATCGCCCTTGACGCCGAAAAATCAAAGCGACCGGGCTTTGAACGCCATCTCCTTCGATACGTCAGCGAATACCCTGATACGGATGACGCAGAAACGATGTACACCCGCCTCATCCACCACGAAATCCGCCGGAAAAACTTTGTATCGGCAAGGGAGCTCATCGACAGGCAGCTTGCGCGCTTCCCGCAGGGATCCCGCTCGGATTATGCACGCTTCTGGCTTTTCCGCCTTCTCGACTCTGATCATAAAAGGGAGCAGGCAATGGACGTCGCCGCAGACATGGCCCGTTACAGCCCCGATTCATCCTACTCGTGGATTCTCTTCGACCGGCTTGCACGAGAGATCGGCGCCGACGAGCTGAACCGGCTGTACCGGCAGGCATCCACCCCGGCCCACAAACTGCTCTACCACACGCTGCTGCTCGCCGCCGAACGTGACATCACCCGACGCAACCGGCGGATCAACAGCGAGAGCTTCCCCGACGAATCGCGATACGCCGACATCGAACGCGCAATATCCGGCCTTTCACTGCGCTCCCGCTTTCGAGATATCTTTTCCTCGTTCGACAAATACTTTACCATCGGGAATATGGACGCAATCAACCGGGAGATCGCGGCGCTGCCCGACGACGATGACGCGCACAGGGACAGGCATTGCGCGCTTGCCCGTTTCAGCGGGATATACGGCCACCATCATCTCTCCATTCTCTCGACAATCGAGCTTTTAAAGGCCGAAAAAGCCCGCCACAGCCTGGCCCTGATGCCGGAAGCGACAATACGCCGCCTTTTCCCCGACGCGCACACCCGTTGCATCGGCGAACAATCGGCGGCGTTCGGCATCAGCCCCGACATGCTTTACGCCGTGATCATGGCTGAGTCCCTTTTCAAGCATGACGCCGCCTCATCTGCGGGCGCACTGGGGCTTATGCAGATAATGCCCCCGACCGCAAGGGGCATCGCGCACCAGCTCAATGTCCGGGAGTACGACCTCCACGACGCCTGCACTTCAATCCGCTTCGGGGCGCAGTACCTCTCATGGCTGCGGAGGGCATTCAATGGAAGCATCGAGCTGATGGTCGCCGGATACAATGCGGGCCCCGGCAACGCCCAGCAGTGGCAATCCCGTTTCGACTTTGACGATCGCGACCTGTTCACCGAGCAGATTCCCTTCGACGAAACGAGGCTCTACGTCCTGAGGACAAAAAAGCACCTTATACAAACGCAAATCGTACGCGGGACGCCGGCGTCCCGCTGAGGCATACACGCGTCCAGGGCCTTGACAGGCGCGCAGTTTATCAGTACCATGATTGGGATAAAACAGAAATCGAGGAGCGCCATGAAAACAATCAGGATTCCCGCGCTTGCAGTCCTGCTGCTGTTCATCGCATCTGCGGGATTGACCCAACAGAAGGTTGGAAAAATCGTTCAGATCGTCAACGATGTCGACATCACATCGCTGTCCTCGGGAAAAAAAATCGTTCCTTCAATCGGTGATGAAATCACCCTTGACCACAAAATACGCACGGGGAAAAAATCACTTCTGGAAATCGTCCTGGATGACGGAACCCGGCTTTCAGTGCGCGAGGTTTCAGTGCTCAACGTCTCGTCACTGAAGCTTGCAAAAAACGACGCGCCCACCAGGATAAGGCTTTTAACCGGCAAATTGAGGGTGTCCCTCAAGCATATTTTCAAAGGTGATGACAAGAGCCTGATTCTCAAAACACCCACCGCGATCGCCGGGGTGAGGGGTACCGATTTCGGCGCGATTGCGAGCCCGCTGGAGACGAAATTCATTGTTTTTGACGGCAAGGTTGAAGTGGCCAGCGCCAACTCGTCAATACTGAAATCATTCGTTCTCAGGGAGCGCGAGGAAACAGGGGTTAAAAAAGACCAGCCCCCTATCCAGCCGAGAACAGTGCCCGGGGAAGTTTTAAAAAACTGGTTTGATTATTACGATATCAGCGATGACAACCGCATCATCATCAGGGGCGCATCGGAGAAGGGACTTCTTGACCGCCTGTTGCGAAAACAGGATTATTGATCCGACGGGCAGTGCCCTCGGCGCACTTCCTCCCCTGAAAACGGCACCCGCCCGCAGGGGAGGCTTTCGAATCACACGGCCTTCTTTATCGGTGACCCTCCTTTTTTTTTTCGCGCTCATAATCGCCTGCGCTACCCGCCCGGCGACAGACCAGGCGAAGCAGGACATCAGCGCCTATGAAGCGCTGTACCTGAAAGGAAACTGGGTGGAACGCAGCATGGCGGTCCGCGAGGTCATCAGGCACCCTTCGCCCGCCTCCTTCGCCCTTCTTGAAAAAGCGGCGCATGACAGTTATGCAAGTGTTCGCAAAGAGGCGCTGCGGGGTTTTCGTATCCACAAACCCCGCATGGCGTTATCCACAATCATGAGCATTATTGAAAACGACCCGGATTACCATGTCCGGCTCCAGGCGCTGGAAACGCTGGGGCACTACCGTGACCCCTCATCCGCCATCATCTTCGCCACTTCACTGAAAAGCGAGGACTGGCTGATACGTGAAACGGCAATTAAATCACTTCTTATGATTGACGACTATTCAATCCGCTATGTTTCGATCCCGTACATACTTCAGGCCCTCGATGATCCGGTCGAGTCCGTAAAAATAGCCTCCCTTGAAAATCTTAAAATCAGGGACGCCCGCATATACGAAAAAATATCCGACATGTTCAACGAAACGCCCCACTACCGGCATTCACTGCTTGTCGCGCAGATTAAAGCGCTGAAGGGGTACAGGCTTGATGAAGACACGAGGACGAGGATGGTCGACCATCTCACTCACCGCAATCTCGATGTGCGAATCGCTGCCCTGAAAACGCTTCAGGAAAACGCGCGCATCGCTGACAATGGAAAATGAACGCCGGACCCCGGTACGGCGGGACCCGGCGCGTTGGATGGGTTCAGTTTTCTTTTTCCCTGTTGGATTTCTCAAAAACGCGGTTTCTGTTATCGGCGATGTCGCGCTGGTATTCCGCGGGAAGCGAATACTTTTTCGCCTCCTGCGCATAGTATTTGGCGTCGTTTTCCTTTCTCATTCCTGTCGCCACCTCTGACTGGTCCTTATACTGCTTTTCCAGCACGTTGAAAACCACAAAGAAGCTGTCCTTGGCGCGGCGATAATAGTAGATGGCCGTCATCGGCCTGGACCGGGCAAGAAAATCATTGGCCTGCGAGAGCGCGTACCCGCCGTCCATGATGGCCTTTTCAGCTGCAGGATGCACGCTCATTTTCGCATTGTTCGCCAGCGCCATTTTCATTGACGCTTTGATTTTCATTTTGATCACGTCTTTCTGTAGTTTTTCCGTGGCTTCCCGGTATTTTCCCGCAATCTTCGTAGCGGACTCCTGGATGTTCTTTTCGTTTTCAGTGAACTTGTTTGCGGACGCGACGAATTCGTTGCGGAAATACAGCGAGCTCGCTTCGGCGTAATCCTCCACAAGGCGGTCAAACTCACCCTCGCCCCCGCCGTAATTGAGTATCGCCGCATTCAACAGCTTGATGTTCTTGAAATTTTCATAGCTCAGCCTCATAACCACCGGCAGGGGCTCATAGAGCCTGTTGAAAGCCCGCCCCGGCTCCGTCTTGGACTGCGCAAATACGTCACCGCCCATCGTGCCCAGAAATAATGCCGTAACGAATAATAAAAATCCCTTTTTCATTGCTTTCCCCCGTGATGTATGCTCTTCCTTGTGAGGGTGCTGACTGCGCGTCATGAGCACAAGCTCAAAGTGATGCTATCAGATATTTAGTATTCGTCAAGTAAAATAGCATCACCCACGTTATTATTTTCCTTTTACAATCACAACGCCGGGATACCAGCATAAAATTGTTGTTGATAATATTCATCGACGATGAGAGCTACTATCAACCAACTGATCAGGACACGGGAAACGCATGAACATACTGCTTACCAACGACGACGGTATCGAGGCGGAGGGCATCAAAGCCCTGTACAGCGCGCTTATCGACGAACATGCCGTCTTCATCGTCGCCCCGCGCTACGAAAGGAGCGGATGTTCCAACGCCATCACCGTCCGTGACTCCATCCGCGTCGAGAAGATGGGAGAGAGAATGTTCGCAGTCAATGGATTTACTGCGGACTGCGTCAATATAGGCCTGCACAGCGATCTCGTCCCCGGTGTCGACCTCGTGGTTTCCGGCATCAACCACGGCCCGAATCTGGGCGACGACGTGTTCTTTTCAGGGACTGTGGCGGGCGCGCGGACAGCGTTCGTGTTCGGTGTTCCGGGCATTGCCATCTCGCTCGACTGCCTCAACTTTTCCGATTATTTTAACGAAGCGGCGCAATTTCTGCGGGATTTCATCAGGGAACACCACCACGATATCAGCCGGGGCGCCGCCTTTTTCAACATCAATTACCCGGACCTTCCGCACGGGGAAATACGCGGCCCCCTGCTGACAAGGCTCGGGCGAAGGAAATACCAGGACACCTACAATGTCACGGCAAGCTCCCACAACCTGATTGATCTTATAATGGAAGGGACAATCGAATCCGACACCACCCCCGGCACCGATACAAGGGAGGTCAGAAACGGCTATATCTCAATCACGCCCCTGCTTCTTGACTGCACCGACCACGAATATCTCCGAATCAGGCGGGGGTGAACGGGTTGCAGGGCAATGAACTCAACAGCAAAATCCGCGCTCTGCTCAACTCGGCCCTTATGGACATCAACGGCGCCGATTATGATGACGCGCTTGCAAGCCTGAAAGCCGCGGAGTCCCTTGATCCACAAAATCCTGAAGCGCTCTACAACCTCGGGATCACGTATTGCCGAATGGGCCTGTTCCATACCGCTGTCGCATATTTTGAAAAGCTTCTGAACCTTCCATTCACCAGCGTCGACGTCCTTTCCACAATCAAGCTGCTGGCCTTCTCGCTGATCCGCATTGCGGATTATTCCCTGGCGCTTGAGCGAATCGAGGGCGGCCGCAGGATGTCTCCCGACGACACCACTCTTCTCGCCATCGAGGGATACTGCCTCGAAAAGACGGGGCGAGCGAGCGATGCGCTTCGGACATACCGCCTGATCCTCGACATCAACCCCGTCAACGCAAATGCCATGAACTCGATCGCCTGGCTGCTGGCCGAATCCGGCGGGAATCTTGACGAGGCGATGGTTTTCGCATCGAAGGCGCTCAGGATACGCCCCGAAAGCCCGGCATATATCGACACAATGGGATGCATTTTATTGCGAAAAGGCGATACCGCCTCCGCGGCGAGATTTCTGCGTAAGGCGCTCGACCTGCAGCCGGATTCGGAGGAAATCCGTTCCCACCTGGAAGAGCTCTTCCGCACCGGTTCCTGATTTGCTCAGGCAATCTCTTTGAGAAACCTCACAAACTTTTCCAGTGACGCTTCAGCCTGCTCCAGCGCTTCATCGGGCCGTACCGGCGGCAGCCCGCCGCTTTCAAGGCAGGTATCCATCTCACGGCGAAGCGATTCAGGCGTGGCAAGATTCCAGGTCCCGAGATTCACGAGCCCCAGATCCGCTGCTGCAACGTCGGCGAGCGCCGAGTGATACTCCGTGGGATTCACGCACAGGAGCCGGCAATTCGCAAGCCGCCCCTCGTAGAGCATAATGCCGAAATGAGAAATCAGGCAGCGCGTCGACA
>CAZPZJ010000208.1:0-4728 GCA_964591055.1 uncultured Leptospiraceae bacterium
CACTTCATTTCTTCCCCAGCCCGATGGAGCCGACGGCATCCTCGATTTCGCCGAGTATCGCCGGGTCGTCAATCGTCGAAGGGACCTGGTACGCCTCCCCGTCCGTGATTTTCCGGATGGTCGCCCTGAGTATCTTGCCCGACCTGGTCTTCGGCAGCCGCTTGACGATGACCGCCTGCTTGAAGCACGCCAGCGCGCCTATCTGCTCGCGCACCATGTTCACCAGGTCCGCGGCGACATCGGCGTGGCTTTTGGACGCGCCTTCCTTGAGCACCACAAATCCGACGGGGAGCTGGCCCTTGAATTCGTCATTCACGCCCACCACCGCGCACTCGGCCACGTCGGGATGCCTGGATATCACTTCCTCCATCGCGCCCGTTGACAGGCGGTGCCCCGCGACGTTGATCACGTCGTCGATGCGCCCCATGATGTAGAGATAGCCGTCCTCGTCGTAGTAGCCGCCGTCGCCCGTGAAGTAGTAGCCGGGAAACACGTCAAGGTAGGACTCCCGGTACTTCTGGTCGTTGTTCCACAGCGTCGGCAACGTTCCGGGAGGCAGCGGCAGGCCGATCACCACAATGCCTTCCCGCCCGCCGTTGAGCGGCTTTCCGTCCGCGTCGATGATGCCCACCCGGTATCCGGGCACCGGCCTCGTGGGAGAGCCCGCCTTGACGGGCAGCGCCTCAAGCCCCATGCAGTTGGCGGCGATGGGCCAGCCGGTTTCGGTCTGCCACCAGTGGTCGATCACCGGCTTTTTCAGAAGGTCGCTCGCCCAGTGGTACGTGTCGGGGTCCAGCCGCTCGCCCGCCAGGAACAGGTATTTCAGCGCAGAGAGGTCGTATTTCCTGAAATGAGCGCCTTCCGGGTCCTCTTTCTTGATGGCCCGAAACGCGGTGGGCGCGGTGAACATCGCACTGACGCCGTGCTGCGAGATCACGCGCCAGAACGCTCCCGGGTCGGGGGTGCCCACCGGTTTGCCCTCGTAGAGCACCGTGGTGCATCCGTGTAACAGCGGCCCGTACACGATGTACGAGTGGCCCACCACCCAGCCCACGTCGGAGGCGGCCCAGAAGACCTCGCCTGGATTGACGCCGTAGATGTTGGTCATGCTCCATTTCAGCGCGACCGCGTGCCCGCCGTTGTCGCGCACCACGCCTTTCGGGATGCCGGTTGATCCCGAGGTGTAGATAATGTAGAGCGGGTCCGTGGCGGCCACCGGGACGCAGTCCGTCTCACCGGCGGCGGCAAACGCCTCGTCCCAGTCGACGTCCCTGCCCGGGACCATTTCCGCCCGCACCTGGGGGCGCTGGAGTATGACGCACTTGCCCACCTTGTGCTTCGCAATTTCGATGGCCCTGTCGAGCAGCGGCTTGTAGGGGATTGTCTTTTTCCCCTCGATGCCGCACGAGGCGGACACGATGAGCTTCGGCAGCGCGTCATCGATGCGGATCGCCAGCTCGTTGGGAGCAAAACCGCCGAACACCACAGAGTGGATCGCACCCAACCGCGCGCAGGCAAGCATCGCGATGACGGCCTCCGGGACCATGGGCATGTAGATCACCACGCGGTCACCCCTGCCGATGCCCTGCCGTGCGAGCGCTCCGGCGAACCTTGACACGAGCGTGCGCATCTCCGAATAGGTGAATGTTTTCACGGCGCCGGTGACAGGGCTGTCGTAGATGAGCGCCGCCTGATCCGCCCGCCCGTTCTCCACGTGCAGATCGAGCGCGTTGTAGCAGGTGTTCATCTCCCCGCCCCTGAACCATTTATAAAAAGGGCTGGCGGAATCATCCAGCACCCTTTCGTACGGTTTGTACCACCTGATTTCCTTCGCTGCCTGCGCCCAGAACTCATCGGGCTTTTCAATCGACAGCCGGTACGCGGAGTCATAGCTTCCCATTACAGCCTCCTTGTGTTGTATTAAACCATTTTTCCACCGCCCCATGACAATAACCGGCGGCAGGCGGCGCCGTCGAATGAGGGGCACAGAGATGATCATTGCATTATGTTTATCTGGAAATACTGTATATATATTTAATGTCAACATATTATAATAATGTCAATCACATAAAATAGTGTTCAACCGGATTTCAGAAAGCGTCGCCAATACGCGGCACGGACGAAAATAGAAGAAAAACAGGTTGATTTGACAATGATTGGATATAATTATAACCACCGTATTCAGTTCATCCCGGAAGGAGCGCAATGAGAAGAACAATCCTGTCCTGCGTCGCAGTCGCCATGCTCGCCCTGGTCACCATACACGCAACCGCGAACGGCCCCGTCCAGTGGCACCAGTTTACGGGCGGCTACGAGAAAGCGAAACGCGAACACAAACCGGTGGTCGTAGATTTTTATGCGGACTGGTGCCACTGGTGCAAAGTGATGGACCGGCAAACCTTCACCGTTCCGAAAATTGCCAATTCGTTGAACCGGGAGTATGTCGCGATCCGTGTGGACATGAAATCATCCGCCCCGGTCAGGTACCGGGGCAGATCGTTCTCTCCCTCCGATTTCGCGTCGATGATGGGAGTGAAGGGACTTCCGACCGTGATTTTCATGGACAAATCGGGCGAGGTGGTGACAAGGCTTCCCGGCTTCGTGAGGGCGGAAACGTTCCAGGCGCTTCTTGGCTATATCCGCGACGAGTGCTACAATACGCAGATATCGTTCCGCGACTACATGGGCGGCAAGGTCAACTGCAAATAATACCGGCGGGCCTACACGTAGTTGTAGATCGCGAGGAAGTGGCACAGCGCCGCGAGCACGATGAACACGTGGAAAATCTCGTGGAAGCCGAAGCGGCCCGGCAGCGGGTCGGGCTTTTTCATCGCGTATATCAGCGCACCCGCGGTGTAGAGCACGCCGCCCGCAAGCAGAAGCGAAAAAAGTTCGCCGGGCATCGCGTCGACAATCCTGTTGATGGGAATGATCACCAGCCAGCCCATGGTCACATAGATCATCGTCGAAACGCTCCGGGGCGCCGAGAGGAAGAAGAACTTGAAGAACACTCCCAGTAGCACAAGTGACCATTGCGCAGCGATCATCCCCCAGCGCCAGTACCCGTCCAGGTACATGTAGCTCAGCGGAGTGTAGGTGCCGGCGATCATGAAAAATATCGCGAGATGGTCCAGCTTCCTGAGCCTGGAGTTTCCATTCTCCTCTTTCTTCAGGGCGTGATACAGCGAGCTCGCCGCGAACAGGAAGATCAGCGAAAAGCCGTACACCATCGCCGTGACAAGGGTGGCCCTGTCGGCCCGGAACTGCACCGCGAGCAGCGCCGTACCGCACAGTGAAAGCAGCAGCGCCGTGAAGTGCGTGTAAAACGAGGCCGGCTCCCTGATTGTGATGCCCGCCATATGGCCCCTCCCCCCGTTGATCATGAATAGTGCTCGTCCGGCTCGCACGCTCCAGCCCCGTTACGCCGGTCCACCCTACCAGACATTCCCCGCGAGAAAAGGGTTGCAAAAAAAGACCGTGTGTTGTATGAAAGCAGCGTTATGGCGAAAAGACCGCGTACTTCAGGGCATAATTATGAGACATAATATAATCGCCGTACTGATACTCTTCCTTCTTCCCATTATCATGCCCGCGGCGCGCCACCCGATGTCCCCGCTGGCGGCGCAGGCGCAGCAGGAGAAAGAGGAAGACCTCGGGAAGATCGCCGACGAGCTCAAATTCGACAACGCGCGCCACTTCTACGAAATGCGGCTGTACGACAAATGCCTGCGGGAAAGCAAGGAGTACCTTGAGATATACGTCAACGGCGCGTTCCGGAAGGAAGCGTACTGGCTGATCGGGAGCATCTACTTCGACAGGTTTGACTACCGCAGGGCGATCCGCTACTACCAGACACTCTACAACGAGTTCAGCACGCACGAGGACGGAATCAAGGGCTACTACCAGACCGGCATCTGCTACCTCAAGATGGGGTACGATAAAAAGGCGCACAGGGTTTTCACCCGCCTGATTGAGGACCACCAGGACTCCATCTACAGCGAACAGGCGAAAACGCAGCTTTCCCTGCTCAACATCATTGGCGACAAAACACCGCGTGAAACATCCAGGGACAGTAGTGCGGCGAAGGACTTCCAGAAAGCGCGGCCGGCAAGCCGGAGCGCGAACCAGCCCGGGCAGGCCCCTCCCGCTGCCGATGAGCAGGTGCAGGAAGTCCTGCTGAACGAACCGGTGCTGGCGCCGCCTCCCCCCGCCCGGCCGCCCGTGGACGTTCAGCCGAAAGCGCGTTAAAATTTGGCATTATTTCTGGAATTTTTCCGTATTGGCCCTATACTTTAACAATTCCGGCTGATCGCTTTCTGATCACGGTCGATTGTGAGATTTTTACTGTTTTAAAATATTTTGTGTTGACACGCCGCTTAATGGCGGCAAATATGCGCACTCTGTCCAGTGTCGAGCGAGAATGATACAGGCAGGATCCAAACGTCCCGTACGCCCCGATCCAGTAACCCTTATCTCTGATCATCGATCCCGTTAGATTGTCTCGCGTTGTCAGCAGGCATACTGGCGCGTCATGAAATATGACGCATCATCCATTATTAATCGCACGAGGTATACAACCATGCCACTCCAGAAAGTCCGCAACATAGGCATCGCAGCCCATATAGACGCGGGCAAGACCACCACCACCGAGCGCATACTCTACTTCACGGGAACCACCCGCAGAATGGGCGAGGTGCATGACGGCCAGGCCACGATGGATTTCATGAA
>CAZPZJ010000208.1:4828-6540 GCA_964591055.1 uncultured Leptospiraceae bacterium
CGGCGGAGCACCGCGACCGCTGCGAGGCCGCTCGCCTTCGCCTGGTTGAAAAGCTGGCCGATTTTGACGAGGAAATCATGGAGATGTTCCTCGAAGAGAAGGACGTGCCCGCCGATCTCATCAAAAAGGCGGCGCGCGCCGCGACAATCAAGCTCCTCATCACCCCCGTACTGTGCGGCGCATCGTACAAGAACAAGGGCATCCACTTTCTGCTCGACTCGGTGGTCGACTACCTGCCGTCGCCGATCGACATCGGCGCCGTGGTCGGCTACGATACCGACAACCAGGAGAAGACCCACACAAGGCACCCCAGCCCCGCCGCGCCGTTCTGCGCGCTGGCGTTCAAGCTGATTCACGACCCCTACGTCGGGCAGCAGACGTTCATCCGCATATACTCGGGCTTGTTGAAAAGCGGCATGCAGGTGTACAACCCCACCAAGCATGAAAACGAGAGGATCGGCCGGATACTGAGGATTCACGCCAAGGAGCGTGAAGAAATCACCGAGGCCGGCCCCGGCGACATCGTCGCCCTGATCGGCATGAAGTTCACGACAACGGGTGACACGCTCTGCGACACCAAAAATACCCTGCTGCTCGAATCGATCTTCATTCCGCCTGCGGTCGTGGACCTTCAGATACAGCCCCCCTCCAAAAAGGAGGAGGAAAAGCTGGGCATCGCGCTCCGCAAGCTCGCGATGGAGGACCCGTCGTTCAACGTCCGCGTCGACGAGGAGACCGGCGAGACGATCATTGCGGGCATGGGCGAGCTTCACCTGGAAATCATCGTGGACCGGTTGAAAACCGAGTTCAACGTGGAGGCGACCGTCGGCGAGCCGTCAGTGGCGTACCGTGAAACCATCACCGGAGAATCGACGGTCAACCATCGCCACGTCAAGCAGACCGGCGGCCGCGGCCAGTACGCGCACTGCGAGCTTCGCGTGGAGCCCAATCCCGGCAACGGATTCGAGTACCTCGACCACACAAAGGGCGGCGTCATACCCATGGAGTACATTCCGGCCATCAGGCGCGGGATCGAGGACCAGATGCGCAAGGGCATACTCGGCGGGTTTCCCGTGGTTGACGTGCGGGTCGTGGTCCTTGACGGCAGCTACCACGATGTGGACTCCTCGGAAATGGCGTTCCGCACCTGCGGGGCGGCGTGTTTCCGGGAGGCGTTCATGAAAGCCACTCCAGTACTGCTGGAGCCGCTCATGGAAGTTGAGATCAACACGCCCGACGAACACATCGGAGACGTGGTGGGCGATCTCAACCGCCGGCGCGGCAGGGTCGAGTCGATGAGGCGCTTCAGAAAAGGGGCGCAGAAGATCAACGGATTCGTACCGCTCAAGGAAATGTTCGGGTACGCCAACCAGCTCCGCAACATCACGAGCGGCAGGGCCAACTATTCGATGGAGTTCACCAGGTACATTCCCCTCAACAAAGAGCTTCAGGAAAAAGTTCTCAAGGCCATCAACGAGAAGAAGATGGCGAAAAAATAAACCCCCACAGGAAATCCGGCGAATGCCGGATTTCCTTTTGCGCTGACGGCGCTCACCCTTCACATGCGCCGTCAGCAACGCAACGCCGGGAGAGGCGACATCAGGCCATACCGGATCGAAACCATCGGTGTGCAGCGCCCCGGAGCCGAAAAGGCAGGCTGCGCGAATCTGATTGACAGAAAAAACTTCCCCCGTGTATTTTTCCGGATGGAA
>CAZPZJ010000209.1:0-6482 GCA_964591055.1 uncultured Leptospiraceae bacterium
CGCTCTGCGATCGCACCGTCTTCGTCCGTCCCGGCTCGATTGTAATGAGGCCCGGAGGTTTCACGGCCGGCATCGGGCAGGAGAAGCTCGACGGGATGACCCGCGTGCGGGAATATGAGAAAGCCCGCGATATTTACATGAAAGCATCAAAGAGCCTTGGCGCGCTCAAACACAGCGAAAGCACCCGGCGCGGATCGCTTTCCAAACGAGGCATCGCGCCGGGCGACAGCGACGCCAAAGGCAGAATAGACCTCGCCCGGCTCTCGGGCAGGGACAGGAGCGCCGGCAGGAAAATTGCCGTCATGGAGCGGCGAGCCCGCCACCTGGAGCAGGTGGCACGCGCCCAGTACGTCAAGCCGAGGGAGATCGAGGGATTCACCTGCCGGGGCGAGCGGCACCGGGGGGACCGGGTCGCCTTTGTTCCGGCGGGTCGGATACCCATGGGAGATGGTTTCCTGGAGGTCCCTGACATTACCGTGCTTCCCTCCGACCGTATAGGCGTCACCGGGGCCAACGGAACGGGCAAGAGCACGCTGATGCGCCGCCTTCGCTCGCTCGTGACAATTTCTGACAGGAACGTTATCTACATCGCCCAGGAGTTGAGCGGTTCGGAATGGGAGGATCTGAGCAGCTCGATCGCGAACCTCACGGACACCGAGCGCGGCGCTCTTTTCACCGTGGTTTATCGGCTGGGGGCGGAGCCCGCCAGGATTATCGAATCTCATGAGCCAAGCCCCGGGGAGATGAGGAAGCTGGCGCTCGGCATGGGGCTGCTGAAAGCTCCCTCGCTGATCATGATGGACGAGCCGACCAATCACATGGACCTGCCGTCCGTTGAGCGCATCGAGGAGGCGCTTGCGGAATTCCAGGGCGCGCTGGTCCTCGTCAGCCATGACAGCCGGTTTCTGCGCAACGTGACGACTGCTCAATGGCGGCTTTCGCGGGAGGGCAATGTCTCAAGGCTTGCCATCATGAACTGACTGCGAAAAACCGTCGGGCGTCCCTTTATACCTCGACCCTGTTCTTTCCGGAATGCTTGGCGCGGTAGAGCATTTCGTCGGCCTTCTTCGTCAGGTCTTCGAAGTCTCCCATCGCCTCTTCAATGGCCGCCACGCCGATGCTCACCGTAAAGGAGATCGCGCCGGAGCGCTCAAATTGCGGGCGCGCTGTTTCCGCGGCCTTCCTGATCTTTTCCGCCACATGGAAAGCGCCGGTGGCGTCGGTGTCCGGAAGGATGACGATGAACTCCTCCCCGCCGTAGCGCCCCGAGAGGTCCCGGCCGCGGACGTTGTCGCGGATGAGCGATGCCAGATGGCGGATCACCATATCGCCCGCGCTGTGCCCGAAGGTGTCATTGACCGCCTTGAAGTCGTCGATATCAAGCATCATGACGGCAAGTCTGCCCCCCTTCTCCCTTGCCGCCGCGAACTCGATCTCCCCGACGTTCCAGAAATAACGCCGGTTGAACAGTCCCGTCAGCGAATCGGTGTTGGCCAGCCGGGCGTTTTCTATCGCCCTGCGCACCGCCTTTTTCAGCGACATGTGCGTCTCTATGCGCGCCATGAGCTCGTTCTTGTCGAACGGCTTGACGATGTAATCGTTTGCCCCCAGGTTGAAGGCGGTGACGATGTCGTCGCACTGGCCCTTCGCGGTCAGCATCAGGATGGGAAGCTCGAACGCCGAATACTTCTCCCTGAGCTTTCTGCACACATCGTATCCCGACATCCTTGGCATCATGATGTCGAGCAGCACCATGTCGTAGGTTTCGTTTTCGCTCATCTCTATGGCCTCGATTCCGTTAAACGCCGGGTCGGACGAATAGCGCCTGGTGGCCAGGAAATTCGTGAGCACCTGTATGTTCACCTTCTCATCATCGACCAGCAGTATCTTTCCCGCGCTTTCGCCGCTATCCATCTCCGGATTATGGCCCCGCTCTGCTTTTCCGCCGACAGCCATGAGCGCAGTTCTGGAAAAAGCAGGTATCACTTCGGCCCGGCCATAAGGTTCCGCAAGCACCGCCTTGTGCACCGTGAAACGGAATGTCGAGCCCGCGCCCTCCTCCGATTCCACCGAAATCTTCCCGCCGTGAAGTTCGACGAGCTTTTTCGTAATTGAAAGTCCCAGTCCCGTTCCCCCGTACTCGCGCGATATGGATCCATCCACCTGTTCGAACGACTTGAAGATATCATTGGTTCTTTCCGCGGGAATGCCGATCCCCGTGTCTTCAACGGCGATCTCCGCGACATCCCCCTTTAAAGAGGCAGTCACCCGCACCGAGCCCTGCCTGGTGAATTTAAACGCGTTGCCGATAAGGTTGTACATGATCTGCTGAAGGCGGTTTTCATCCCCGAGCACCGGAGGAAAATCATGCGGGATGTCGTTGTGCAAAGCGACATCCCTGTCCGGCATTGTGGCGCGGATGACCGTCATCACCACCGACACAAGCGGCCTCATGTCGACGGGCTTTTTCACGATGTCGATGTCCCTGTTCCTGAGCTTTGAATAGTCCAGAATATCATTGATGAGGCTGGAGAGGCGTTTCCCGCTCGACACGATCAGCTCCACGTTTGCCCTGACGCCCCCTGTCAGCGGCCCCGCCGCGCCGTCCAGCAGCGATTCGCTGATGCCGATGATGCCGTTGATGGGGGTTCGCAGCTCGTGCGAAGTGTTGGCGAGGAAATCATCCTTGAGGCGGTCGATCTTCCTGAGCCGCTCCGACACCTCTTCGACGATGCGGTGCTCGTTGGCGAAGCGTATGGAGAGCAGTATGGTCTGGGCCATGATGAACGCCGAGAAGAAGAGCGACAGGTAGTAGCCCGTGTTGATCACCTGCCTGTAGTGAAGCATATCGTTGGCGGCGCCAAGGAATATAAAGGAAAAACCGAGCAGGTAGATGAGCGCGTACCTGTTGCCGCGAACAATGGCGGCGACCGCCACTCCGAAAACGAACAGGAAGCTCGCGAGCACCAGGAGCAGATACCAGCTGAAGACCGACGCGTAGAAGAAGGTTGACGTGGTGAAGACGAGGGCGAGATAGGCCGCGTTGAATGCCAGGACGGTTTGCATAATGCGTCGCGGCATGATATCGACAAAAAAGTGATAGGAGAACAGCAGGAAAGACATCACGCTCAGGGGGATGACGGCCGTCGCAATCCTGGATCCGACCTCGAACGGCATGTTCGGGAACAACTGCATCATATAAGAGTTGCCCGTGGACATGGTACGCAGCGCAATCACCAGGCAGAAGAGACCGAAGTAAAGGAGGTCCCGCTCCTGCCTCCTGAACGCAAACATGATCGTGTGGTAAATCCCCGCGAATACGCACACCGCGGCGAGAATAATTTCCATGATCACGCTCGCCATGTGCTTTCGCGCCACCGCCTCCGGCCTGCCCAGCGTGAAGCTCTGGCCGACGCCCGCGTTGCCGTGGGAGCGGTTGCGCATCTCAAGCACTATTTCCACGGTATCCGAGCCGGTCTGAAAGGTGAACACATCGGGCTTGAGAAAGCGCACCGGGCCTTTGGTGAACGCGCCGTGTGCGTCAACAATCTTCCCGTCAATCCACAGCCGGTGCTCGGAGAAAAGCTCGGGCGTTTTAAGACTCAGCACCATTCCGGGGCTTTTCAGTGAAACGCGGAGCCGGTACGTGGCCTCCCCCCTGGGCGGGAAATGCCCGTCCCGGTAGTGCGTCCAGAACAGCGGCACCTCGCCGTACCCGGCCATGGATGGGGACGCCGTTTTAAAATCTCCGGGCGAGAGCAGCTTCCCCCAGTAAAACTCCCACTGGCCGTCAAGCTTGACCGTGTCCATGTCCGTGAAATCGACGCCGGTGCAGTCGATCACGCCCTGAACCGCCCGGGGAGCGGATGCCGCACCAGCGGCGCATGCCGGCAGGAGGCACGCGATCGCCAGTGATGCGCCGAACACCAGTGCGAGTTTTAATCTCATCAAAAGGACCCCGGTCGTTGATTAATGCGCGCGGTCACTCATCCCGACAGGGAGGCGGGCGCGCTCAGTATCCATGTATCAGATTTTCCACGACGGATCAACCCTTTCTTTTCCAGCTCTTCGAGATGGTTGATGAGAATGCCGCTCTCCCAGAAAAAGTACAGCTTCCGGCCGAACTCATCCAGCTTTGCAACCGAATTCGTCCGGTAATACACGCCCTTGAGCGCGATATCTTCCAGCGCGAGCTCCTGTCCCGGTGCGAAAAGGTCAAGCAGACGGCGCTCCGTCGCTTCGATTTTCTGAAGCGCTTCTTTGAACGCCAAAGGGTTCTTCTCTCGGTATACCGGGCCGTGGCTGCTGGCCAGAATGTAATCCCCCTCCCCGTACATCCTTTCAAGCGAAAGGATGGACTCCCGCACGCCGTCGAGGCGGCAGTACTTGAAGCCGTACCACGCGCCCATTTTGTCGAGCCCCGTATCACTGGTGAACAGCACCTCCCTCCCGGCGCCGCTCTGCACGGCGAACACCGTGTGTCCCGGAGAATGGCCGGGCGAGTGGATGGTGCGGATTCGCACGCTTCCGAAGTAAAACTCCCCGCCGGGATTGAACGGCCTGACCGGGCCCAGCTCCCTGAAGCCGAGCCCGTTGTAGATGAACTCCTTCATCAGCGGCGCGACCCCGTAATCGTACGAGCCGTTCGCGACGAGGAACCTGTCGAGATCCATCGGAAACTCGTGCTCGGGCATCGGGCAATAGACGGGGATGCCGAGCTGTTCGATGCTCTTCACGTTGTTGGCGTGGTCGAGGTGGAAGTGAGAGATGAAGTAGGCGTCGGGGATTGCACCCATCATTTCGAGCAGCTCCCGCGCTTCGTCAATCGTGAAGTTGCAGTCGATGAGCGCGCACCCCCCGTTCCCCCTGACGGCAAGCCCGGAGCACTCCCACTTGCGCTCCGACTTCGTCCGCACCAGAAAAATTCCTTCCTCTATCTTCTCGAAATCAAGCATCGATGCGCCCCCTGCCGGCGGGAGGCTCCACCGGACAGTACGCCCGCCGCCTCCCGAAGAGTAGTCCCTTCAATGCAGTAGAACGGAGGATATAATTCAATGACTTTTTCGGCGGGGCCCCCAGTTTATGTGCGTGTGTAATCCGGAGGGAAAGCTTTGTCTGACCCGACGCATGGATCGCGTTCAGGCCCTGACCTGGAACGTGACAACCGCCGTCGTGCCGTTGTCGACCGATGTCGCCAGCGTTCCGCGAATCTGCTTGAGCAGCACGTCAACGATGTCGAGGCCGCTTACATGCTTCAGAATGTTGTCGCCCATTTCCGGCATCCCGCTGCCGTTGTCGGTCACGGCAAGCCTGACGATATCGCCTTCCCTGCTCACGCCGAGCGTCAGCGTTTTCCCGTCATTGCCGGTATCGGCGAAAGCGTGCTTGAACGAGTTGGTCAGAAGCTCGTTCAATATCAGCCCGCACGGAATGGCCTGCTCGATGGTAAGCTCGACCGGGCTCATCTCCTCCAGGACATGAATCCCGCGCGAGGACGCGGCGTACACGTACGACAGGTCATGCAGGATGCTTCGCGCGTAATCATCGAACCGTATTTTCGAGAAGGATTCGCTGCCGTACAGGGCCTCGTGGATATGAGCGATCGCGGTGACCCTGTTCTGCAGCACGTTCAGCTCCTCCGCCAGCTCCCTGCTGTCGATGCGCTGTTTCTGGATGTTCAGGAGGCTCACAATCATCTGAAGGTTGTTCTTCACGCGGTGATGGATCTCCTTTAAGAGGACTTCCTTTTCCCTGAGCGATTCCCGCACGTGGATTTCACTGAGCTTCCGGTCGGTAATGTCGGTGAACATGGCGAACGAGCCCATGAACCCGCCGTCCTCCCCCATAAGCGCCGTGGCCGAAACGATGGTCCACAGCTCGCTTCCGTCCTTTCTCCTGAACCGCCGCTCATACCTGTCGTCCCCGCCCGCATGGCGGTTCTCCATCTTCCCCGCGTGGTTGGCAAGGTCCTCTTCGAACATGAAGAACTCCACCGGCCTGCCGAGCATCTCTTCGACCGCATACCCCATCATCTCGGCCATCCTGCCGTTGACAAAATCGGTCCCGTGCGACGCGTTCATTCCCCAGATACCTTCGTTCGAGGTGTCGACGATGCGCCGGTACTTCTCCTCGCTCGCCCTGAGCGAGGCCTCCGCCTCCCTGCGCCCCGTGATGTCGATCGAGAGGATGAACACCCCCTCCGGCACCGGCAGGATGCTCAGCTCAAACCAGTTCACCACGCCGTCGGGATACCTGAACTCGTTTTCCATCCGGTGCGGCTCCCTCTCCTCCATGCATCGCCTGATGCGGGAGTACAATTCGGTGCGCTCGATTCCCGGCCACGTCTCCACAAAGCTCCTTCCGATTAATTGCTCCAGGGGACGCCTTCCGTGCCGGGCCGCGGCGTCGTTGAGGTAGCGGTACGTCCAGTCGAAGCCGATGATCTGGCACCCTTCGAGCATGGCGTCCAGCATGGAGCGCAT
>CAZPZJ010000210.1:0-6405 GCA_964591055.1 uncultured Leptospiraceae bacterium
TAGCCGAAGCGAAGGGAATGACGGCAATATCGATGTCGCTGTCCTCCCGCATCCTCCCCTGTGCGGCGCTCCCGAGGAGATAGGCCGCAAGAATGCGCCCGTCTCGGGAAACGGCCTCCGCTATCGCGTTCAGGATTGTCCGATCCATTCCGGCTCACCTCCGGCAGGTGATCTGTATAATCCGCGTGTGAATAATTGCAAGCGTTTTTGCCTGCTCCGCCCCATGGCGCCTGCGCCAGGCGCGGGTGGTTGTATCGTGGCAATCGTATAATCCGGTCACGGACTGGAGCAGGGACTGTATCTTTCCGAAGTTTGCACTGTTGCGCAGATTCTCACTCCCTGCTCTCCCTCACCGACTTCCAGAAGAAAAATCCAATGACCGCGAATGTGATCACCGGCGAGACCCAGCTTGGGATGTGCACGCCGAAGCTGTCCAGCAGCATGATGACGCCCAGCGCGAGGATTGAATACATCGCACCGTTTTTGAGGTAGGGGTATCGCTTGATGCGCTCGATGTTGCCGATGGTGAACTCGCGCACCACGAAGGCGCCGATGCCGTTGCCGGCCAGAATGAGCGGCACCGAGAGCGTGAAGGCGAATGCGCCAAGCACCCCGTCGATCGAGAAGGTCATGTCGATCACCTCCAGGTAGAGTATCTTGCTGAGGTCGCTCATGTTGCTGCCCGTGAGGTTTTTCTCGGTCTCCTCGGCGTTTTTCTTGAAGCCGTGCGTGATGAAAAAAGCCGTCGATCCCACCACCGCGGAAAAAGCCATAAGGCTGTTTTGCTTCACGGCGAACCACACGATGGCGGCGAGGAGGACCGAGACGGCCGCATAGAACCACACGTGGTGGCGCATGAAAAAGGCCTCGAAGAAGAGCCCGTAGTTCTTCTCGTCAATGAAGAGCCAGTGCAGGAAGAGGAACACCAGAAACACACCGCCACCGATGAGCAGTATGGGCGCCGACTGTTCGATGGCGCCGTGCACCTGCGGGTCGCTCGAAAAGGTGGCGGTGAGCGCGTCGATGGGCCCCAGGCCCGGCATGGTCGCCCAGACGATCACCCAGGGCAGGAGCCCGCGCACCAGGAACACCGCGAAGATGAGCCCCCAGAAGAGAAACCATCGCCGCGCCTTCTCCTGCATGGTGGAGAGCACCTCGGCGTTGATGATGGCGTTGTCGATGCTCGACACGGTCTCGAAGAGCGCAAGCCCCGCGATGGTGAGGATCATGGCGAAGATGGACATGATGGTTGCCCCTGTGATGGTTTCAATGTGATCGATGGCGGGCCGGGAATGCCGGCGCATGCTCGCTCCGCGCAGCCGCTCGGGCGTTTCGTCGGGTGTGAGCATGTGGCGGGAATATAAGGCCCCTGCAGGAAAAGTCAATTGTTTTCACGGCCTTTGACGGCAACAACCCGCACGCATGCTTCATCGGAGCAATGGTGAATTTCAGGGTGTTCCAGGAGGAATATCCAGGCGACGATCATGATCGTCGCCTGGAATGAATCCGGGAGAAAACGCGAAATCGTTTTCGCGCCTTCCCCTGCATTCCCCGATAAATTGTTGCACAATTCCCGCGTTTCGGGGGAAATGTCTCCCATGCCGGCATGCCGCCGCGACATCACACACAGGACAGGCACGTAAACCATGATATCATCGAAAGCGAAAGAGGTGACGCCCTTCATCGTCATGGACGTGATGGCGCGCGCCGAGGAGCTGGAGCGGCAGGGTGAGGACGTGGTGCACCTCGAGGTGGGCGAGCCCGATTTCGAAACGCCGGAGGCCGTCAAGAGCTCCGTGATCGAGGCTATCCGGTCGGGCAAGACGCACTACACCCACGCCATGGGCCTCATCGAGCTTCGGGAGGCGATCTGCGAGCACTACCACAACGAGTACGGGGTTACGGTTTCGCCCGACCAGGTGCTGGTGACGTCGGGCACCTCGCCCGCGATGCTCTTCATGATGCTCTCGCTGCTGGAGCCGGGCGACGAGGTGATTCTCTCAAACCCGCACTACGCGTGTTATCCCAACTTCATCCGCTCGGTGGGCGGCGCGGTGGTCGACGTGCGCACCTACCCGGAGGACGGCTTCCAGTACCGGCCCGGGGAGATCAAAAAGGCGCTTTCCGGGCGCACGCGCGGCATCGTCATCAACTCACCCTCAAATCCCACCGGCATCGTGATGACCGAAAAAAACCTGACCGACATCGCGCAGTTTGACGGCCAGTACATCATCTCCGACGAAATCTACCACGGGCTCGTGTACGAGGGGCGCGCACGCTCGATCCTCGAGTTCACGAAAAAGGCGTTTGTGATCAACGGCTTTTCCAAGCTCTACGCGATGACCGGGTGGCGGCTGGGATACCTCATCTTTCCCATGGAGTTCGCGGGCGTGATGAAGAACATCCATCAGAACTTCATGATCTCGGCAAACAGCTTCGTGCAGTGGGCGGGCATCGCCGCGCTGAAGGAGACCGCGGAGGACGTGGCGAGGATGAAGGCCGTGTACAACGAGCGCCGGCTCTACATGCTGAAGCGCCTGCGGGAGATCGGTTTCACCATTCACCACGAGCCCACCGGCGCGTTTTACGTGTTCGCCGACGCCCGGCGCTACTGCTCCGACTCGTTCCGCGAGGCGTTCGCCATCATGGACTCTGTGAAGGTGGGAGTGACGCCGGGCATCGATTTCGGCTCCGGCGGCGAGGGCTTCCTGCGTTTCTCGTACGCGAACTCGCTTGACAACATCGTCAAGGGGCTCGACCGCGTGGAGCAGTACCTGAAAGCGAAGAAGTGATGCGCCCCTTCGCGCTCTCCGCGGCGTCGGCGCTGCTGTTCGCGGCCTCGTTTCCGTCGGGCCCCTGGTCGGCGGCGGTGTTTGTGGCGCTGGTTCCCATCCTTCGCGCGCTCGACTCGTGCTCTGACCCCGGAAGGCGCTTTGCCGCCGGCGCGGTGTTCGGCTTCATCGCCGCCGCGGGCCTCGCGTGGTGGGTGGCGATCGCGGCGCACGGGCATTTCCACATGACGGCGGCGGCATCGGCGCTCTTCCTGCTGGCCGCGGTATCCCTGCCCATGGCGCTCCTCTACGGCCTGTTCGCCATCGCACACGGATTTTTGAAAAGCGAAAGCCCCGCGTATTCCATGATGGTGTTCCCCTCGCTCTGGGTGCTGGCCGAATACTGCCGGGAGGCGCTTCCGCTGTTTCTTCCCTGGGGCCTTGCCGGCTACGCGCTCACCTGGTTTACGCCGCTGGTGCAGTGTGCCGATATCGCCGGCGTCTACGGCCTCTCGTTTCTGGTCGCCTTCGCAAACGCGCAGGCGCACCGGATATGCGATGGCGGTTTAATGGCGCGGGCGGGAATGGTGAGCTGCGCGGGCATTCTGAAATCCGCGGTGGGGCGCATACGTGAGCGCCGGGCGTACGCGCTCGTGCTGTGCCTGGCGATCGCGCTTGTGCTCGCGTACGGCGCCTTTTCGCTGTGGCGGTGGAACGGCCTGGTGTGTGGAGAGCTTTCCGGGGGAAGGGGCGTGGCGGTCAGGATTGTGCAGCCGAATCTTGGCGCCGGCGAGCGATGGGAGCGGGGCGACACCGTGCATGTACTCGAGACGTGTATCGGGCTGAGCGGCGAGAGCGGCGGCGAAACGCGCCTGGTGATCTGGCCCGAAACCACGCTCAACGTGCCCGCGTCGGCAAGGCGGGAGGTGTTTGCGCGCGTGGCGGCGTTCGCGGGGCCGTCGGGCACGGTGATCTTCGGGGGCACGGGAGGGGGCCGCGGGGAGGGCGCGCGCAACAGCGCGTATGCCGTCTCGGGCGGCGGGGGGCTGTCGTGGTACGACAAGGTGATTCTGCTGCCGTTCGCCGAAACCTCGCCGTTCGGCCTGGCCATCGCGCACCGCTACTACCAGGCGCCGGCGGCGTTTGAGCCCGGCGTGAGGCCGCCGCTGCTCGCCACGGTTGCGGGAAGGGCGGGCGTGTCGATCTGCTTCGAGAGGATGTTTCCCTCGTTTATACGGGACTCGGTGCGGCGCGGGGCCGTGCTGCTGGTGAACCTTTCCAACGACGCATGGTTCGGGCCGGGCACGATGCCGTATGCGCACCGTGACATCGCCGTAATGCGCGCCGTGGAGAACAGGCGCTTCATGCTGGTCGCGTCCAATACGGGGGTTTCGGCGGTGATTGCGCCTTCCGGAAGGATCGTCGCCACGCCTCCGATTTTCACCCGGTCGGCGATTGACGCGAGGGTGTGTCCCCTGCCGGGTCTTTCACCGTACACGCGCGCGGGTGACGCGATACTCGTTGTTGCGCTTATAGCGGTCTCGGCGGCGGCGATGATGAGGATTTACCGCCGTGAGGGCGCGTAGGGGGCTTACTTTCTGGTCATGCCCTTTTCGATCGCATCCCTGCGCCTGAAGGCCTCGGCGTCGTCGCCGAAGGTGCTGTTCTGCAGCTCGCGGATTTTGCGCTCCTTCTCGTCATGGTCGAGGTTGACGTCGGAGAGGATCTTCTGCTCCTGCGCCCGGTACTGCGTCTCGGCCTGCTGTTCACCGGCGAGCTGCGTGTCCACCGCCTCAAGCCTGCGCACCACGTCGGGAGAGAAGAACTCCCGCCGGTAATCGCGGATCGCCGTCTGGCGGTCGGCGTCGCTCATCTCCTGGAGATCGCGGCTGTAGGCGTCCAGCTTTTCCTGGTAGCGGTCGTAGGGGCGCATGTTGCTGTCTATCTCGCCCTCGTTCTCTCCCCACATGTCCCGGCGCAGGCCGTTGATCTGCTTCTCCTTCTCGGCTCCGTACAGGCTCGCATCGCCGATGATCGCGCTTTTGCGGATGCGGTACTCCTGGTGTTTCACCAGCGCGCCGAAGAGCTCGTCGGCTACCTCCCTGCCGAAGTATGCGCGGCGGTAGTCCTGGAGGCGGCGCAGGTAGTCCAGCGTCCCTGCGGGCGTCGAGGGCGTACTCCAGCGCTTCGCCTGGTCGGCCAGGCTCTTCTCATACTGCGAGAACTTCACGTACAGCCGGTACATCTCTTCGGCTTTCGCCTCGTCCATGATGGAGCGCAGGTATTCACGCACCGCCCGCAGGTGGTCGTCGTAGCTCATATCACGGAAGCGCCTCTGGAGAAACTTGAAAAATCGGAAGGTGAGCGGATTGAGGACGCCGCGCGAAAAGTATTCCCGCGCCGATTCCTCGGTAAATTGTATCCTGCCGAACGCGCGCTGAATGTCGGTGGCGCTGATCCTGTAGTCGCCGCCGATGATAGAGTCGGCGGGAAGCCCGCGCGGGGCCCTGCGTGTGAACATGGAATACGCCACAAGGATTGCGAGCGTCGCGACGACCGCGGCGATGATGTGTTTTTTCCCCATGCGGGATGCGCCCTCCGTGTCAGTTGTCGTTTTTCTGTATGTACTTGATGAGCTCCGCCGGGTCGGCCTTGCCGTCCATCACCTTCTGCGCAAGCTTGATCGCGTCCCTGTCGCCGAGTATCATCGCGCAGACCGGATTGTCCTTCATCATGAGCTTCTTGTATCCGCCGTTCATGCTGCAGATGACTTCCGCCCCCTCGGTGTCGTGCAGGCCGGCGGAGTACAGGTCGATGCCGGTGATCTTGAGGATGTTGGCCATCATGGTGCCTTCGTACTTTGTGGGCACACCAGCCATGTTGAGCCCGGCGGCGATCCCCTGCTCGCGCGCGGCGGGCCAGATGCCGTAGATGCGCCCCCGGTGCTGGACCGGGTCTCCCGCGGCGTAAATGTCGCTCACCGAGGTCTGGAGGTAGTCGTTGACCACGATGCCTTTTTCCACGGCGATGCCCGCCGCAGCGGCGATTTCGGTGCGTGGCAGAATTCCCGCCGAGAAAATCACCGTGTCCGCTTCGATCTTTCCGCCCGATTTAAGCGTCACCGCTTCCACCAGGTCGCGGCCTTCGAGATGGTCGACGCTGTCGCCCAGCACAAAGGAGAGGCCCTTCTCCTCCAGCATGCCCTGCAGAATGGCGCCCCCCTCCCGGTCGAGCTGGCGGGGCAGCAGCCATTCGAAGAACTCCACTACGGTGATTTCACGGCCCGGCTTCATCAGGCTGTTGGCGGTCTCGAGTCCCAGAAGCCCCCCGCCGATCACCGCGATTTTCGATTTCGATTTGCAGTGCTCCATGATGTCATCGGCGTCGGTGATGCCCCGAAGCGTGAACACGCCCCTGAGCGACGATCCTTTCACCGCGGGCATGGATGGGCGCGCGCCCGTGGCGATCAGGAGTTTATCGTACGGGTAGTACGCGCCCATGAAATCCATCACGGTTTTTTCGGACGGATTGATTTCGATCACCCGCGAATCCAGCACCAGGTGGATGCGGTTCTTTTCGTAGATGTCGCTCTTGTACAGGGTGAGCTTGTCGGCGCTCATGCCGCCCGCCAGGT
>CAZPZJ010000211.1:0-6303 GCA_964591055.1 uncultured Leptospiraceae bacterium
GGAGCTACGATGGTGCCACCACGACAATGGTGAAAGACATCAACCCCTTAACCGGACCATCCTACCCGGCTTCGATAACGCCCATAAACGGAACGCTGTACTTTCAGGCAACCAACGGCTCCGACGGCAATGAGCTGTGGATCAGCGACGGGACTTCGGCGGGCACGGTCATGCTCAAGAATATCCACCCCACGGGCAATTCATACCCGTCAGGCTTTAAGCTTTACAACGGGAAAATCTACTTCAGCGCCGACGACGGCACAAACGGCCGCGAGCTCTGGGTGACCGACGGCACGTCAGCCGGCACAAAAATGCTCGCCGATATCTATCCCGGCGGCAGCGCGTTCCTCTTGAATCAGGCCGATTTCATCGTCCTGAACGGGAGGCTCTATTTTACCGCCAACGACGGCACAAACGGGCGCGAGCTCTGGGTACACTACTACAAGTAAAATTGGCTTGACCGCCGCAATCCCCCGTGTTCAGTTTCCCGTATCATGAAACAATCCTGGCGTTCGCATTTTTTTGAAATGACCGGCTCGCTTCGAAGCACCAACCTGGTCTCCATCGCCGGCGCGCTCGTGGCTGTTTTTTCGCTGATATGCCCGTGGTTTCGCCTTGAGTTTTCGATTACGTCCGGCTCGCTTGCGGGATTTCAGCTTCTGTCGGGCTGGATATCGGGCTCGCGCCACCTTGAAACGCTCACCGGGATTTCCATGTTGTTCCTCGTGTTCTCCTCGGGCACCGTGCTGCTGGCCGCGCAAAGAAATCTTTCGGCGGCGCTCGCGGTCGCATCAGCCGCCCTGCTCGCCGTCGCGCTGTGGCTCAATCCTGTTCCTGTCGCAAGCTACGGGTGGGGAGTGTGGATGGCCGCCGCCGGGCTTGTGATGATGGCGACGAGCGTGTTCAGGAAGGAGGAGGAGGAGGAGGAGGAGGAGGAACCGCGCCGTCCGGAAGCCTGACAGGCGCGTTTCCACACCGGGAGGGGCGCGACCTTTTACTCAACCGTTCCGAATCCCTTTATGTCCTTGAAGTACTGCTCCACCAGGTATCTGGCCACGTCGTAGACATACCGCGAGATCGAAGTCGTGCAGTAGTATCCGTACTCGCTGTCACCCGGATAGAACTTGAGCTCGGTGACGCCGCCTTTCGTCGTCACCGTCACCGCGCAGAGAGGATTTTTCAGCGAGCGCGGATCAACCGATGGAAAGCCGCGCGCCTTCAGCGGGCCGAACGACTTGACCAGCGTTTCCATCTTCACGTCGTGAAGCGCAACGCCGCGATGCTCGGCGCACACCCATCGCTGCGCCGCGGCGCCGTCCTTTGCGCCCTTGCCGTCGGATGTTGCGGCCTCTTTCACGAACGTCAGCGCGCTTTTCCCTCGCCTGAGCGATATCCCCGTGATGTCATCGGCGGCGATGTTGACGATTGCGCGGTCGCGGAGGCTCTCGACCGTTTTGTCAAAATCGTATGAGAGCGTGCCGGATGCCTTGAATATCTCGGGACGGCCGTCCAGCCGGATGTAGGTGTGGGTTGATTTGCCGCTCTGACGACCGATGACAATTCTGCGGAGGTCGCGTCCCGCTCGCCTTGCCGCCACCTCGACGCCCTTCTCCGGCATGAGATTGTACTGCTCGTAGTGCGGCATGCGGCTCACCATCTGGGTGATGGAAAGGTCGAGGAGCTTCTTCTCCATCGCGCCCGCCGCCTCCGGGTCTGCGGGGAATCCTTCATCTCCCACGCGCCACCCGCCCCCGTCCCTGAACATGCGGACGCTCACACCGCTTTTGGCGATGACGATCTCATCGGCGCCGTCCGTCCAGCGCGCCAGCTCCGGGATGTCGGAAGGCCCGCCCGTGCGCGACACGATCGCGTACACGACCGCCAGCAGTATGACAACGCCAAGGGAATACCACAGCCTCCTATTGGCCCTCCATCCTTCCATCACGACACCTCCCCGCCGTCATGAAATTTTCTCTCGATCATCGCCTTCCTCCTTCTCCTCCACGCGTACATGCCGCCCGCGCTCACCATCACCACCACCGCGGGGATGACGAGGATGTTCCACACCTTGAGCACGATCTTCGCCCAGTTGACCGCGTCGGCCAGCGGGATGCTGAACATGCTTCGTAAAAGGTTCGCGAGCGGGTTGTCCTCGTGCAGGGGGTTCATCTCGAGGCCCTTGCTGCGCATCTCGGGCATGCCGTAGTTGCCGTTCACGTAATCGATGATGTTCTGGATGAACACCGCGTTGGGCCTGGCGAGTCCCCGCTGATCGCCCTGGTAGTCGAAGCGCGTAATCTCGGAGCTTCCCGCCACAATCACCTTCCCCGCCTTGACTCCCTTCTCAACGAAGGAAGGAACGGAAATTTTCGCCCCCGCCGCTTGCTTCCCGGCCTTGGCGTCGGGCTCGAACTTCGGAAGCGGCTTGCCGCTGAAGTAGCTCGCGAAGCGCCCGGAGAGCATCACCGCGAGGTCGTAGGAGGAGCGCTCGTGCTCCTCCGGCGGGTACATCGCCCAGGGCGTGATGCTGGTCACCAGCCAGCTGTCGCGGCTTGACGTGACGAGCGTCTTTTTCTCGATGCCCGCCGCGCCGGTCTTCGCGCCGTCCACCACCAGAGGGGAGGCCTTGACGAAGTACACCCTCTTCAGGTGGCGCGTGATGTCGCTGTCGCGGCTGAGGCCCTTTTCGCCGATCTGCGGCACCATGTAGAGCATCTCGCCCCGGTACTGCAGGCAGTTCATGTCCATCACGATTTTCGGGTCGACCGACACGCCGTAGTGCGCCAGCAGCGGCTCAAGGCCGGTTTCGTTGGGGATCACCGAGGGCGAGCGCTGCATCATCGCAGGAAACTGCTGCGGCGATTCGCGGAACGCGTCCAGGAAGAGCACCAGCGAGCCGCCGCGCATTACAAACTGGTCCAGCCTGAAAAGCTCCGCCTCTGAAAACTCGCGCTTGGGTCCGTTGATCACGAGCGCCTGAATGGAGTCGGGAATGTCCTCCCGCGACAGGTCGATCTGCTGAAAGTCGTACATGTCCGGAATCTGAGGTCGGAAGTTCACCGCGCCTTCCTGCGGGTCGGAAAACGAGAGCTCGTCGTGGCCCGTGACGTACCCGACGACCGGGTTGACGCCGATGATGCTGCCCACGATGCCGTTGATGATCTCGTCAAGGCTGTCGATCACCGAGTACATGGAAAAGAACGAGCGGCCCAGCAGGTGCACCGTCTCGAACCTCCCGGAATTTTCCACCGCAAGGCCCAGCATGATCTCCTGCTCGCGCCCCGACATCTCCCGCAGCACGAGCTTGGGGATGCCGTACACTTTCGCCAGGTTCATGGCGTCGGTGTCGGCGAGCGGATCCAGCGGGCCTCGGAACTGCAGCTTGCCGTAGTTCTTCTGGTTGCATTTCTCGAACTGCTCGCGCACCTTCCCGACAACCCTTTCGTAGTCCGGCGAGTTCTTTGATGCGAAGAGCGTCACATTGATCGGGCTCTTCAGCCTGTGCAGCGCGTCCACCTTGCCCGTCATCTTCCTGACGATCGATGTGATGCGGTATTCCATGCCCTCCACGCCGGTCAGCGCGTCGATGCGCTCCAGAAGGTCCTCGTGCTCGATCGCCAGCGCCATGAACGCCTCGCGCACGCTGATCTGGTCGCTCTTGTACTCGCTCACCTTGACCGCGTGGATGCCGTAATCGGAAAGCTCCTTTTTGTTCTTTTCAAGCGACGGGTCAATGTAGACGAAGCGGAAGTTGCCCCGCCCGCGGCTCGCGTATTCCTCGAGCAGGTCGTCAAGGTAGCGCTTCACGCTGTTGTAGGGGGCAGGGAGGTCCTTTGTGAAGTACACGCGCACCGTGAGGGGCGACTCCAGCGACGATACCACCCCGGCGCTCATCGGCGAAAGCGAGTAGGCGCTGTTGCCTGTCAGGTCGAGGCGGAAATTCAGCTTCAGGCTGATCAAATTCACCAGCACGATGATCACTGCGGTGATGATCGCCATCACCTGCTTTTCGCTGAGGGAGAAGCGTCCCCTGAGCGCGCCCGCCAGGGAGAGGATTTTGTTTCTGATCTGCTCAATCCTTGCGTTCATGCGCTACCTCCTCTCCTCGACGACTTTCACGGTGCCCAGCAGGGCGATGACGATCACGGAGAGGAAGTAGACGATGTCGCGCGAATCGATCACTCCCTTGGCGACGGTCTTGAAGTGATAGCCAAGCCCGAAGTACTCCACGAATCGCACCATCCCCGCCGGCAGGAAGAAGAGGAAATAATCGATGAGAGCGAGCGTGATGCAGACGGCCACGCCGACAAGAAAGGCGATGATCTGGTTGCGGCTGACCGACGAGGTGAAAATCCCGATCGCCGAGAAGGACGCGCCCAGCAGCACCGCCCCCAGGAAGCCGCCCAGCACGGGGCCGTAATCCACGTCGCCCAGCAGCGACACCGACAGCGCGTAGAGGAACGTGGGAGAGAGCATCACCGTGACGAACGCAAGGGCGGCCAAAAACTTGCCGAGCACGGCTTCCGCCGCCGTGATCGGGAGGGTCATCAGGATTTCAATCGAGCCCGACTGCTTTTCCTCTGAAAAGAGCCTCATGGTCACGGCGGGAACGAAGACCGCGAAGAGCACCGGCAGCGCCGAGAAGAACTCGCGCAGCTCGGCCTGGCCGAAGAAGAAGAACGGCGAAAATACGAAGAAGTAGAATCCGGCGACAAGCAGGAACACCCCGAACACGATGTAGGCGATGGGCGTGGTGAAGTAGACGAGGAGCTCCTTGGCCGCGAGCGCCTTTACCTTACTGAACGATTTCATTGCCGCCTCCCGTGGTGAGCTCTCTGAATATGCTTTCAAGGGTCATCGTCCTTTGGACCATCTCGTAGATGACCCAGCTGTTTTCCACCGCGCGGCGGAAAATCTCCGGCCTTGCGTCGGCGCTCTCGTTTGAGTCCACGGAAAGTGAAACGAGCCCGTCAGCGGCGCTTTCGACCGAGACCGAGGTCACGCCGGGAATATCCTCCAGAACCCGCTTCGCGGACGACCCGTCCGCGCCGGCGAGCGTTACGCTCACGCGCGTGGTCCTGCCATAGCTGGATTTGAGCGCGCTCACGTCGCTGTCGGTGACGATGCTGCCGCTGCTGATGATGATGACGCGGTCGCAGGTCGCCTCCACCTCGGACAGGATGTGGGTGGAAAGGATGACCGTCTTGGTCTTCCCGATCTCGCGGATCAGGTTCCTGATCTCCACGATCTGGTTGGGGTCAAGCCCGCTGGTGGGCTCGTCGAGGATGAGTATTTCCGGATCGTGGATCATCGCGTGCGCCAGTCCCACGCGCTGGCGATACCCCTTGGATATCTCGCCGATGGGCTTGTGCATCACCTCGGCGATGCCGCACAGGCGCGCGATCTCTCCGATCCTCGCCTCGCTCTCCACGGCGCGCACCTTCGCCACGTAGCGGAGGTAATCGTACACCAGCATGTCGTTGTAGAGCGGCACCGACTCGGGCAGGTAGCCCACGATGTTGCGCACGCCGAGCGGGTTCTCGTCGGCTCGGAAATCCCCCACCGTAATGACGCCGGAGGTGGGCTTCAGGAAGCAGGTGAGCATGCGCATCGTCGTGGTTTTGCCCGCGCCATTGGGCCCCAGGAGCCCGGTGATCTCGCCCCGCCGCACGGTGAACGAGATGTTGTTGACGGCGACCACGTCGCCGTAGTGTTTCGTAAGATTCTGTACGCTGATCATAGCCGCTATGAAAGCCTCCCGTAGTCGTCCTCGTATCGTTCGATATCGTCTTCGCCGAAATAATCGCCGCTCTGCACCTCGATGAAGCACAGGTCCTTCTGCCCTATATTCTCAATCCTGTGGAGCGCGCCGCGGGGGATGTCCACCGAGCTCCCACCCCGCACATTGATCTTTTCCCCGGCGATCTGGATGATCCCCTCGCCACGCACAACGTACCAGTGTTCGTCCCTGCGGCTGTGGCGCTGGAGGCTGAGCCTCGCGCCGGAGTAGACCGTGATTCTCTTGACCTTGTGGTCGTCTTCGTCCGAGAGCACTTCATAAAATCCCCACGGACGGTGTTCCCCGTTGAAGTTCGAGTTATCCATGACGCTCCCTGAAATGGTTCATGAAATCCGCCAGCGCTTTCGCTCCCTCGACCGGCATGGCGTTGTAGATCGAGGCGCGCAGACCTCCGACCGAACGGTGGCCCTTGAGCCCCGCAAGCCCCGCCTTTTCCGCCTCCTTCAGAAAGGGGTCCAGAAGCGCGGCGTCGTGAAGGTGCCACACCACGTTCATCTTCGAGC
>CAZPZJ010000212.1:0-6263 GCA_964591055.1 uncultured Leptospiraceae bacterium
TCACCTACGGCACCAACAACGAGTTCGGCTTCGACTACCTGCGCGACAACATGGTTGAGCACGGGTCGCTGCGGGTGCAGAGGAAGCTGCACTACGGCATCGTTGACGAAGTCGACTCGATCCTCATTGACGAGTCGAGGACGCCGCTCATCATCTCCGGCTCCACGGACGAGTCCACGAAAAAGTACTATCTCATCAACAAGATCATCCCCAGCCTCAGGGAGGGCAAGGACAAAGATTACGAGGTCAATGAGAAGGACCGCAATGTGCTCCTGACCGAGACGGGCGTCAAGCACGTGGAGCGCCTTCTGAAAATTGACAACCTCTACGACAGCCGCAACATCGAGATCGTCCACCACGTCAACCAGGCGCTCAAAGCGCACACCATCTTCAAGCGCGACGTGGACTACATCGTCAAGGACGGCGAGGTGGTGATCGTCGACGAGTTCACTGGGCGGCTCATGCCCGGAAGGCGCTACAGCGACGGGCTCCACCAGGCGATCGAGGCCAAGGAAAACGTGACCGTCGCGCGCGAAAGCCAGACGCTGGCCTCCATCACCTTCCAGAACTTCTTCCGCATGTACAAGAAACTCGCCGGCATGACGGGGACCGCCGACACCGAGGCCGTGGAGTTCCGCAAGATCTACGGCCTGGACGTGGTGGTGGTGCCCACCAACCTCCCCATGATACGAAAGGACCATCCCGACAGGATATACCGCACTGCGAAGGAGAAGTACGAAGCCATCGTGGGCGAGATCGAGGATCTGCGCGCCAGACAGCAGCCGGTGCTGGTGGGCACCATCTCGATTGAAAAATCCGAGCGACTCTCTGCGATGCTGAAAGGCCGGGGCATACCCCACAGCGTGCTCAACGCCAAGTATCACGAGAAGGAGGCCAAAATCGTGTCCGAGGCGGGACGGCCCGGCGCGGTGACCATCGCGACCAATATGGCCGGCCGCGGCACCGACATTGTCCTGGGCGGCGCCAGGACCTACATGAGCGAGCTTGAAACCCATACGCCGGTGCACGACGCCGCGCTGTGGGAGGAGTTCCGCCAGTGCGTGCTCGCCGACCGCGTTGACGAGGCGGAACAGCTCGCGGAGAGGATGACCGGCCAGGACAAACACCGGGCGGCGTCCATTGCGCGGGGCGGCCGGGAGTGGCTTGAAAACCACCTCAAGGTGGTGGAGGCCGGCGGCCTGCACATCCTGGGCACGGAGCGTCACGAGGCGCGCCGGATCGATAACCAGCTGCGCGGACGCTCTGGACGCCAGGGCGATCCGGGATCGTCGCGCTTCTACCTTTCGCTCGAAGATGACCTGATGCGCATCTTCGCCGCGGAGCGCATCTCATCGATGATGCAGCGCCTCGGGATGGAGGAGGGGCAGGAGATCGAGAGCCGCATGGTGTCGAAGGCGATCGAGAACGCGCAGAAGCGGGTTGAGGGACGCAACTTCGAGATCCGCAAGCACCTCCTGGAATATGACGACGTGATGAACTCCCAGCGCGAGTTCATCTACCGCGAGCGGAACGAGATTCTCGAGGGCGAGGACATCTCCGCCAAGATAAAGCAGTATATTTCCGAAGTGTGCGAGCGCTCCGCCGAGTTTTACGCCGACGGCGGCAGGAATCCCGACGAGTGGGACCTCGACGGCCTGAGGCAGTGGCTGAAATCGTCATATTTCGTCGATCTCCCGGAATTCAATCCGAGGGAAACGCCGGGCCGCGAGATGGGCGCGATGATTGAGAGCTCTCTGCTGGATGCTTACGACGCGAAGGAGCGCCAGATCGGCGTTGACAACATGAGAATGCTGGAGCGGCTGATATCGCTCCAGGTGATTGACACGAAGTGGCGGGAGCACCTGCTCAACATGGACGAGCTGCGTGACGGCATCTGGACCGTGGGTTACAGCGAGCGAAACCCGCTGGTGGAGTACAAGCTGCGGGGCTTCCAGGTGTTCAACGAGATGCTGGCCGTGCTCAAGGAGGACATCATCGAGTTCATCTTCAGGGCGCAGGTCACGGAGATGGTTCCCGAGGAGCAGCCCGCGGAGTACCGGCCGGTCGGGCAGGAGTTCCACGCCGAGGTTGAGCAGTTCGGCATGGGAAATCCCGTCGCGCAGCAGAGCGCCGCGCCGCGACCGGCGCAGAGGGCGGAGGTCAATGACGGGCCGACGGAGGGTGGATCGAGGAGAAAGAAAACACGGCGCAGCAGGAGGCAGTGATCATGACGGCCCCTCTCATGAAAAGCGTGTCCGGCATCAGGGGCGTGGTGGGCGAGAGCCTGACCCCGGAGCTCGTGATGTCGGTGGCGTCGGCGTTCGCCGCGTACGCGAAGCGCGGAGCTGTCGTGGTGGGCAGGGACAGCCGCCCCACGGGAGAGGCCATCTCCAGCCTCGTGTGCTCAACGCTGGTGCTCTCCGGCTGCCGGGTCATCGAGATCGGCGTGGTGCCAACCCCCACCGTGCAGGTGATGGTGGAGCACCTCGGGGCGGCGGGCGGCATTGTCATTTCGGCATCGCACAATCCCATCCAGTGGAACGCCTTCAAACTGATCGGGAAAACAGGCATGTTCCTCAACGCCCGGGAAATCGCGGCGTTTTTTGCGCTCATGGAGCGCGTGCGGACATACCCGCGCTGGGACGGAATCGGCAGTATCGAAAAGAACGGCGAGTCCCACGCCGTCCACATAAGGAAGGTGCTTGCCGCCGTCGACGCGCCGCTTGTGCGCGCCGCGAAGTTCCGCGTTGCGCTGGACTCGGTCAACGGCGCGGGCTCGCTGATTACGCAATCTCTCCTGAAAGAGCTGGGCTGCGAGGTGCGCACGGTGCACTGCCGGCCTGACGGCCTCTTCCCGCGCGGCGCGGAGCCGCTTGCGGAAAACCTGGGCGACCTCGCCGCGCTGGTGCGGCGGGAGCGCGCCGACGTCGGCTTCGCCCAGGACCCGGACGCCGACAGGCTGGCGATCGTCGACGAAACCGGAAGGCCCATCGGCGAGGAGAACACCCTCGCGCTGGTGACCGAGCACATGCTTTCGATCAAACCGGGGCGCGTGGTCATAAACCTCTCCACCACCAGGGCGGTGGAGGATATTGCGAAAAACTACGGCGCGAAGGTCAAACGGACCAGGGTGGGCGAGATCAACGTGGCCGACGAGATGCGGCGCGGGGGCGCGCGGATTGGCGGCGAGGGCAACGGCGGCGTGATTTCACCCGACGTGCACCTTGGCCGCGACAGCCTGGCGGGCATCGCGTTCGTGCTCGAGATGATGGCGAGGCGGAAGATGACGGTGTCGGACCTGGCGGGCCGGCTGCCTGCCTACGTGATGAAAAAGGGCAAAGTCCCGGTCGGAAAAGCTGGCGGGCAGGAAAAGCGCCTGGCCTCTATCGCAGCCGCTTTTGCGCGGGAGAAGATCACGGACATCGACGGCCTGAGGATCGATTTTCTCCGGGAGGGCCCCTTCAGGGGAGGGTGGGTGCACCTGCGCTCTTCCAACACCGAGCCGATTTTCCGCATTATCGCGGAGGGACGCAACGACGTGCAGGCGGACGCGATTTACAGCCATTTCGCAAAGATGTTTTCGGATAAGAAGAAGAAATAGCGCGGCATTTGACCTCCGGTGCGCAATGCCCGAAGATCGACACTTTCTGCGGGGAGTTCTTCGATGAAATACTATGACGGGAAAAAGGTGTATATTACCGGCGCATCCAGCGGGATGGGACTTGAGACCGCCAAACTGCTGACATCGTGGGGGGCGGACCTGGCGCTGTTCGCCCGCGGGGGTGCGAAGCTTGAAAAAACGGCGGCCATGGCGGGCGCGTTGAAAAAACACGCCGGGCAGAAGATATCGCCCATCGTGATGGACGTGGCCGATCCGGCGAGCGTACGCAAGGCGATCACCGGAGCGAACTCCATGATCGGCGCTCCCGACATCGTGATCAACTTCGCGGGCGTGGCGTACTCCAACCATTTTGATCGCATCGACGCCGCGCGCTTTGACGAAATCATGAAGATCAACGTGTACGGCACCCGCAACGTGATCGAGGCGGCGCTTCCGCTGATGCGGCCCGGAAGCGTTATCGCCAACGTCGCCTCGCTCGCGGGCCTCATAGGCATTTACGGATACACCGCCTATGGCGCGTCCAAGTTCGCGGTGTACGGCATGAGCGAGTGCCTGCGCTATGAGATGAAGCCCCGCGGCATACAGGTTTCTGTGCTCTGCCCGCCGGAGGTCGACACCCCGATGATCGTGGAGGAGAGCCGCGACATTCCGCCCGAGGCGCGCGCCAGCAAAAATTTCTCGGGAAGGCTTGACGCGAGGGATGTGGCGAAGTACTTTCTGCGGAAGATGGCGTCGGGAAAATTTCTCATCATACCGGGATTCATGGCGCGCCTGTCGTTTCGCATGCAGCGACTGCTTCCGGGAATGGTCTTCGCCGTCACCTGGATGAACGTCAAAGGGGCGATGAAAAAGGCGGGCCGCCGCTGACCTCGCAGGCGGTTTCGGCGCACAGGCCGTCCGGGATGAATTGCATGCGGAAACGGAAATACAGTTCAGAGCGCCGTCAATGACCATGAGCGTGATATCGTTTCTGATATTTCTTGGCGGGGCCAACGCCGTGATGATCGGCACCGGCTACGCCGCCAGCAGGAACAAAAGTTCTGGGCACTTCATTCTCATCCTGTTCCTTCTTGCCGTGGCGGTGTGGCAGACCTACCACGGGCTCATGATCAGCGGCCTTCTTGTGCGCTACCCGCACTTCGGGCTTGTTCACGTCCCCTTTCTCTACGCCACCGGGCCGCTGCTCTACTTCTTCTCCAAGTTTCTCACCCGCGACGAGTACTCCCTGAAGCCGTGCGACGCGCTGCATTTCATCCCCTCCCTGGTGATCGCCGCACTTCTCGCGCCGTTTTACATGAAGAGCGCGGAGGAGAAAAGGCGCTTTCTTGTAAACCAGATCGGGATCAGGGCGCATGACGCCTTCACCACCGCCTATTCCATCATGATACTCCTCATCATCCTCGCGATCATCGTCTACATCGTGAAGTTCTGGAAACACAGCATGATCGTGTTCAGGAGCAGGCACCTCAAGCTCAACCAGATCACCTATTTTTCCATGATCATCGTGGCGATCAACTTCCTGGTCGTGATCATCTACATCGCCGGATTTATCCTGTACCACGCGTTTTCGCTGGATCACGCGGTGTACGAGAAGACCATCATCTTCATCTCCCTCATCACCACGCTCATGGTGTACCTTGTGTTTCTCATGGGAATGCGCTATTCGGATTACTTTTCACTGGTCATGCAGGACGCAAGGAAGATGCGCTACTCCAAGTCGAGGATTGACAACCTCATGGTGGACGAGATCATCGCCCGCCTTGAGTCGCTGATGACGGGGGAAAAGGTGTTCTGCGACGAGGACCTCTCGCTGCAGAGGCTCTCCGACGAGATCGGGATCGCCCCCTACCAGCTCTCGCAGATTCTCAACGAGCGTCTCAACAAGAACTTCAACACCTATATCAACGAGTACCGGGTCATGGAAGCGGCGGCGATGATCGTGGGCGAGCCGTCGCGCTCCATCACCTCCATCGCGTTCGCGGTGGGCTTCAACAACAAGTCGTCGTTCTACAGCTGGTTTTTCAAGGTGAACGGCGTCTCCCCCGTGCGCTACCGCCGCAAAATGCTGGGCGGCCAGTAGCGCGCATCGCCCCCAGGGCTTTCCCTCAATTCCACAATTATAATTCCGGAACGTACGGGCGGTCAAACATCATAATCTCTGACGACAATCGGGCGTCTCTCATATTATAATAGCATCATGGCGATCCGCGCTGGATTGCTGCGGAATGGACTGTCATATTATATTACTGATACGAGGTGATTGTATGGACGGGAAGAGAGATAAAGAGTGCCTTGCGCGTTTTGAAAAGCTCTACGACAACATGGCCGATTACCCGGCGGCGTACGCGAAGGAGCGGCCGGGTGATCTGGCGATCATCGAGCATAACACCGGGGAGAAGGTGACGTGGAAGGACTTCAACCGGTCAATCAACGCCTTTGCGGCCAAGCTGCTGTCGGTCGGATTGAAGAAGGGCGACATCGTCGCCACGTCGCTGCCGCTTCTGAAGGAGCACGTCTACCTGATGTACGCGTGTTACCGGGCGGGGCTTGTCATCGCGCCGCTCGACCTGCGGCTCAAGACGTCTGAAATCCAGTACTGCCTGGACAGGATCAAACCGGCCGCCTACTTCTTTCTGGGCAA
>CAZPZJ010000213.1:0-6240 GCA_964591055.1 uncultured Leptospiraceae bacterium
CCCATGTCGGTGATGAGGCGATATGACGGGCTGAACGACATTACCCTCCCGGCCGACCTGAAAATCTGTCCCTGCACAATCGTCGCCCTGCCGCCGGGCAGCTTTATGGGTCCATGGTTGAATCCGAGAAAGGTGGGAATCTTATCGCCGAAGAGGAGGTGTTTCATGGTGATGCGTCTTCTGGCCCCATACGGGACGGCCTTCTCCCCGAGTCCCTCCTCGATCGCCGCCCGGAAGATATCATCACGGTCCCGGCCGTTAAACCACGCCGAGTGTTTTTTCAGGAGGATCGAGTCGAAATTGGCGTAATATTCTGCAAAGAGCGATGTCTCCCTCAACAAATAGGTGACTGTCTCCTTCCCCAACCCGCCGTTTCCGAACACGGCTCGGATCAGCGATCCGTACACGGCCTCAAAGAGCGTGGCGCCCCTGGAATCCGTGGAGTACACACAGTCCCACGATGACAGTATGTGCGCCTTTCGGGTGCGCGGAAGCAGGGGGCGGATGATTTCCATGAATTTTGCCGCCTGCTCCGAATAGAGGTCATACTGGATCACCTTGTTGTCTCCAATCGACACCTTTTTGCGCTCCCTGACCAGGTGGGATATCCTGTCTGCGCGATACGAGCCCATGCACAGGTTGATGGGATTGGACTTGCCGAGATGATTGAGGTCGTTGTTGGCGGTGATTATGAAGCCTTCAGGCGGATTCATGGCGGTCGGAAACTGCTCCCTGTCGATGAATCCCCTGTACTCGAATTTTGCTTCCCATGCAGGCACCGGCAGAAGCCCGCTGACACCCTTCGGCCTCCTGAACTGTCTGCCGGTCATCTGGTAGCCTATATTGCCCCCGCGGTCAGCCACCACCTGGCTGAGAGAAAAGACCTCTATCCCCCTGAACAGGCGTATCATGTCCGATACGGTTTTTGCCTTCAGGATTTCCAGCGACGCATTGAAAAGATCGGCGCCGCATCCCTTCGCTCCCGCCCAGTTTTGCACCAGAAGATAGCACTCGCCCGCCGGCTCACCTTCAAGCACGCCGAGCTCATTTTCATACACCTTCTCGATGACCGGATTCCCGTTCTTAACTTTGATCACCTCCTCGCGGACGGTAAACGGCTTCCACACCGTCCCCCGGCGGTATTTGCCATCCCGGCAGTGTTCAACGTGAAAGTCGATCATGTCGCCATACGCAAACGTGGTTCCCCATGACACGTCTTTGGTCCTGCCGATGACCACCCCCGGGAACCCCGGCACGTTCACGCCCATCATGTAGTTGTCGGGAACCCGCATGACGATTTCCTGCCAGATGGAAGGCAATCTGCCCACGTCGAGGTGCGGATCATTGCACAGCACTGCGTTTCCGCTCGAGGTGCGCGTTCCGGCAAGCACCCAGTTGTTGCTCGCCTTGAATGAGGGCAGCAGCGATGTCCATGGCACCGTCTCCGGAACGATCGGCTCCACCAGTTTCACCTGTGAGAGCTGCTTCACGTCGATGCGGTCGGTGAGATACGGGAAAAACTCCCTTATCCTCTTCTCGTCGATTCCTTTCTGTATCATCTGGACGAGAAATTTTTCAAGGGCGGCCTGTGCATCCGTCTGCCCGAAAAATCCCATGATTTTCGCGATCAGTATCGAATCCCTGATCTCCCAGGGCTCGGGCGCGTGTTTAAGCAGCCTGAACTCCATCACGGGCCCGTTTTCTCGCATGAAGTCGTTTATTCCATCAGCGTAGGCCTTGAGTTGCGCCTTCACTGCGGGCTTCAGCTTTTGAATCTCCCTGTCAGCGTCCGGCAGAAAATTCATCCTGCGCATGTACCGGTCCACCGCAACGAGCTCCGGCTCGCCCGCGAGTATTTCCGCCGTACGTCCCTGAAGCAGTATGCGGGTGAAAAATATCTGGAGCTGGCGATCGCAGGCGTGTATCCATCCCAGCGCATAGGCGCAATCGGACGCCCCGGAAGCGGATATCTCAGGAATGCCGTGAGCGTTCCTGATGATGCGTATCTGGCCTTCGGGCCCCCTCAGCATTATTTCCTTTTTTCCAAGCTTCATCACGATCTCCATGTTTAAAGCGTGAGTGCTATCAATGAGTATTTCTCTGTATGTAGAAGAACGTACAGGTGTTCAATAAATAATCAATCATTTTTAATCGCAGGGAGGCGGAAATTCAAGGCGACCGCGGAAGTGAGTAAAATGCCAGCGCCAGATATTCCTTGATAGCATACGAAATCCACTCCATTCTGTTTGACGGAAGATAATCCTGCAAGCCGTACGACCTGCCTCTTGCGCTTCGGAATCCTGTCGGATACGGTGTGACCTGCAGGCTGTGTTTCCCGCACAGCAGCACCGCTCTTCTCATATGGTAGGCGGACGTAACCAGCACCGGGCGAGTAAAGCCCCGCTGCGCGCAGATTCGTGCACACGCGAGGGCGTTGCCTTCAGTGTCCCTGCTCTCCTCCTCGGTAATGATAATGGAAGGACTTACGCCAAGCCCGATAAGGGCCCTTTTCATCAGGACCGACTCGGCTTCATCCCCTGGAAACGCCCTGCCGCCGGAAACGATCAGAGGCAGGTGGTTCAGCCGGTGCAGTGTCGCGGCGGAAACCAGCCTGATCATGGAATCCGCATTGCAGGCTCCCTGCCCGGTTGCAGACGGCACTCCCCGGTACGCCCCTCCCCCGAAGACGACAATAACGTCTCCCTGCACATTCTCCGGTATTTCATAACGATGTTCAAGCGGAATGAGGAAGATGTCCGTAACCGGGGTAATGGAGCACGACCACATCAACAGTGCGATTAAAAAACAGAGTGCCGCTTCAAAGCGACGCTTTTGAACCATGAAGCAGGCGGCGCATGCCCATAGCAGGCTGATAAAGAATCCCGGTGAAATTATGAAAGCAGTGATTACTTTTTTCAGATAAAACATTTCTGTTTCATTTCTATTCGGCTGGCGCGCCCCGTCAGGATGAGGATCCCCGACCTGTGTATTTCAACGACCCTCATCGCGCGGAGCCCGGCATCATGCGCTTCAAAACATAATGCGCCTGTGCCTTTCGTGGATACATGTTGACTGGATACGGCATAAAAAAATCGAACACCACACAGCGACCGGGACGCCCGGCAGCAGGTCCCGGGATGAGACAGAATCATTGCGGTTACTGATTATACTTGAATGATACGCTGACCTTCGCCCTGTACAGAATGACCTTTCCCTTTTCCACTCGCATATCAAGCTCTTTGATTTCGGCCACCCTTAAATCGCGCAGGGTTTTGGCGTGACTCTCAACGGCGTTCCTTGCGGCGTCTTCCCATGACTTTTTGCTTGTGCCGATGAGCTCGATAACCCTGTACACATGATCCATGGTGATTCTCCTGATGTAATATAAGTGCAACCTGAATTGATGATGAATATCCGTTATTACGGCTTTTGTCAAACACAATATGCCTGAAGAACAGCGTACCTCCCTTGCGATGTCAACGCATTAATCGCACAATAATCTTTTATATCATCTTTCAACGCTGATGGCGTTCGCTGCCGGCCACACGGGCCCTGTATCGCCGGATAAAATCTGCCGCGTCTCGCCTTCCCAGATCATACGCCGCCTGCAATCCCTCCGGGTTTGTGTAGTCCCACTTCGATACCGGCACTTCCGTTGACGGTTGTACGTAGACACGCTCTCCCACTTCGGGTATAGACCTTTCATGATACCGCCTGGTGAGCAGCACAAGCGCTGGTCCGGGCTTTTCCGGAAGCGCCTGTACCGGAATATTATCAACAAATCCCCCGTCAAGAGCCGGAGCCCCCTTCCATGCCTGAATCGGAGTAAATGGCGGCGTGCAGGAAGAGGCGATGATAAGGTCAGCCAGTTCGCCGGCGGAAGCACACTCGTTGGCAATCGCCCATTCCGGCCTGAACCCAAGCTTCTGGCCCCAGACCGGATGCAGGGGTTGAAACACCCGTTTTTCGACGGAATACGCAAGAATTCCTATCATGGTCGCGGAACGGGGGCCCAATCGGGACGGGATGCGGCTGATCATGATCCTGATTTCCGGCCCCCTGCGAAGCGTTTTCATCGCCTTCCCGTCAAGCCCGTAGAGAATGCCCGAGCGATACATCTCGTAATGCGGGAATGCGGGTTTTCCCCTGAGCGGGCGTGTGATATAGAAATTGCGCCTGTTCCTGCGGGTCATGCCCTTGAAATACTCAAGGGTCGATTCCGCAGTGCCGGCAAATATGACGCAGGCCATGGATGCTCCTGCGCTGACCCCGGCAACCACCGACGGCTTGATGTTGAGTTCAGCGGATGCGATTGACCAGAAGCCGACCTGCCACAGGCAACGGCTCCCCCCGCCCGCAAACACAACGGTGCTGAATGGCGATCCTTTTGCCATAATCGCACAATCCTGAAAGTCTACAGAATGAATCAGAGAAGCGCCTTTACACGCTTAATTGAAATATTGCAATACTATTTTTTATGGCAGGATTTTATTTTATGAACATAATGCAGGTTATCTCTCCAAAGCGGTGGCCTGCCTGCATTTATAAAAATACCACCGCTTACGCGGTGGTATCGATGGTCTGTCCCTTGTTCTCTTCGCTTATGCGCTCCGTCGCTGCAGGCTTCTGACCCTCCCCACGCGTCCTCTCAAGCTCTACGCGGGAATTTTCCATGGGCCCCTGCGGAACGACATCTGCGCCGGAAATCTGTTGTATAGCCATAGAAACCCTCCCTTTATTTCATATGGTAGTGGCAATGTATCCGAATACCGGGCGGATTTCAACCTTTTTTCAGTCATTTTCCGGATTCAGTAACACTGCTTTTCCGGTATCACCCCCCTGACCCCGCCCCTCGGGTTCTTCACGTCGCCCTCGCGCCGGGGTATCAGGTGCACGTGGACATGAAACACCGTCTGTCCCGCCGATTTGCCGATGTTGACTCCCACGTTGAATCCACTGACCGACAAATCCCCTTCCAGAATCGCTTCTTTCGCCCTGAACAGCAGGACCATGATATCTCTTCGCTCCTCTTCGGTGCACAGGAAAAAATCGGCAACATGCCTTTTCGGCAGGATGAGCGTGTGCAATGGCGTCACGGGACTGGAATCCCGTATGGCGAATGCACGCTCATTGCAGCCAATCCAGCGGCCGGCCACCGCCATTTCGCAAAACACGCATCCAGCCGGACATGTATCATCAATTACCACGATCACACCGTCAGTATGATATATGTGAGATTCTACGACCACGCCCTACCCGTTATCCACGAACGATCAGGCAAATAAACGTTAAACTTGTCAAGTGAATAGCCGAAATATACACCATAAGCACCAACGCTGTTCGTGGAGAGAAACATGGAATACATACTGAACGAGCTTCTGGTAGGATACCTGAACGACGGCATCATATCCGTAAATGAAATGAAAGCGCTTGTCGCGCTCAGGGAATTCGTCAACAGGGTCGCCACCAGCACTTATATCGAGCCGGCTGAAATTGAAAGAATCCGGAATGAATTCGGAACGGAACCCTCGGTCATCACATGGGGAGATTACTTTCAGACCGAGCTTGCCCTCGATAAAATCAGGGGGATGGCGGATGATCTTCTGCTTTCGGTTGAAACCGTGAAATTCGACATCCTGTCAAGTTATTACATTTTCAACGGCAAGGACGCCGCCATTTTCGAATGGATAGATGATAACTACCGCAGAATCCAGGACAGAGCCGACAACGACCTTGACGACAGCCGCGAGGAGATTGAGCATCTCAAAGTGCTCAAGGACTACTATACCACGCTGAGTCTCACGGACCGTTTTACCGCCGTTGAAAAAGCGTGGTATGAAGACTTCAGGGAGGCGTGCGCGGTGTAGCGCTTCTGTCTCCCGGGAGGGCTTACCCGCTTACTGCGCTTTCGGGTTCCGAATCAAGCTCTTCCAGCATTTCTTCAATTTCGCGCGCAGTTTCCTCATCAACCTGTTCGATGGCGAAACCGGCGTGGACCAGCACCTTTTCATGCAATTTTATATCGGGAACGAGCGTGATGTTCACTTCGCGCTCAACTCCCCTGTTTTCGGCGATTGCCCTCATTCCTTCAATCTTCACAATTGTCATTGGGACAGCGAGACACATTGTATATCCTCCTTGTTTTTGCGATGTCGTTCAACAAATCCTGGGCAGCTGCTCATCAAGCAGAAGCGGAAGTATCCTCTCGCCCCCGATCGCGGTGCGAAGATACGCTTTCCC
>CAZPZJ010000214.1:0-954 GCA_964591055.1 uncultured Leptospiraceae bacterium
CGGGCAGCGACCGGGACAGGGAGCTTTTCGAGTCCATGGCCGCGAGGGACGCCAACTCGGAGAAGATACGCTCGTACAAGGACGAGGGCGCGGTGGGCGAAGGCGGCGACGGATACCTCCACTACATCGGGACCCCCCGTTACCAGGAGGACGCCCGCCGCAAGAAGCAGCTCGCCGACGTCGTTCAGCGGGAGAACCTGGCCAGGAAGGCGATTTTCCGCAGGCTGCTCGTCCGTGCGGGGAAGGCCTCTCCTTCCGACGGGGACATCAGCGCGTTCGGCCGCCGTTTCGCCGAGGAGCAGCGCGCGTTCGCGAAGGAGAAGGATTACGTCCAGGACAATACCGGGAAATGGGTCAGGAAATGACTATGATACGGAAAACACTGAAGGCGATCGCCCTGGCCTGCGTGATCCTCGCCGTCGCCTCGTGCGGCGGAAGCAGAAGGCAGGAGGTGGCGTTCAATTACGGCAAGATTCTGAAAAACGAGTTCGAGTCCGGCGTCGGCCGCGTAATCCCGGTGACGATCGAGCAGTCCACCGACATGGACGGCGTGTTCACCGACAGGGGGCTGTTCTTCTTCTTCACGTCGGACAGGGAGGGCGGCAATTTCGACCTCTACCTTCGCACGCTTTCGGGAATCACCACCGTACGGCTCACCTCGCACCCTTCGAAGGATTTCTCCCCGGCCGTTTCTCCCGACGGAAAATCGCTCGCGTTCGTGTCGCAGAGAGAGGACCCCGAAGGCGACGTGCTGGTCGTCAGCGTCGATCCCGCCGATTTGCTGGGCAAGGCGGAAAAATCAGTGACTGACCTTCCGACGCTCGACAGGAAAACGAAAAACCTGACGCTGCTGCGCGACCCGGCGACCGGCTTTATCCGCATCGCCAAGGACTCGACTCCTGCATGGTCTCCCGACGGCGAAAAGATCGCGTTCTCGTCCACCAGGGACGGCAT
>CAZPZJ010000214.1:964-6234 GCA_964591055.1 uncultured Leptospiraceae bacterium
ACCCGCGAAGGCTCACCGGGAAGGGCGGGCTCTACCCCCGGTTCTCGGCGGACGGCGGAAAGATCGCGTTTATCTCGTACCGCGACGCGGGAAGCAACGGCGACGTGTACACGCTCGACCTGAAGACCGGCGCGGAGAGCAGGGTCACCAGCACCCCGTCCATCGAGCTCTACCCGGCGTTTGCGGGGGACTCGCACACGCTCGTGTACACACTCATCGACCGCGATACGAATGCTGACGGCCGCGTCGACCTCAAGGACAATTCGGTCCTGTACTGTAAAAACCTCTCCACCCGCATGGAGTACCCGCTGACCGCGCGCTCGCAGTCTTCGTTCGCCGCCTCGTGGTCGCGTGCGCTCAAGGTGCTCAACCCGCGCTACTTCGACGTGCTCGTCTTCACCGACCAGGTGGGACAGAATATCAACATCAACATCATTCCTGCGGACGGCGTCATTCCACGGAAGGTCAACGCCGAGGCCCAGTACGGGCTTGCCGAGCGCTACCTCAAGGAGTACGATGACCGCGAGCGGTACAACATGGCGCTTGAGCGCGTGTACCATTTCTTCGGCGCGAGGAAGGACGAGCGCTCCTCGGTGTTCGTCGCGAAGGCGCTGGTTGACGCCGCGGTTTCGCAGCTGAAAACCGGCGGCAGGGCGGAGGCCAGGCGCCTGCGGGAAACGCTGTCGGGGCTCTCGTCGGATTCCGGCGATTACCGGGCCATCTCCGCGAGATACCTGGACGCGGTGCTCGAGGGGAAATCCGGTGAGCAGGCGCTCTCGTCGGGGCTTGAGCGGCTTTCGGCCAATCCCGCGCGCAGGGCTTTCGTCCCCTATTTGATGGAGGAGCTCGGCGACGAGTACGTCCGTGCGGGCCGCTTCAGCGAGGCGGTGAATGTCTACCGTGGCATTAAAAAATCCCATCCGTCCTACGACCGCATGGTCAATGTGGGGCTGAAGATCGGCGAGGCGTCCTACAGAACCGTGTCTCCAGATATCCCCGGAGAGTATCTTGACGTCATCAATTCGAAAAACGTGTACCTTGGAATCGATGCGGTCAACAATATCCTCGACGTGTTTGACCGCGAGAGCGATGTCCGCAGGAAGATTGACACGGCCGCAAGGGTTTTGAAGAAAACCGAGGGCAGGGAGGGCGAGAAAATCGCGGGGGTCATGATGTACCTGCTGGGCGACGGTTATCGCAGGAGCGGCAACAGGCCCCAGGCCATCAATTATCTTGAAAAAGCGCTGAAGAACGTGAACCGCTCGAACCTCGTGTACTACCGGGCCAGCAGGATGCTCGGCGACATGGCGCACGCGGAGGGCCGGCTTGACGACATGGAGAAGCATTACTTCAACAGCGTCACCAACTACATCATGCGGTGGAAGCAGAAGGACCTGCCCGACATGCTGGGCAGGCTTGTGGAGTATTATGAGAACAGGGGCGCCGGGCTTGAGCGGCAGGGGAAAAACCGCGAGGCCGCCACGCTGTTCAGAAAGTACGTGGACGTGCTTTCCTTCGTCCATCTCCTCAGGCAGTATGACGACATTTACAGCAAGTACGGTTCGAGAGCCCACATCCTCTATGTTGACGCGTCGACACGCGGCGTGAAAAACGAGAGGGAGGCGCTTGGAAAGCTTGAAACCGAGTATGTGAAGAAGGTTGACGCCGCGCGCATGAACTTCGACAAGGCCAGGCTGTACGGCCTTGCCTACATCTACGCGAAGACAGGCATCACCTTTGACAGGGGAGGCAGGGACATTTCGTCATCCGACCTGAACGGCATGCTTGAAAACTTCCGCAAGTCGGTCGACCAGGTCGACTGGGCCCTTTTTATGGACGACACCTACGTCGATCCCTACATACTCAAGGGGTGGATCGCGCAGTACGTGGATTTAAGGCGGCGCGATCTTGAAGGGGGAAGCGAGGGCGTGTTCAGGAAATATTTTCCCCGCTACCTGTGGGAGGCCAACGTGCCCTTCTACGAGCGGGCGCTTGCGGCCAACGACGAGTCAAGGTACGCCGACTTCGAGGGCAACATACACCTGAACCTCGCCAACACGTTTTTTCTGCTTTCCAACTATCCGTCGGCGCTCCGCCACTACGAGCTGGCGCTGCGGTACAAGCGCGTGTTCGGCTCGCTGCTCGAGGAGGCGATGTTCCGATTCCACCTCGGCTTCTGTTACTGGCAGGACAACCGGATTGAGAAGGCCCGCGCGGAGATGCAGAAAACGCTCATGATATACCACTCGCTCGCGCAGGCCCGCGGGATGAGGGAGTACTCCGGGCAGATCTACGCCCTCTACCGTTACTTCGCGCTCTTCAGCCGGGTCGAGGGGCAGTTCAGGAGTGCGATCGACTGGTACAACCGCATACTCGCGTTCGCCTCCGCCTACAGCATCCCGGTCGACCGGGCCCGTTACCTGCAGGAGATCGCCTGGTGCCATTACCGGCTCGGGGAGACGGCGAGCGCGCTCGAGCACCTTGACAGGGCGGACACCGCGCTTGAAGGCCGGAGCGAAACGGTGCAGCGGCACAGGCTGCGGATGAGGCTTTTGGGAATTGGCCCCATCCCGCTTTTCGACCTTGGCCCGGACGTGGCGGTCATCGGTGACAACAGAATTTACACCGAACTCAACGTGGCCAATAAAAAGCTCCTCAACCTCTCCATCCGTGAAAGCATCGCCTCCGGGCGGGGCGATTACGCCGCGGCTATCGCGCTCCAGCGCAAAAAGCTCCAGGCCTGGGAGGAGGGAGGCAGCCGTCTCGACCACGAGGGCGTTGTCCGCGAGCTCAACAATATGGGCTACACGCACTTCCTGATGCGCGATTATCCCGGCGCCAGGGACCACTTCAAAAAAGCGTGGGACTATGCGGCGAAAAAATCCGTAAACGATATGGCGGGCGTCTTCCGCTCAATCATGAACCTGTCCGACCTTTACGCCCTTCTCATCGATTCCGGGGATGCACCCGTGGAGGAGGGGGAGCTTCGGCAGATGATTGCGAGAATCGGCGAGTACCGGGATAGCTATGAAGGCAATCGATATAAGGCCGAGATCGAGTCGCTCGAAGCGGACGCAAAGGCGAAGAAGAAGGAGGGCGTCACCGAAGAGCAGAAGAAGCAGCTCCGCTCGCAAATCGCGGAGGAGGCCAAGAACATCTATTACAGCACCGATATCGCGTCTGGCGTCCTTTCGTACTACCTGGCCGAGCACGTGATCCGCGGCGGAACGTCGAGCTCCGATCCGATGGAAATTCTTCGCGGCGAAGGGGCGCTCTTCTCGCTTTACCGGGACGCGCTTGTCAGGTTTACACGGGCCCTTGCGTTCGCCGAAGCGCAGCCGTCGAAGCGCCTTGCGGTGAGGCTGCTTCTCAACGTCGCCGAGGTGCAGACCCGGATCGGGAAAATTCAGGAAGCGTACGAGACGCTGACCCGCGCCGAGGCGATGGCGAAAAAGCACTCGTATCTCGACATCACCTGGGTGGTGTACGGCAGAATGGGCGAGTTTCTGGAGCGGGACGGCCGCGCCGTCGAAGGCGCGGGGCACCAGTCGCTCGCCGGGCAGTATTTTGCAAAGGCGTTTGATGAAATTGAGGAATGCCCGCCGCTGTACGCGCGTCAGGTGCACCAGGTTGAAAACCTCTACGAGCGCTATGCCCGGGTCCTTTTGAAGAGGAACGCCTGGGCGCGTGCGCATTCACTGCTTGAGAGGAAGGCGTCGATGTCACGCATCATGGGGCTTTCGGGAATATCGATCGAGCCGGCCGGCGGGCAGGAGCAGGATTTATACCGCCGTCATCGGGCGGCCGCGCGGGAAGTTTCAGCGGCCGTTGACTCGCTTTCGTCGCTTGCCGAATCGGGCGAGGGCGATGATTCGCCAAAGGTCGCTCACGCACGGAAAACCCTATCCGCGGCACGCGGCAGGTATAGGGATGCCGCCGCCTCGATGAAGCGCTCCGGGGCGCTGTTCGCGTCGTTTTTCACCCTGCCCGATGCTCCCTCGAAGGCGCCCGACGGTGTGACGGTGTACCGCTTTGAAAAGCTTGACGGCGTCATCGCCGCCTGGAAAGCCGGGCCGGCGATTTCATTCACGACGATAAGTGAGAAAGCCCCGGGGAAGCGCGATGGGGAGCTGATCTGCGACTACCTTCAGGAGGAATCGAAGGGCGACAGGGGCAGGCGCTTTGTGGTGTTGAACCGCCTTACGGCCGAAACTCTCCTTGGTGAAAACCGGATTTCGAAGGCGCCGCCCTTTACGTTTGTGCAGTCCCTTGAGCGGGCCGCGCACTACATGCCGGCACGGGCGGGTCAGGGGAAATCGCTCTACCACAGCGGCGAGGGCCTGGCGCGGCGCCTGTCCGGCCGTCCGCCTTTCACGGGCATGAAAATTGATGAGGGCCCTGCCGGAACGCGCGACCTTGCGTCCTATGACCTGATCGTCGATACCGCACCATCGCCGGTGCTGGAGCTTTCGCTCCTCTACGGAAAGCGCTTGCGGTCCGGGCTTGTCGTCAGAAAGGTGGAGCCGTTCAACGCCGAGAGGATCGTCACCATCGCCGACGCACTGCTGTTCGCGGGCGCGCGGAGCGTCGTGTTCATCGACGGCGCGGACGGAGCGGCGGTCGCCGACATCCTCGCCTCGGCCGAAGCGGGTCCGCTTGACGCGCTGAACGCCTCGTCGGGGCTGAAATGCCGGATGGCTGTGGTGGGCAATCCCCGCCGAACGGCCGTCGGACGATAAGGTATGGCGGATGTCGGATAAACTCCCGGCCGGAAGCATCGTAATAATCGATGATGACGATATGATCAACGAGGTGCTCTCGGTCATACTGGGAGAGTTTTACGAAGTGCACGGATTTCTGGACGCCGAGACGGCGCTCTCCAGGGACGTGATCGCCGGCTGCGATGTTATCATCACCGACGTCAACCTTCCCGGGATGGACGGGATTGAGCTGCTGGAAAAAGTCAGGGGAATCGACGCAAACCTTCCTGTCATCGTCATCACGGGATTCAACGACATTGATATTGCGATTTCGGCGCTCAAGAAGGGCGCTTTCGATTTCATCCTGAAACCCTTCAAGAACGACCAGATTCTCATCTCCGTGGAAAAGGCGCGCGAGCGGCGCCGCCTTCTGAACGAGAACACCAAGCTGATGGAGGCGCTGAAGGCCAAGAACAGGGAGCTCGAGCATCTCAACGAAAAGATTCGCGCGCGCAATCTCGAGATTGAAAACGAGCTTGAAATCGCGAGCAACCTTCAGCGCTGCCTTTT
>CAZPZJ010000215.1:0-6215 GCA_964591055.1 uncultured Leptospiraceae bacterium
AGTAGATGTCGCTGAGATATCCCCTCCGAAGCTCCTGCACGGGCAGATCGAAGAGGTGGCTTTCAAGGCGCTTTTTCATGCCGGCCGAACCTTCTTATATATTTTCTTTTATAAATAATAAAATTCAGCATATTGCGGCACCGTCAACTTTTTTATCCTTTCCGCGGAGATATACCTCGTATTCTCTTGGATATTTTAAGGGATTCAGGAAACAGCCGCCTATTCGACATTTGTAATCCCAATTAAAGAAGAGAAAGCCAATTTTACATGTTTACATCGGTCCGACAACATGCAGACACGGTCTCTGGAATCAATTCGCCGCTTCTACTGAAAATCACACCGAGGAGTGGATTGAAATAAGCCCTGTTTAAATCTTCACCGTTATCCCAACACTTACATTCCATGTCCCGAAAGATGTACCTGTACGCGATGATGAGAGGAAGGGATTGCTGCCGGATGGCCGGTCGGCAAATGTCAATCCGGTTCCTGAACCGGCACTACTTCCCGAACCACTGCCGTATCCCGAGGTTGTTCCGTAGATAGTCGAGTCAGAGGTCATGGACCGGTAATAGGTATATCCACCCGCAAGGGTTATACCGAGATGATTATAAAGCTTTAACGTGATTCCACCGTCGGCGCCGTACAACCTGTAATCCGCCGAATCGCTTCCAGTTGACACACCGCCAATTACAGTTACTTTCCTTTCCATGATTCCGGTGAATCCAATCCTTATCATTCTCTTTACGTATGCATCAGTGGAGCCGGAAAAATCAAGAGAGTAGGTTGAATATCCCGCGTCAATACTCCAGTCGTCGGAAATATTATAACCGGCCTCGGTGAACCAAGTAAGATAGCTGTTATCATACTCGGTGGCGTTCAGGGTATAATTCTCCGTCCTGAAATCGATGTTGCCGGTGGCGGAAAAGTCCCCCATATACGCCACGGCTTCTAAGAGCACCTGGTGCCCTCTGTAGGTGAAGTTGCCGGCAGAATAACGATATCCCGCCGAAAGATCAACGGCATCATTCGGGAAAAGATTGATCTCGCCGCCGCCCTGATATATGTCGGCATATTCATACACGTCCGATCCGTCGGTTATCTGAAAGTGCTGGAGACTGCATCCTCCCGCCTTTACTTCCACCATGGAATTCGACAATATCATATCAATAAATGCCTTGAGCTGGTAATTCGACTCAGTCAGTCCCGATGAGTAACCGCTGCGTCCGCCGGCCTCAACAGACAGCTCCGCCCGCACGAATGTCACCAGAAACAGCATCCCAAGCATTACAATAAAAGCAGTAATGAGTGACAATCGTGATTTAATCATCATTAATCCTCCGGTATGTCAGTGAATTATATAATTCATTAATTTCAAACGGAATGCAACGCAATAATCCGGGACGAGCAATATGGTACACACGCCCCGGATTATTCCAGGACATCTATCGCGATGCTTTTGAATCCTTCTGTTGCTGCCGCGCCTGGCGCCGCGCTTGCTTCATCTCCTTTTTCATTTCCTTCTTTTCCCTGTGCTCCCTTACCCGTTCGCGGTTTCGTATCTGGGTCGCCTGACCTTTGTTTTCCGTACTCTGCTGCGTGTTGACCGGCGTGTCTTCGCCGAATGCGAGCGCGAAGCCGAGCACCAACATCAGCAGAATCAATGACAGTTTTTTCATGGATACCCTCCAATGTTATTGCGTAAAATTGACGGGCGTGTTATAGTACCGTTCCGTCATTATGTAAGAGTGACGAACAGCCGCCGAAAAAGGGACACATGCAGGAAAAAATATTTCCCGACATCGATATCGTAGCTAATCTCTATGACAGTCATGCAGCCGATCTTTTCCGGTATGTGCTCTCAATGGTGCGCAACAGTGAAACGGCGGAGGACATCGTCCATGACTCTTTCGTCAACCTCATCAGACACATCCGCCGGGGCTACGCGGCAGACACGAACTTCAGGGCCCTCATGTTTACTATCGCACGAAATCTGACGATCGACCATGTGCGCAAAATGAAAAAGCGCATGCATGTCCCGCTCGACTGCGTACAACAACCGGATTCCAGGCAGAGCGTCGAAGCCGGATTTGACGCCAGCGAAATGGAAGAGGCCGTAAGCCAGGTGATGGAACGGCTTGATGAAAGAGAAAAGACCGTATTCAGCCTTAAAAAGGAAGCAGGGATGACCTATGCCGAAATCGGCCAAGTGATCGGCAGATCCGAACGCACGGTCAAGCGCACCATGCGGAAAATACTGGGGGAGCTTGCCGGAGAACTCCGGAATCGCGGTCTTTCAAGTACGCTGATTCTCGCGTCCCTTTCTCTGTTTATATACGTTATTACAGGTAGGAGACTTTAATGAACAAGCGCATCCATCCTTCACCGGATGACATTGCCGCGCTCCTCGCCGGAACGCACAGCTCACGCGTAAAGGCGCGGATGGAATCCCACCTCGCGCACTGCGGAGAATGCGCGCGCCTACGTGACACACTTGAATCTCTGAACGGCCCGGACATGGACTCGGCCCTTACGCCACCCGCACATCTGAGGGATCGGGTCCTCACCTCGGTTGAAAAGATTCTTTCCGGAGATGATATCGGCACGCCCCGCAGAAAGGTCCTGCCCGCGTATCGCCCATGGGCAGCCTTCTGGACGGCCGGCATCGCCACCGCGGCGGTCATCACCGCCCTTACTGTTTTTATCCGCCCGCATTTGCAGGACGTTCCCGCCGTCATCGAACTTGCCGTCCTCCGGGGAAATGTGACTGTGAACGATTCTCCTGTAAGCGGTACTGCCGTAAGGAAGAGCGACAGGCTGAAAACAGGCACAGGATCCCTGGCGGAAATCCGTTACGGCAATTTCCTGACAGTGCACATGGGAAATGACAGCGATTTAGTTGTCGATAACGCGGTCCGTCCGTACGGCTCGCGTTTCCCCGTGATTGACCTTACACTCAGCAATGGCAGCATGTTTGTATCGACCGACCACATAAAAGGACGATTGATTGTTAATGCAGCGGGAGTCGCCATAAGGCCTGTCGGTACCGAATTTGCGGTGTTTAACGAAAAAGGAAGCGTCCGCGTAACCGTGTTGAAAGGCTCTGTATCGCTAGTGCATAAAGCAAGCGCCCGTGAAGCGGTCGCACATGAAAACCAATCCTGTACTGCATACGAAACGCTGTCGGTTGGTCCTGCCTCGGAAGATGACCTTTCACTTGCGGCCACCATGAAATCGGGCTTTACCCCCGTAGTCCCTTCCCCTGTGAAACCCAATCGGAAGAGCCCTCAGACACAGAAAATACCGACAGCGTCGGAAAATACCGCGCAACTTCCAGCATCCTCTGTGAACAGTGATACCGCTGAGCCTGATCCCCCGGGAGGAAAACACCTCAGGATGCGGGACAAAGCCAGCAAACGGGAAGCCGATTCCATGCGCCGTGAAATCCAGAGAAGTCGCAGGGGCGAATACCGTCATAGAAGGTAATAGCGCTATCAAAATCAGGAATTTTTCCATCCACGCTCCCGGCAAACAGCAGGAATCCGCTTTACATCTCTGATCCGGTATCATAGAATTCATCGGGAAATACAACATCCGGAGGCACTGCCTACATGGAAGCTATCTTTAAAAGGCGAAGTATCAGAAAATATACCAATACTCCCGTCGACCGTGAACAGCTCCTTGACCTCATCAGCGCGGGCATGAGCGCGCCTTCGGCCGGGAATGAGCAGCCCTGGCACTTCATCGTGATCGATGATCGCGGGCTACTCGACCGTATTCCGGACGTACATCCGCACTCACAGATGATCAGACAGGCCCCCGTGGCAATACTGGTGTGCGGCGATCTCATGCTCGAAAAGCACCCCGGGTTCTGGGTGCAGGATTGCGCGGCCGCTACGGAAAACATCCTTATCGCCGTCGCCTCCCGGGGCCTGGGATCGGTCTGGCTGGGAGTGTACCCGCGCGAGGAGCGCGTCGCCGGCATGAGAAAGCTCCTGGGCCTTCCCGACCACATCGTGCCTTTCTCGCTGCTGCCAGTGGGCTATCCGGCCGAAAAGAAGGGGCCCCGCGACGACTTCGACATCTCGAGAGTGCGTTACAACGGCTGGTAGGTTTCAACGTCCGTCCGGAAGTGAAAGAAGCTACACATCCCCGCCGCCTGAGCTGGCAGGGATGTGTAGTTTTTACTGTAGAGGTAAAGGTGTAAGAAAGCGTTTTACCTGTACATCCCGTCAATGATATCCTTGTACTTGTCGAGCACGACCTTCCGCTTCACCTTGAGCGTCGGAGTCATCTCATCGGTGAATTTCCTCCTGAGAATGGTGTACTTCCTGATCTGCTCGTACTCCTCGAGCTCGGCGTTCACCTTCTGGATGTCCTCGTCCACGAGTTTACGGAGGGTTTCGTTGGCGATAAAATCCTCTCCCACCTCGATGCACATCGGGGCGGGATCCTGCACCAGCACGAGCTTTGACTTGTCGTAGGGAATGTTATTGGTGTTGAAGTAATCAATGAGCGTCTCGAACCGCGGCACCACGAGCGCGGTGACGAACTTGCGCTCCGAGCCGATCGGGAACACCAGCTCCACCCAGCGGCTGATGGAGAACTTGCTCTCGATCTTGTTGGCGGGCACATTTTTGCCGGTATCCAGCACCATCAGCCCCTTCTTGCGGTCGACGATCTTGATGTAGCCGTCAGCAAGCATCTCGACGATGTCTCCGGTTTTGTAGAACCCGTCCTCGGTAAAGGCCTCTTTTGTCGCCTCGGGATTGTTCCAGTACTCGGTGACGATGTTGTTGCCGCGCACCTGCCACTCGCCGTCTTCCGCGATGCGGCTCTCGACGCCGACCGTGGTGGGGCCGACCGATCCGGGGAGGATTTTTTTCAGCGTGTTCAGGTTGATGGTGTTGCACGTTTCGGTGGAGCCATAGCCCTCGATTATGCGGACGCCCATCGCCGCGAACACCTTGCACAGGTCGGCAGGCAGGCTGCCCGCCGCGGAGAAGGCGAAGCGGTAGCGGCCCCCGAGGAGGTGGCGCACCTTGCTGAACAGGATTTTATCGTACAGGCGGAATTTGAACCGCAGCCAGAATCCTATGCCATCGGTCAGGTCGATCCCCTCGGACATATCGATAAAGCCGTTGGCGTCCTGCCGCTTTTCAATCACCCTGAGGCCGGTGGCAAGCGCCCTGTCGAATATCTTCTTTTTAATTGCGGATTTCGAGGCCTGCTCCCTCATGGCCATGTAGATGCGCTCGTAAATGCGCGGCACCGACATGAAGAGCGTGGGCTTGAACAGCTGGAAGTCCTCGATGAGCGTTTTCGGAGACGAGTAGGCGATCGGCGCTGCGGCCATCATGGCGGACGTGTGCCCGCACTCGCGCTCATAGGTGTGCGCCAGCGGAAGAAACGACATCACCACGTCATCGTCGCGGAACTCCTCAAGGAGCCTGAGATCTCGGCACACCGCGGCGTTGATGCTGAAGTGGGTGTGCACCGCGCCTTTCGGCATGCCGGTGGTGCCCGAGGTGTACACGATGGTCATCTTGTCGGTGATCTCCACCGAGCGCCAGCGCTTCTCATAGATAAACTTGTCCCGCGCCAGAAGCTTCATGCCGAGCGCGCGCACGTCCCCCATGCTCATCACCATGGGGTCGCTGTGTTTATAATCGTCCTTCATCATGATGATTTTCTGGAGCGATGGCACGTCTTTGCGGACGGAGAGCGCCTTTGCAAGGATTTCCTCGTCATGAACGAAAACCATCTTCGAGCCAGAATTGTTGAGGATGAAAGCCATCTCCACCTCGGACTGCGTGGGATAGATGCAGACCGTGATGCCGGCCGCGCAGAGAATCGAGTAGTCGGCCCACATCCACTGCGGCGCCGTGTGTCCCATGACCGCGACGCGGTCGCCCTTCTCTATCCCCATCTCGATGAGCCCTGATGCGAGCTCCTTCACTATATAGCCGAGCTGTTCATAGGTGATGGAAGCGGAGTTTCCGGCACCCTTTCGCCACATCTGCGCGGTCCTCCTGCTGAAGCGCACCACGTTTCTGTTAAGAAGCTCGGGAAACGTCAGCTGCTGAATATACCATTTCAAGCCTGCTTCATTCATGCATAACCTCCGGATATAATGACAGTACATCTGATCATAACCGACATTTTTTAATTTTGTCAATTGTTTAATGAATAACATTGTGTTGTTATTATAAAAAACA
>CAZPZJ010000216.1:0-6203 GCA_964591055.1 uncultured Leptospiraceae bacterium
GGTATGAAGAATGTGGGGGGATGCGGCGAATCGTGTCAAATATAAAAAAGTCACCGGATCGGAGTATCCGTGAAAGTGGACAACCCGCGCCGTTCACTGTCAATAGTCGTCAATCAGTTTCCCACCAAGCCAGAAAAGCGGCCGCAGGGAGGCGAGCGTCACCGCGGATACCGCGATGAACCCCGCAAGCAGCCCGGACACTGAAAGCCCCTCCCCGTGGCGCGCAAATACCAGGTACAGGCCGACCGGCGCATTTAAAAACAGGCCCGTGAGCGTTCCGGGCGCGTACCGCCTGAGCAGTATTGTCGCCGCCAGGTGGGGCAGGAGCGCGTTGAAGCACATCATCATCACGAAGCCGAGGTACAGATACTTTATGATTCCGTGTGAGCCGCCCCATGCCAGGAAGAGGAAAGTGAAAAGATATCCCAGAATCGTCACCACCAGCACCGCGAAGTGGAACTCGTTGTTCGACACGGCGGGATGGAATTTCCCGGCGTGCCTGGACCACTTCGGCAGCCAGACGGCTTCTTCGATGTTGTGAAATGTAAAACACAGCAGAAACAGCAGTTCAAACATCCCATGCCTCCGGTGCGATTCCGGGAAACACTACACGCGATGCGGGGCGCTGTCAATACATATCGCGACGGGGTCACTGTGATAAATTCTTGACATCACTCCCCGCTGTACGCCACAATAGTGATCATGGATAGATCAGAGTTGGTTATATACTGGAGGGAAACTTCCGACAGTGATTATGCAACGATGCTCCATCTGTTTCAGAGCGGGGATTATCACCACCGAAAAGATGAAGGACACGCTTGACCTGATCACAACCTTCAATATCAACGCGCGCTATCCGGACTATAAACGGTATTTTTTCCGAAAGTGTACGCGCGACTATACCGCTATGGCTATTGAATCGATACAGGAGGTGAGGCAGTGGCTCATCGGGCTGATAGAACAGCGATAGAGGAAATCGTCGCGCGTTACGCGCACGAGGTAGGGAAAAGATACTCAATTTATGGCGTGTACCTGTATGGATCGCATGCGCGCGGCATGGCCGATGGCGGCAGTGATATCGATGTCGCAGTAGTGTCCGAGGACTTTTCCGGGGATCCCGTTGACGACATGCTGGCGCTCATGAAACTTCGCAGGGGCATTGACCTGCGCATAGAGCCGAGGCCCTTCCCCGCGCGCGATTTCACCGAGGCCAACCCTCTGGCGCGGGAGGTGATGAAGACGGGAATACGCATCCTGTGAGGGAAGGTGGTCCGTCACACATTCCGAAGTTCGTTCTGCCTGCATACTTCCACCATGGTGAGCTCGCCCTTGATTATCTGAAGGGCCAACTCCGCCTTCCGCTGTGCGGTCCATCGTTGCGTTTTCTGTTCCATAATCCGTTTCCCTTATCATCTTTATTATTACCTGTTCAGTTATTTTGGGGAACGGTATAAATATAAAAAACCTCCCGGTGATGGGAGGTTCTAGGTTTGAAAAAGGAGTTATTCGACAGCCTCGTTGTGCTCAGTAACCGCCATTCCCGCCATCTATTGTATTGTTTTCCGGAACAAATGCGTTTGCCATCGTGTCAACGGACTTAATTTTTTATCCTTATATAGTCTTAGCGCGTCTGTCGCGTTAAGAACGGTACGTGTATCAATTGGATCAATGAATTCATATTCATATCCATCCCGTTCTTCTTCTTTTTTATAATTGTAGATGCATTCCAGGAGGTCATTCCGTTCCAGATCGAATGGCACCAGCCCGGTTGATGCCAGTATGCCTTCGTGCAAATAATCTTTATTAACTTTTGTTAAATCATTTATCCTTTCCTGTCCATATTGACTTGAGATATTTAAGAATACAATACCGCACTTCTTTAAGAAGCCATATCCGTCATTAAGAACCTTTCGACGGTAATTAAATCCGTCATCGCCGTCACTTGATGGCGGATTTGATAGTATGAAGTCAATTTTGCCGCTCATGCTTTCGAGCCATTTTTTATTGACGGCGTCACAGGGCGAATATGAATCCGAAAGAAGATACTTTGTTTTTTCAGATACTTCATTGTGTAACGCGTTTTGGATCGATATTGTAATATTTTCCTGAAGTATATCTAAACCGATTATCAATTCTACTTCGTTAATTCTGGCAGCGGCGATTGATAGACATCCGGAGCCGCACCCCCAGTCTATTCCCGCTCCATGTAAAAGGCTTCTGTTTTCCTCAATTGCTTTTAAAGCAATCAGACTGGCCGGAGTTATGGCAAAAGTATCTTTCGGATGTCTGATGGTAATAGGTCCAATCGTTTTTAATAGATCATCTCCGATTATAGTCTCAAAGTCATTAACAGCGGTTGCTTTCATATTATTTTTGTAGTGTTCCCTGTTTTCTGTTCCATGTACTACCTCGTATCATTTTCCTTATTACATGTCCAGTTGTATTGGGGAAGGGTATCGAACTGTTGGAAGAGACTGTCAGGTGATTACCGTATCTGTACGGTTAATTCTTCAGCAATAAGTTCTGCCTGCTTCAATACTGTTTCAGTCGCAAGCATCTGCATGTCGGGCGGATAGCCATATTGCCTTAAAACCCTTTTAACTATTACTTTTAATTTTGCTTTAACGCTTTCCTTGATTGTCCAGTCAATGGACGCGTTTTCTTTTACCTTCTCATAAAGAACAACGGCAAGTTCGCGGAGCTTGTCCTGTTCCATGACCTGCCGGGCGCTGTCGTTATTCGCGATGGCGGTATAGAACGCGTATTCATAATCCGAAAGGCCCATCTCCCGGGGCTCTTTGTCCATTTCACGAATTTCTTTCGATAAATTAATAAGCTCTTCGATCACTTCCGCGGCAGTCAGGATTTTATTGTGATATTTCTTTATGGAATTTTCCAGCATTTCCATCAAGGTCCTGCTCTGGATCAGGTTCTTCTTTGTGCGGGATTTTATTTCATCATTGAGGAGCTTTTTCAACACTTCAAGGGCGATGTTCTTATGCTCCATGTTCCTGACTTCAAGAAGGAATTCTTCCGACAATATGGAGATATCCGGTTTGCTGATACCGGCGGCATCAAACACATCGATGACTTTTTCGGTCACGAGGGCTTTATCAATCACCTGCCGTATGGCTGTTTCGACTTCCTCATCGGTTCCGCCCGTGCCCGTACCGTCAAATTTCACGAGCCGTGATTTCACCGCCTGAAAGAACGCGACCTCGTCTTTCACGTCCATTGCGTGTTCGTGGGGTATCGCTATTGAAAAGGCCTGCGATAAAGCGGTGACTTCATCAATATACCGCTTTCTTCCGTTTTCAAGGCCAAGTATGTGTTCCTCGGCGGAGAGAATAAGTGATAATTTTCTGCCGGTATCGGCGTCAAAATACTCTTCATAGGCAAAACCGTGGAACATCTGAGACACGACTTCCAGCTTCTCAAGCATAAGCTGTACTGCTTTTTCCTGATTAACCGCCGGATCGCCTTTGCCGCCCGCGTCTGAATAAAATGAAAGCGCCTTTTTCAGGTCAGACGCTATCCCAAGATAATCGACGATCAGGCCGCCGGTTTTATCTTTATACACACGGTTAACCCGGGCGATTGCCTGCATGAGATTGTGGCCTTTCATCGGTTTATCAATATAGAGCGTGTGAAGCGCGGGAACATCAAAACCGGTGAGCCACATATCCCTGACGATTACCAGTTTCAGCTCGTCCTCAGGGTCTTTCATTCGGTCGGCCAGAGCGCGCCGCTGTTCTTTTGTCGTATGGTGCCTTGATATTTCAGGCCCATCCGACGAAGCGGAGGTCATGACTACTTTGATAACCCCTTTTTTCAGATCGCCGCTGTGCCACTCGGGTTTGAGTTCTATGATGGCCCTGTAGAGGTCGGCGGCAATCCGGCGGGACATGGTGACGATCATCCCTTTACCGTCCAGCACCTCCTGGCGCTTTCCAAAATGCGTGATGATATCCTTCGCGACCTGTTTTATCCGGTCGGCGCTGCCGATAAGGGCTTCGAGCTGTGTCCACTTCGCTTTTGCCTGTCGGGGAGAATAGCAATTCGCTGTTACATCTTCTTCATCATCGGCAAGGTCATCATCGAGTTCCTTAATGAGCTTTCTGCCTTCATCGCTCAACACGATTTTAGCGAGTCGGCTTTCGTAATAGATACGGACAGTCGCGCCGTCCTGGACCGCCTGCGCTATATCATAGACATCAACATAGTTGCCGAAAACCGACGGTGTATTTACGTCCGCGCTTTCGATGGGCGTTCCGGTAAACCCGAGATACGTCGCGTTGGGCAGGGCGTCGCGCATATACTTGGCAAAACCGTAGACTATTTTTTTGCCTATAACGTTGCCGCTTTCATCCCTGTCGTCGATCGTTTTTGCTTTGAAACCGTACTGTGTTCTGTGGGCTTCGTCGGCAATTACTATAATATTGCTCCTGTCGGACAGTTTTTCATACACATTCCCTTCTTCGGGCTGGAACTTCTGGATCGTGGTGAACACCACTCCGCCGGACGCGACTTTCAGAAGATCTTTTAACTGCTCACGGTTGTCAGCCTGAACAGGCTCCTGCCTGAGCAGTTGTTTTGACGCGGCAAAGGTATCAAAGAGCTGGTCGTCAAGGTCGTTGCGGTCGGTAATGACAAGAATGGTGGGATTGTCCATCGCAAGGACGATCTTCCCGGTGTAAAATACCATGGAGAGGGATTTTCCCGAGCCCTGGGTATGCCAGACAACTCCGCCCTTTTTATCACCCACGGGCTGGGACTTTACTCCCGGTACGCCGTAATTTTCCGGTGACTCCACTATACGTTGCGCGCTGCCAGTGGTTTTCTTGACATATCCTGACGCGCGCAGCGTTGATTCAACCGCCCTGTTTACCGCATAATACTGATGATAGGCGGCTAGTTTTTTTACGGTTTGAATGGTGATGACACCTGTTTCTTTATCTTCTTTTTTTGATTTCTCAAATACGATAAAATGCCTGATGAGGTCCAGCAGCGTTTTCCTGTCGAGCATTCCGCGGATCAGTGTTTCAAGCTGGCCTGAAAGCGGCGACGCCTCAACTTTTCCATCGGAGGTTTTCCACGCCATGAAACGGCTGTATTCGGATGAGATTGTTCCGGCCTTTGCTTCAAGGCCGTCTGATATAATTATAAATCCGTTGCAGGCAAAAAGGGAGGGGATTGCCTGTTTATAGGTCCGTATTTGTTTAAACGCCGAATACACGGTGGCGTTTTCATCGGCGGGATTTTTCAGTTCAATAACGACAAGAGGCAGCCCGTTAACGAACAACACCAGGTCGGGGCGCTTATTGACGTTGTTTCCCCCGTTCGGGGAGGAGTCTACAACGGTATACTGGTTTACAACAATGAAATCGTTGTTTTCCGGGTCGCTCCAGTCAATGAGCTGGACATAGTCACCGCGGCTGTTCCCGTCTTTCTGGCGGGTGACGTTAATGCCTTCGGTCAGCATCCGGTGAAATGTTTCGTTGTTGGTAATCAGTTCGGGTGAGGCAAGGCGCGCTATCTGTTTTATGGCGTCTTCACGTTCGTCGTTGGGAATGTCGGGATTGATGCGGGAAACGGCGGTTTTTAATCTTTCCAGTAAAAGGACATCTTCAAAGGAGGACCGTTCCGGCGTTTCGCTATCCGGCGCGATGTCCGGGCCGTATATATAGCGGTATCCGTGTTTTACGAGGAGTTCTATGGCGAAGGATTCAATGGAGGATTCGGTGATTTATTTTTCATTTAATTTATAAAATAGAAACTAAATATTAGCTTCGTGGTATTTATTTTTTCTCTTGTTAAAAGCAGGCATTGTGCCCTCCAGAACATCAACGATACACTGATTGATTTTTTTATTTTCGATGCTCCCCGATGAAAAGGTAAATTTATTCCCATCTGTTTTATTAATATTAACATGTATTATTTGTTCAGCATCAGCAACAATAGCTAAATTGGGATTATGAGTGACCATAATAATTTGTCTTCTCTCTTTTGCTTTTTTTATAAATGGGACGAGTATATTTGCCACACTATTATTATCTAGATTATCTTCTGGTTGGTCTATTATCAGTGGAATATCGTTTTTATCCAATAATAAGTAGAAAACTAATAACAATGCTCCTTTTTCACCCGGTGACCTGCTCCCCGAAATCGCTACCACCACATGAGGGAAATCTCATGCTGTGTGC
>CAZPZJ010000217.1:0-1639 GCA_964591055.1 uncultured Leptospiraceae bacterium
CTTGAGCGGTAATCTCCGTTCCTCCAGTTGACGCCGGCCGTGCGCGCCGGCAGTCCCGGAAGGGCAGATGAGGTGACACATGAAAAAGATCACGTTCCCTGTCATTATTGCCGTTGCCGCATGGATCGGATGCGCCACACCGCAGCAGCCGGAAGTGTCCGCGCCGCCCGCGTTCGTCTGCAGGGAGCATGGCACTCACACCCTCGAAAACAGGACCGGTTTTCATGAGTGTATGAAGATACCTTCCGGAGCGGAGCAGGATTACTTCTTCTATGAGGAAAGCTCCCTTCGCCCCGTGAGCGCTGGAATGCTTGAAGCGACCGCGAAGGAGCTTCGCGGGGAGATAGAGGATAAAATCGTCGCCTTCGTCATGGGGAAGATAACGAGGGCCATGGAAAAACAGCTCTTCAAGCACTGGGACTACGACAGCATGCGTATCCCCGCCACGATCAGAACGTTTGTAAAAGAAGAAAAAGGGTTGTTTTCCGTGAAGGTGTTTGCCGCAATGAAGAAAAGCGATTTTACGCCCAGGGGCATCATCATGTACCTGCCACTGGAGTACAAGATGCACCTTCTTGAGAAAAACAAGGATCAATGACCGATTACAGGTGGTTTCGATGTTGAAGAAGATACAAGAGCGATCGTTTCACATCGCCGTGATAGCCTTTCTCCTCGGCCTTTTCGCGGGCGCGAACATCTCCCACACGCTTTCAGCCGACGAACCGGTCCACCGGTATCTCGACTATTTCCACCAGGTGTTCCAGCACATCCTGAGCGATTACGTGGGCGATACTGAACCCAAAAAGCTCTTCTATGGAGCCATCCGCGGCATGATGAGGGCCCTCGACGATCCGTACTGCCGCTTTCTCGACGAGAGGTCGTTCACCGAGTTCAAGGAGGACATCAGCGGCGATTTCGTCGGTGTGGGCATCGAGATCAGCGCCAAGGACGGCGATATCGTCGTGATTTCCCCCATCGAGGACTCGCCCGCGATGAAGGCCGGCATCAAGGAGGGCGACACCATCGTCAGGGTGAATGACACGGCCATAAAGAACAAGGAGCTTTCAAAAATAGTCAAGATGATACGTGGTCTTCCCGGTTCAGACGTGAAGCTCCATGTCAGGCGGGAGGGGTTCGATGACCTGCTCGAGTTCAGCCTCAAACGCGCCGTCATTCATACTTCAAGCGTCAGTTATGAAATTATGGAGAATTCCGGCATAGGCTACCTTCGCATCAAGATATTCGGCGACGACACCACCCGCGAGGTGGAAAAGGCCCTGAAGTACTTCAATGGCAAGGGCGTCGACAAGCTGGTGCTCGACCTTCGCGGCAATCCCGGGGGAAAGCTCGAGGACGCGATCCAGATCTCCGACCTGTTTCTTGAAAAGGACATGATCATCGTCACGACCAAGGGCCGCAAGGGCGCCGATGTCAGGGAGTCCAGGTCGCTGAACGGGCCGCTGTACCGGGGCCGGATGATCGTGCTCGTCAACAAGGGAAGCGCTTCCGCTTCCGAAATAGTCGCCGGCGCCGTCAAGGACAACAACCGCGGCAAGCTGCTCGGCGAGCAGACCTTCGGCAAGGGCTCAGTTCAGAGGCTGTTCAGCCTTTCGGACGCGATCGGCATCACGCTCACCGT
>CAZPZJ010000217.1:1739-6192 GCA_964591055.1 uncultured Leptospiraceae bacterium
GCGGTCGCTCTACAACCTTGAATTCGACCCGCAGCTTGTCAGGGCGATAGCCGTGCTCAATGCCAAACAGTAAGCGCGACACGATCGGCCTGGGCCTCGAAAGCTCGTGCGACGAGACCGCGGCGGCGGTGGTGAGGAACGGTCGCGAGGTGCTCTCCAGCAGGGTGTTCAGCCAGATCGACCTGCACGCCGAGTACTTCGGCGTGGTGCCCGAGATCGCCTCGCGCTCCCATCTTGAGACCATAAACACGCTGATCGATTCGGCGCTTGCCGGCGCCGGGGCACGCTTTTCCTCACTGGATTACGTGGCCGCGACGGCCCGCCCCGGCCTCATCGGTTCGCTCCTGATCGCCATGCAGACCGCTAAGGCCATCTCGTACGCGTGCCGCATCCCCCTGATCGCCGTCAACCACCTTGAGGCGCACCTGTACGCGCCCTTCCTTGAGGGGCGGGAGTCGCGCTATCCCTTCATCGGCCTGCTCGTGTCGGGCGGCAACACGGCCGTCTACCGAGTCGAAGGACCGGGACGGATGCTGCTCATAGGCAGGACCGCAGACGACGCTGCGGGCGAGGCCTTCGACAAGGTCGCCAAGCTGCTCCAGCTTGGATATCCCGGCGGGCCGCTCATCGAAAAACTTGCGCGCACGGCGAAGATGCGAAAAGCGATCTTTCCCAAAATCCTTCCTGACCCGGAAGACTACTGCCGGTTTTCCTACAGCGGCATCAAAACGGCCGTCATTACGTACCTCAAGGCCAATCCCGACGCCGACCGCGCCGAACTGGTGTATTCATTTCAGGAGAGGGCGCTCGATCTTCTTGTGCGCAGGGTTTTTGAAGCGGCTCGGCGTGAAAAAATCAACACCATCGTCGTGGCCGGCGGGGTTGCCGCCAACGGAATGCTCAGGGAGCTGCTTGCGGCCGAGGCAAGGAGCGACGAAGAGGTCATTGTGCCATCACCCGCGCTGTGTACCGACAACGCGGCCATGGTGGCGGGAATCGCCTGCCCGTATTTCCTGGCGGGCGCCGACAGCGGGCTCACCGCCGATGTGGAGGCGCGCATTCAGGATTTGTGATCGCAGCAGACGCGGTTTTTCCCCTCGTTTTTCGCCTGGTACATGAGGATGTCGGCCCGGTTGATGAGATCGTGTCCGTCTTTTATTTCAGGCGTCATGCCCGCAGCGCCGATGCTCACGGTAATGCCTCCCGGAAGGTCCTTCACACCGGTCGTAGCTTTCCTGATGGCGGAGAGAAGTTTCTCGGCGATGGTAACGGCGTTTTTGATGTATGTATGCGGGAGGAGGATCAGGAATTCCTCGCCTCCGTACCTCCCGATCTTGTCGGTATTGCGAAGATTGTTTTTCAGCGCCTCGCTTACGGCCATTAAAATCCTGTCCCCGGTAATATGTCCGTGGGTGTCGTTATAGCGCTTGAAATCATCGATGTCGATAAAGAGCACCGAAAGGTCGAAGCTGTAGCGGCGAGCGGATAAAAATTCCTTTTCCAGCTCAGCCTGGATGATCGCGTGCGAATACAGGCCTGTCAGGCTGTCACGAAGCGCCCGATCGAACGCAGTGATCATGTTTTCCCTTATAAAAATGGCGATCTTTTCGCTCTGGCGCTTCCGGGTGTAGAAATCGACAAGGGCGGTTTTTATGCTCACCCGCCTTTCCAGAAGGCGCTCCATTTCCTTTTTGTTGACCAGAATGTTTTCCCACACCTGCGATGCTTCTTCTTCCTTCAGGTTGTAGTGAAGGATGGCCTGGGTGAGCACCGCGTACGGGGAATCGGTCTCGTAACGCAGAGACTCAATGATGAACTGGAATATTTCCGCGTCATCAATATCAGAGAGTATATCGAGCTCGATGCTCTCAAGCGCCTGTGCTACCCGGTCAATCATTGGGGTAATATGTGGCTCTCCTTCCGGAAATGGGGGGAATCCTCCCCTGCCAACAGCAATCCCTGTCGATGCAATTCAATATGGTACTGCAAACCTTTCTTTTTCAAACACTTTATACTCTATTAGTGCAGAAAAAGCACAAATGGGCTAAATTATTTTCATATAAATTCAATTTTTTTTCATGATCGATTCTACGTCCTCAAGGCTGAAAGGTTTGGGCATTACATGGATATCGGGAGAGTTCAGCAGGTCTTCCGGCAGTCCCTCAATGCTGCTTCCCGACAGCAGCACCACCCTGGATGCAAGATGGCGCCGTGTGATTTCATACAGCATCTCCCGGCCGCTGATGTCGGGAAGCAGGTAATCCAGGAAGACAAGATCGCAGGGTGAGGACATGTTTTTCAGCAGCAACAGTCCCGCTTTTCCTCCCGAGGCGGTCTCGACATTGCAGCCCTTTTCTTCGTAAAAGGTTCTCAACACCGACCTGATCTCCTCGCTGTCGTCGATGATTAGCACTGTCTTCGGAGCGCTTTGGTCCTCCTTTTGGGAGTCAGCGGGCTTTTTTACCGCGGGAAGAAGCACTGTCACCGTTGTTTCTCCCTGTTCGCTTCGAATTTCTATCCGGCCGCCGTGGTTCTTGACGGTGCCCCACGCCAGCGATAGGCCCATTCCCGCGTGCTTGTTTTTGTCCTTTGTGGTGAAATAGGGTTCAAATATTTTGGATTCAATATCTTCCGGGATTCCCGGGCCGTTGTCGGTGACGGAGATGCGGATGCTGCTCATAGTCGTGATCCGAGCCATTCCGTCGACAATGCGCTCCTGCTCCGCCATACCGGCCTGCAGGTGAATAATGCCCGAACCGCCCATTGCCTCGACCGCGTTTTTGAGGATTTCCACGAAGAGCTGCCTGAGCTGGTTGACGTCGGCAAAGACGGCGTAATCCATTGATTCAATGGTCTTCACGATTTTCACCCGCTGGCTCAGCCCCGGTGTCGCGCCGAGGGCGAAAAGAAGCGCCTTTCCGATGTCAACAAACTCCGGGTTGTACTTTCCCCTCCGCGCGAAGCCCAGAAGCTGTGATGTCAGCGTGGCGGCTTTCATCGACGCGGTGTGGATGCTCTCTGCGAACCGGTAGTTCTGGTCGTCCCGGCCCATCTTGCGCATCATGATTTCAGCGTATCCTGAAATGCCCGCCAGCATGTTGTTGAAATCATGGGCGATTCCGCCGGCGAGCCTGCCGATGCTCTCGAGCTTGCGGATCTCCAGATACTCCTCCTCCCGCAACCGCCGCTCGGTGACATCCTCTCCCATCAGGATGATGCTCTTTGCCTCGTTGTCCTTCGCGGGGTAGGGGAATCCCTTCCCCGTTACGTACACAGTCTCCCTGTGGTCGCGGTACCGAATGGTATAGGGCAATACCGGGAACTCCACGACCCTTCCCGCGAACACTTCCCTGAGCAGGTCCACGATTCCCGCTTTCAGCATCTGGCGGTCTTTCCAGATAGAGTAATCTTCAATATCTTCCTTCGTCAGACGCCAGACGCGCTCAAACGCGTGATTGAACCTGAGGATCCTGCCGTCGCTTCCTATCTGAAACGCGATATACGGCGCGTGCTGGAACAGGTTTTCTGAAAAATACAGATTTTTCAGCGATTCCTCCTCCAGCTTCTTTCGCAGGGAAATATCGCGGATGACCGCGTTGATTGCGATGGCGTTTCCGTGTGAATCCCTGATGATCCTGTTTTTCTGCTCCACCCAGATGGAATCTCCGTCATTTTTGCGTATGCGGTACAGGAAGAGCGCAGGCCCTGTTTCACGCTCAATGTTGCGCCACAGTTCAATGACGGATTTCCTGTCGTCCGGGTCAATGCGCTTTAAAAGCAGCAACGAGCCGTAAAACTCCTCCGGGTCGAATCCGAGCAGCTCCTTCACGGCGGGATTGATGTACAACACGCTCCCCGAAGGATACTCGAGGGATACAATGACGTCCGGAATCGACTCCAGCAGCCCCGAGTAGGAATTCTTGAGCTCGGCGAGGATTTCCGCGGGCAGTGTGTCGTGGTTGTCAAACATTGAAATTCACTCCCGTCATCGATGGCGCAAAGCGCTCTCTTTTCTAATCCTGATACACTTTCATCATGGTTGCGTCAAGAACTATCACCCGCTGCTTCAACGGTGGGCGATTTGCCCGATGATGGGATTGACAGGGAAAGCTGCATCGGATCATGATGAAACAAATATCGGCCCGCGGGGCCTGCGAGGTCTGGAATGCAGAATCTTACGAAAAACGAAAAGGACTTCCTCGTCAATCTGATGGACTGGATACTCGAGGGTAATTTTATCAGCAGCATGCCTCCCAATGAGCAGCCTGGCATAAGGAACATGATCTATTCAATCAGAAGCAAGCTCAACAAGTAGGCGTGGAGGTAAAAATTGTAATCCCGCGTGTAATTGTCTTTACAGGGGGCGGCCGCCCGTGTTACAAGAGGAAATACGGGCCGTCCGGGCGATGCGGAAGCGCCCCTCTCCCCGGGTATTGCAAAACACATACGGCAG
>CAZPZJ010000218.1:0-6065 GCA_964591055.1 uncultured Leptospiraceae bacterium
GAAGTGCTCAAAACCCAGTTTGACGGAAGAAAGCTCAGTTTAAAATATTCCATCGACAGAACCGAAGTCAAAATCAACGAGTTTCTCGAAGACAAATCAATCATGATCGTCACCGACAGCGAATACGATCCCGGTGGTGACACAATTATAATCTACGGCCTTCTTGACAAGTACGTGGAATTTGACCTGAAAATTCTTGAGGTGCGCGGTCCCGGGTACTTCAAATGCCGCATTCATTCTGTCCGTAAAGCCATCGAAGGAAGGCGCGATCTCCGGTTTAAAATTGAACCGGAGGAGGTTGTCGCAACGAATTTCAAGTTCTCAAAACACACCATTGAGCTGTCGGGCTACAACATCCCGACCGGCATCAAGGTCATACTCGACCAGTTCCAGTCATCAAACTCGGGCATAAGCGATATAGTAAAAGTCGACCTTTTGAACATTGAAGACCCGATTCTGGAAAGAATCAAGAAAACGGGGCTCAATGTTTACATTGAAGACTGCTCAAACCCCGACTCCTACGCGGCCATGAACGACGATTTTATTGACCTGACCCAGATGTACGGCGTGGAGCTGAAAAGCGTGGTTAAAAAGAATGTCGAGCGCGGTTTCCGCTCGATGATCATATGTCCGGTGATTTACATTACCGAGGAATCGAGGTCAATTCCGTTCGCCTACATCCAGCTCATTTCCAAAAACGAAAATTTCTCAATAGAGCAGATGCTCGAGGTGAAAGACCTCTCCTTTAAACTGGTTGACCGGATCAGGGAGGCAAACACCGTGCTGCTTTCCGTCCACCAGCAGATACTGGACATCAGCAAAGGGGGCGTCCGGCTTATGATAGCGGACGAGAACCTCAAAAAATACCTGATTAAATCTCGCGGTTTCATATTTGACGTGCTGTTCAAGCTGCAGGCGCCCATTACCATTTACGGCGAGATCAAGTACACGAGCTACGACGACCGGGGGACGCTGTACATCGGCGTGGATTTCGCGGGCAATTCATCCCGGAAGGATGAGATGAAACGCTATTACGCGATGATCAAGCCGCGCGAAATCGAGTACAAGAACCGGCTCATGAAAGAGATGAAACGGCGCAAGGAAATGCAGTAACGGGCCCCGCCCGGCGGCTCATTTCACGATCATCTCCCTGGCCCTCGCAGCCGCGCCGCCCAGAGCTTCCGCCAGCTTTCCCGCGTCGCTGCCTCCCGCCTGCGCCATGTCCTTGCGGCCGCCTCCGCCGCCGCCCAGCATCTTCGCCGCGTCGCGGACCAGCGCCCCGCAGTCAATTCCCTTTTTAACCGCGTCCTGAGTCGCCGCGAAAAGCAGAAGCGCCTTGCCGTCGCTGTCCGAACCAAGCAGCACCACGCTTCCGGGCTTTTTGGCCCTTATGGCGTCCGAGAGCGTCCTCATGTCCTCAACCTGAATGCCTTTGAAATGACGCGAGATGATGGCGATACCCGACGCATTTTCAGCCCCGGCGATCATCTCATCGGCCTCTCCCGCCAGGGAACCCGCCTTGAGCTTTTCAGCCTCCTTCTCCAGCCGGTGTGCGCGCTCCATGATTTCCTCGATCTTTTTCACCATGCCGGATTCGCTGACATTCAAGAGCGCCACAAGCCGCTCGATGAGATCCTTCTGCTGCCCGAAGCGCTCGTACACCCCGCGCAGCGTCATCGCTTCGACGCGCCTGAGCCCCGCGCCGGGCGAGCCCTCGCGCATAATCCTGAACACTCCAATCTTTCCGGTGTTGTCGAGATGCGTGCCGCCGCACAGCTCGCTGCTGAAGCCTTCCACGCTGACCACGCGGACGCTGTCCTCGTATTTCTCGCCGAACTCCGCCATTGCGCCCGTTTTCAGCGCTTCCTGAAGGTCCATGATCCTGGTGCTCACGGGCAGGGCCTCCCAGGCCTTCAGGTTGACCATTTCCTCGACGGCGGCGATCTCGTCGCGGGTCATGGGATTGAAATGCGTGAAGTCGAAACGCAGCCTCTCGGGCTCGACAATGGAGCCTGACTGGTGCACGTGCGATCCCAGCACCTTCCGGAGCGCGGCCTGCAGGAGGTGCGTCGAGGTGTGGTTGGCCCGGATGAGGTTGCGCCGTACGACATCGATCTCGGTGGCGACACGGTCGCGCTCGGCAAACGATCCCTCCAGCACGCGGCCGACGTGGACCGTGGTCCTGTCAATTTTCTTTGTGTCGACCACCTCGAACACGGAGCCGTTGCCCGACACAATGCGCCCATGGTCGCCCACCTGCCCGCCTGATTCGCCGTAAAACGTCGTCGTGGATGTTACAATCATCCCCTCGGCGCCGCGCTCAAGTTTCTTCACCAGCGACGACCCCGCGCCCAGATACATGATCTCGCTTTCCGCCCGCTCTTTTTCGTAGCCCAGAAACGAGGTGCCCCCCGCCTTTTTTGAAAGCTCGGCAAGCAGCTTTTCCGAACCCGTATCGGCGCCCTTCCAGCTCTGCTTGCCCCGTTCGCGCTGCCTGTCCATTTCTCCGTTGAAGCCATCGACGTCCACAGCGAGGCCCTGTTCCTTCGCGATTTCCACCGTCATTTCGAGGGGGAATCCGAAGGTGTCATAGAGCACAAAGGCGTCCCGGCCGCTCATTTCGCTTTTACCGGTTGAGCGGAGCGACTTCATGGTCTCCTCCAGGCGGTCCATCCCGTTCTCCAGCGTCTCGAGGAAGCGCTTCTCCTCGCCTTCAAGCAGGTTTTTCACGCTCGCAGCGCCGGTTTTCACTTCCGGATAATAATCGCCCATGATCGCGACAAGGGGATCGACGATTTTATAGAGAAACGGCTCGTGCACGCCTATCATTCGCGCGTAGCGGAGGGCGCGCCTGATGATGCGCCGGAGCACGTAGCCGCGGCCCTCGTTGGACGGGTAGGCCCCGTCGGAGATTGCAAAGGTGAGCGCCCTGCCGTGCTCGACCAGGATGTTGACGCACTGCGCGTTCACTCCCTCGTACTTCACGCCCCGCTCACGGCAGATGAACTCGGCAATCTGCCTGAGCTCGTCGGTCTCATAGATCGAGTCAACGTTCTGCACCAGCGTGGAAAGCCTCTCAAGCCCCATGCCGGTGTCGATCCCCGTACGCGGCAGGGGCGAGAGGGTCCCGGCCGTGTCCTGATAGTACTGGTTGAACACGAGGTTCCAGTACTCGAGAAAGCGCTCGCAGTCGCATCCGGGTTTGCAGTCGGGCGAGCCGCAGCCGAATTCGGGACCGCGGTCGAGGTAGAGCTCGGAGCAGGGGCCGCATGCGCCCGAGTCGCCCGCCGGGCCCCAGAAATTGTCCGCCTTGCCCAAACGGACAATCTTTTCCGCCGGAACTCCGATGCGCCCGCGCCACAGGTCGAAGGCCTCGTCATCGTCCTCGTAAATCGATATCCATATGCGCTCGCGCGGGAATTTGATGACGGCGGTGGAATACTCCCACGCGAACTCGATGGCCTCTTTTTTGAAGTAGTCGCCGAACGAGAAGTTGCCCAGCATTTCAAAAAAGGTGCAGTGGCGCTTGGTTTTCCCGACGTTCTCGAGATCGCTGGTGCGGAAACACTTCTGTATGCTCGCGGCCCTGGTGTATGCCAGATCCACGGTGCCAGCGAACATCGGCTTGAACTGCACCATGCCCGCGGTGGTGAACAGCAGCGTGGGGTCATCCCTGGGAACAAGGGAACTCGACGGTACGATCTGATGGCCGCTGTCGCGGAAGTACGATATGAAGGAATCTCTCAAATCCCTGACTTTCAGCATCACTCGCTCCTTTTCGCTCGCGTCTGTATGGCGCCCGCCGCGGGGCGTATTGTCGTTTTCTTCACTGATCATCGCCTGTATTGTTTTCATCCGCACCCGGCCCCCCGTCGAGCAAACCCTCGCGGCGGAGCCTGTCCACCACGGAGCGAACCATGTCGCCCCCGAACCCCCTGCCCTTTAAAAAGAAGGTGATTTTCGCCGCGAGGTTGGGCCTTCCGGCCATCGTTCTGAGCTTCTTCACCGCCTCTTCGTAGACGGCGTCCTTCGTCACGGCGCTGTCCTGCGAAAGGCGGAGCGCCTGTTTTACGGTCGGGCGATCCACGCCCTTGTGCAGAAGCTCGCCGGTCAGCAGCGCGTCGCCCACGGGCCGGCGGGCGCGCCTGCTCGAAATATAGCGCAGGGCGTACTCGAAATCATCGATATGGCCGGATTCCTCAAGCGACATTACCACGGAGGCGGCGATGTCCGCGTCAAAGCCCTTTCGCTCAAGATAGCGCCCGATTTCCCGGGAGGTTCTATTCCTCATGGCCAAATAATCAAGTGCTTTTTGGCGGCACAGGCAGCGGTCGGATTCCTCCTTGAGATAACGGTAGAGAGGCCCGTCCACCTTCTGCCCGCGCCTCAGATCCGTGCGATCGAATACGGAAAACGGGAGGCTGAGAGAGTCGCCGGTGTCGAAGACGATCTGGATGCTGTTGGCCCTGTGTCGGATGTCGGTGATTTCCAGCATGGTCCTGTAAAAAAGGGGATGGCCGATCGTATCGGGCACCCCCCATGTAGGTTTCTTCGTGTGCGAGCGGCCGCGTTTAACGTTTCGAGAACTGGTATCTCTTGCGGGCCTTCTTCCTTCCGTACTTCTTCCTTTCAACGCCGCGGGCGTCGCGGGTCAGGAAGCCTTCAGCGCGCAGGGGCTTGCGGTTCTTCTCGTCGATCTGCGTAAGGCAGCGCGCGATGCCAAGGCGGACTGCTCCCGCCTGCCCGGACCATCCCCCCCCGTCCACGGTGACAAAGATGTCGTAGGCGTCCGATTTGCTGAGGCTTTCAAGCGGTTGCCTGACGATCAGCACGAGCGTCTGCCTGCGGAAATAGTCTGAAAGCGGAAGTTTGTTGATGACGATGTTGCCCGAGCCCGGTTTCACCCAGACGCGAGCTACCGAGGTCTTTCTTCTTCCTGTTGCGTATATTTTATTATCGCTCATTATCGGTCCTCGCTGTTATATTTCCAGTTTTTCGGGTTTCTGGGCAGCGTGCGGGTGTTCGGCGCCCTGATAGATCTTGAGGTTTTTCAGCACTTTTCTTCCGAGCTTGTTTTTCGGCATCATTCCCCACACCGCGTGCTTGATGATGTAATCCGGCTTTTCCCTGCGGATCTTCGTGATGTTCACGAACTTTTCCCCGCCCGGATAGCCCGTATGAAAGAAGTAATCCTTGTCCTCTCCCTTTTTCCCGGTGAGGACGATTTTAGCCGCGTTGATGATAACGATAAAATCGCCGTCATCCATGTGCGTGGTGTAGGTGGGCTTGTGCTTGCCCCTCAAAATCCTCGAAACCTCCGTCGCCAGACGTCCGAGTACTTTGCCTTCGGCGTCGATGAGATACCATTTTTTCTCAATCTGTGACGCCTTGGGCGAGTATGTGGTCTGAATGTCGCTCATGTAACTCCTCGTGGCCAATGCCCAGTATAATGTGGTTCGCGAAACCAATAGCGGAAACGGCAGACTCTCCCGGGGAGGGCCGCCGGAGCCGGATATCGGGATAATTTCAGTTCGGGTGCCTTTGGTGGAGGCAGAGTGCAACAATAATTATTCGGCGTATTTTGTCAATAAAAAATGATAAATATGCCGCCCAGCCAGCCATGCGGGGTGCGACTCCCCCAACCGCCGGATGGGCAGCCGCGCCAGCGCCTGCTTCCATAAAATATAATTGACAGGCGCGCCTTTTTGCGTGTCATTACTGGTTCACCACTTGCACGACACTACATTAACTCACAGGATGCGAAGAATGGAAAGAAGCTTTGTCATGGTCAAGCCGGACGGCGTCCAGCGCCAGCTCATCGGGGAAATACTCGCGCGCTTTGAAAGAAAAGGGTTCAGGCTGGCCGGCGCCAAATTCATGAACGTGAGCGTCACGCTCGCGAAAAAGCATTACGCCGAGCACGAGGGCAAGCCCTTTTTCGGAGAGCTGGTCGATTTCATCACCTCCGGCCCGGTGTTCGCGATGGCCATCGAGGGCGATAACTGCATCGGCATGATACGCACGATGGTGGGCGCCACCAAACCCGAGGACGCCGCGCCCGGCTC
>CAZPZJ010000219.1:0-5970 GCA_964591055.1 uncultured Leptospiraceae bacterium
CCCGCGAGCGTGCCGCCACTGTCGACCCGCACCCTCTCCACGCCGTACTCGCGTCCCATGATGTCGAGCGCTGAGCGGTAATCCACGTGATCGCTCCCGGCTACTACAGGGCGGATGTGGCGCGCGTTCAGGTACTCAAGGTGTTCGCGCGGAGTGAGCTGCGAGCACAGGGACACCATGTCCCTCCAGTAGGGGAGCGTTTTCAGAAAATGCCAGTTTTTCACCCTTCCCCGGCTGTCCGGGACGAAGAGCACCGGCCGCGCATCGCCGGGCGATGCCTGTCTCTGCTCGAAGACGCTCAAGTCCTCATCGCCGGGACCGTCGCCGGAAAACAGGCGGATGGTGTCGCTGCCCGCCAGCGTAGCGTCCTCCCTGAACGAGGCGGCGATTTCGTAGTGGAGTGCGACATCCGGCCCGTTCCAGTTGGTTCGGCCGTCAATGCTCACCGACATGTGGACGGTGACGTGCGGCAGGTTTTCCATGAGTGCAATCCTCCTGTTTCGGTAGTTTCCGGAAAGTGTACAACCCTGGTGGGCCAGTGGAGGGTTTGGCGCCCGTTCAGGAGCGCTTTTTCCGCATCGAATTGAGCTGTGAAATGATTTTCCGCGACGATGCTTGAAGCTCGGCGAGCTTTGCTTCCCAGCGGTCGGTGGCGTAGATCGCGTTCTCGTCGCCATCCGGGAGGTCCATTGTCCCGATCCGGCCGGCGGGGCGCTTCCCGTCAAGGCGACGCATCATGTTGAGGATCGACATGGTGCTGTGGCGCGCGCGGCGAAGGGCCCTGATCACCCTGATGGCTTCAATCTCGTCCTCCCCGAACACGCGGTAACCGTTGGCCGGGTTTCGCGGGACCCGCAGGAGCCCGTTTCTCTCCCAGCTCCGCAGCGTATCGATGGTGACGCCGGTGACAGCAGCCGCATGGCCGATGGAGTACCGGGCGATGCCTCGGGTGCGCCCGCCCATCCGGTTCGCCCAGGATTCAAGGATCGACCGCGCCTCCATGCACCCGGCCCTTTCCGTCCTGACAAGTTTTGCAAGCTCCTTCGCCGATGCGATGGCGTTATCGTATTCTTCCGACGCACAACAATGGATCACATCGAGCGCCCGGGCCCGGATGGCGCCGGAAAGCCAGGTAAAGCGCAGGGCAAGCCGGGCGAGGAGCATCTGGCCAAGGTGCAGGTCCGTGAACATCCGGTAGCCCTTCGCGGTCCTTTGCGGCGGGGAGAGAAAACCCCACCTCTCATACAGGCGCACGGTGTTGGGGTGAACTCCCGCCTCGCGTGCGAGGTCGGAAGTGGTATGGAACGGCCGGCGCGCGCCGCATTTCCCTCCGGATGAGCGCATTGAGCATCCCACCACGAACCGGCGGATCGGGCAAGCAGTTTTCCCCGGGCGAAGGCCGCAAGGCAGCCGCGCAGGCCCCGCTGCCAAAAAAATTTTCGCTGTCGCGCCCGTACGCGGTATAGTGTCACGGAGTCGCTGTATCGCCATCGCCGCACCGGCGGCGGCAGGGAGGGAGAGTGAAACCATACATTGCGATCGCGATAGCGGCGCTGGCTGTATCATTGCTGGCGTTGTGCCGCTGTTCATCGGATGGCGCCGGTGACGGGGATGAGGGAAGGGTCCTGTATGTCGATTCCGTTTCCGGAAGCGACGATCACGACGGACTTTCCGAACAGACGGCATGGAAAACCACAGCCAGGATCAACTCGTTCGCCCTCCAGCCGGGTGATACAGTGCGCTTCCGGCGTGGACAGACGTTCGAAGGCGGCCTCCTTCTTGCGCATTCCGGAACTGCAGAGCTGCCGATCGTGTTCGAGGCGTTCGGCGAAGGCGGCCGCCCCGTCCTGCTCGGATCGAAAATCACCACCGACTGGAGCGCGCACAGCGGCACCATTCACCGCAGGGAGATTTCACACACCCCCGGCGTGACAGGCGCGGGCATCGTCCTTGAGGACGGAGCGCCCCTCGCGTTCCGGAGCTGGAATTCCAGCGCTGAAAGCTCCCTCGGCGCGGACAAGGGCGTGTTCACCTACGATCCGGCGGATCTGACCAGGGCCGTCCTCTACATCCGCTGTTCCGACGAATCGAATCCGTCCACTCACACCATCGAGGCAGGCCATCACCTGTTCGGCGTCCGCGGGGAGAACGTGTCCAACATCAGGATACGCAATCTGCACTTTAAAAATTTTAGCTGCCACGGCGCAGCGATGAGAAGCTGTTCCGGGATCGCGATTTCCGACTGCGTGGCGGAGAACATCGGCGGGGCGGTGCTGGCCCTCTCTCCTGCGCTGCTGTATGGCGGGAACGGATTTGAGTTCACGCTGAACAGCGCGAACTGCTCGATCAGCGGCTCGACCGCCATGCAGATTTTCGATTCAGGCTTCTCTCCCCAGGTGTTCGAGAGCAACACCGCGACCAGGGACGTGTTGATTGAAAACTGCGTCGCCCGGAAGTGCGGCTTCGCTGGCATCGAGATTTCGGTGCTGCGTTACGGCGGCTCATCGGGAGAGCGGATTGAAAACATCCGGGTGGTCTCGTGCGACATCTCTGAGTCGGGCGCGGGATGGAGCGGGGTGCGCTACGGAAACGAGGGCCACGGCATACGGGTGAACGCCGACACCGGGGCGGGCTCTATGGAAAAAATATCGATCGAGCGCACTGCGGTCAGGAACTGCGAGAACGCCGGAATCTATATCGGCGGGGAGGCGGGAACGGTGGACATCAGCCGCTCGCTGATCCGGGGCAACAGGGCGGCTGGCGTCTCATGCAACGGCCTGTCCGGGGTTGCGACGCTCCGGCTCCGCCTGACTTCGTCGCTGGTGCTCAACCACGACGACGCTTCGTCAATCGGCGTCGGCTACAATGTGGTCAACGGAAACGGGCTTGAGCTGGCGCACAACACCTTTGTCGGCAACCGCATCGGCCTGTATGTGGGATCGTGCGGGGGAGAGGCGGCGATTCGCAACAATGTGTGGTACTCCTCAATCACGTCCCATACGCACCTCTACGCCGCTGCGGGCTTTTCTCCGGCCGCGCTCGATTACAACTGCTACCACGAGCACGGCGGCAACATCATCGGCTGGGCAGGAAGCGCGTACGCCTCGGTTTCGGCATTCTCCATCGCACATTCGTGGGATGTGAATTCGATCGGAGACGATCCACTGTTCGAGAACGCCGCCTCCGACTGGAGGCTTAAATCCACCTCCCCGTGCAAAAATTCGGGAACAGTATCTGCCATCGGATACGATTACGCGGGAAATGCATTTCACTCACTCACACCATCCATGGGCGCATACCAGTAAGCCCGTGCGCCGGGAAGACAAAGCGCGGTGATGGATCACCATGTGCGATCATCCCGCAGCCATCACCTCTGTCGTACGATGAAAGCGTGGGAGGATTGCGAACAAGCGCCTCCCCGTACACCGTGTGGCCGAAACCGTGGTGATTGCTGACCGGATTGCACTCACATATCCCCGTTCGTGCCGTGTCCAGAAACATGCATACTCGAGTCTGATTTTTTGCAACCCTCCCTTCTTCCGTTATGTCATTATCACAATGACGCCTGTTGTCGAATAGCAATGGTTTTAGTGAACTAAAAATGGTAAATATTTTCATCATTATGTTATAATTCGCAACCTTTTCAATGGCGCCCCTGTCCTTTCTGTAAAGCCGTTCGAGCGGATGTACTTTCACCGGGAAGAACGGCAGGGGGGGGACAGGAGATGCGCAAACAGAAAGTCTTACTGGTGTATCCCGAGATGCCGACAACGTACTGGAGCTTTAAATACGCGCTGCGATTTACCGGCGCGCGGGCTCCATTTCCGCCTCTCGGGCTCATTACAGTCGCGGCAATGCTTCCGGCGGAGTATGAGCCGCGGCTTGTGGACATGAACGTGACGGAGCTTTCAGACCGCGACATCCTGCAGGCCGATCTCGTTTTCGTATCGGCAATGATGGTGCAGCGGGAGTCCTTTAATGCCGTGGTGCAAAGGTGCAATGATCTGGGCAGGACCGTAGTGGCGGGGGGGCCTCATCCCACCGCCTCGCACGAAGGGATTGAAGGCGTCGACCATTTCATCCTGGGGGAAGCGGAATCCCTGGTACCGGATTTTCTCATCGACTACGAGAACGGGGCCGCGAAGCGGGTGTACTCCGGGAAAGAAAGGCCGGATATCGCGCTGGCGCCGATACCCCGCTTTGACCTTCTCGATACCGGGAAGTACTTTTCCATGGCATTGCAGTATTCGCGGGGTTGCCCCTTTTCGTGCGAGTTCTGCGACATCATCGAGCTTTTCGGGCGGAAGCCCAGGACGAAAACGCCTTCCCGGTTCATCGCCGAACTCAACGCGCTCTACGCAACCGGGTACAGGGGCTCAGTCTTCATCGTTGACGACAACTTTATCGGCAACAGGGCCGAAGTGAAAAAGCTCCTTCCGGCGATAAGCGCCTGGCAGAAGGAGCGATCACACCCGTACAACCTGTTCACCGAGGCGAGTATCAACCTTGCGGAGGATGACGGCCTGATGGAAGGCATGGTGGAGGCGGGTTTCGACATGGTGTTTCTCGGAATTGAGACGCCGGTTGCGGAAACTCTTCTGAAGGCCGGAAAGGTGCAGAACACGAAGGCCTCCCTCATGGAAAGCGTGAAAAAAATCCAGCGCAGGGGGATTGAGGTGAGCGCAGGTTTTATCATAGGCTTTGACAGCGATCCCGACGATATCTTCGACCGCCAGATAGAATTCATACAGGATTCCGGAATCGTCATGGCGATGGTGGGGCTGTTGATGGCGCTTCCGGGAACAGCGCTCTATCGCAGGCTTGCGAAAGAAGGCCGATTGCTGGGGGAATGCTCCGGGAACAACACTCATGACGCGAATCACTCGATGAATTTTGTCACGGTTATGGACGCCCGAACGCTCGCTGAAGGTTACCGGCGGGTGCTCGGGGAGTTATACCGTCCCGGGAATTACTTTACGCGCTGCCGGACGCTGATGGAGCGCATGCCCAAGCACAACACCACGGTGCGCAGGTCCACATGGAGGGATTTCCGCGCGCTCGGGTACTCGCTGTTCCGGCAGACCCTGTCCCGGTACGGCTTTCTTTACCTGAGATTTCTGATTTCATCGGCATTGAAGGACATCAGGCTTTTCCCCGACGCGGTGAGGATGTCCATCATGGGGCACCATTTCTTCAGGATTACCGCCGATCTGCTTGCCGGCGCGCAGGAGGCACACAACATTTCTTCCGGTGAAGCGCGGGCTGTTCGAAAACGCATGAAAGCGGAAGACGCGGTAACCGCAGTCGCGGCGGGGTTATCCACCCGCGGCAATGCAGACATTCAGGCGGGAAAAGAGTATTGACGGCGGTGAAGCCGGCGGATATCATGCAGGCATTCTGGTGATGCAAGGAGAGGACAATGAACACTCCCTCAACAGCGGTACAGGTCATCATCGCGGTGATTCCCATTGTCGGCATCGTATTCGGCAGTGCGGTGATCTTTTTCTATCTGTTCTGGAGCTACAGGATGAAGATGCTCCTGATCGAGAAGGGAAGCTACCAGCGCCTTATCGAGCGCTTCGATCTGGAAACGTTCTCCCTGCTCACCGGACTTGTGCTCACCGGTGTGGGGGGGAGCATGGTGCTCTTCTTCTACCTCAAGGAGGGGATCAGCTACAGCCTGCTGGGAGGGCTCGTGCCGTTGGCGGTGGGGCTCAGCCTGGTGGCGTATTACATCATCAAGATGGCGACAGACAAAAGAGCGCAATGAGCGGCGGGGCACTTTCCGACGAGGACGCGGTCAGGAAGGTTCTTGCCGGCGACACCGAGCTTTTCTCGCTGCTCGTCGAGCGATACAGCAAGAGGGTGTTCGGCATGGGACTGATGTTTTTCAAAAATCATGACGACGCGTCCGACTTCATGCAGGATGTCTTCATCAGGGCGTACGGCAACCTGCACACCCTGAGAGGG
>CAZPZJ010000220.1:0-5957 GCA_964591055.1 uncultured Leptospiraceae bacterium
GCATATCTGAACCGCGCAATGATACTCAAGTTGATCCGCATGTCCGAATTGAGGGACCCGAAGGAAACCGGTGCTCACGTCAACCGTGTTGCCGGTTACGCAGTGGAAATTTACGACCGCTGGGCATATCAGCATCAGGTTGAAACCCACGAACGGGATAAGATTCGTGATACGCTTAAAATTGCCGCCATGCTTCACGATGTCGGGAAAGTGGCCATCTCTGATCAAATTCTGAAAAAACCTGACCGGTTCACACCTGAGGAATTTGCCATCATGCAGACCCACAGTTACCTAGGCGCCCGTTTGTTCAACGATCCCCTGTCGTCCCTGGACACCATCGCCGCTGCTGTGGTTCTAACCCACCATGAGAACTGGGACGGAAGTGGATATCCCGGCTGGGTGGACATCCAGACCGGCCAGCCAACCAGGATCGATGTCAGTGGAAAGCCCCAGGGTCTGAAGGGGGAGGAAATTCCCCTGTGCGGCCGGATAGTAGCGCTCGCTGACGTTTTCGACGCTTTATCCTCTCAACGGGTGTACAAAGAAGCCTGGAACGAACAGGACGTATACCATGAATTGCGCCGCCTGGATGGAGTCAAATTTGATCCTGAACTGGTGGATATCTTCTTCAACATCCTGCCTAACATCAAGCAGATCAGGGAAATGTATCCGGAATATAAACAGTAGCCGCAGTTTGATCCCCGCCCGTGAACACGGCACCGGACCTGAAAAAACCCCTCTCAGGGGGCCTTATTTTAATTCGTCTATTATCGCGAGGATGTCGCCGTTTTCGGGAATGTCGGACATGGAGCTGCCGTAATGCTTGTAGCGGATCATCCCATTTTTATCGATGATAAGCTGGGCGGGCATCCGGCCGAGCTTGAGGATCTTTACCTGCTGTCCGTACAGCTTTGATACGCTGTGGTCCGGGTCCGCCAAACCCGTAAAGGGCATGTCGTGCTCCCGCCACCATTTGGCAAAGGCCCGAGCGCTTTCCGGGCCGATGGCGATGACCTCGGCGCCCCTCTTTACAAATTCATCATGTTCCCGGCGCAACTGCGCCATGTGCCTGCGGCAATAGGGTCAGGCAAAGCCCCGGTTGAACACGAGGACGACGACCTTTCCATTATAATCGGAAAGTCTCACCATGACGCCATGGCTGTCGGCCAGCTCGAAATCAGGCGCCGGTTTCGGCTCTATTCGTTCTAAATCGCTCAAAGACTCGTCCCCCCATGAAATGGATGAGCTGATCGGTTCCTGTTATACAATGCTGCCAATAATCTATGACCGCTCCGTTGAAAAGTCAAGAAGGAATAGCGCCGCCATCCTTAATCAACGATGCAGGAACCTCATCCCTTCCCCGGGAACAGCTCCTCCCGGGACGGGTGTCGTTCCCGGAACTGCTTCCGTGGGCAGGGTATCCTTTCTGCGAAAAGACACATCTCAGGGGTTTTTCATTTACACTACCGTAAAAAAGAAATACACGGCTGATGCCGTGCATTCCCGCTGTAAACCCCAATGGGCACGGTGCATCCTGCCCCTGCCCCGGACGCTCGTCTAATTCCATATCCGCGCGATGCGGTTTCGCGTCGTACCATTGTAGGAGGTGAAGTCTCCTCCAATGAGAATTTTCCCATCGTCCTGGATTGCTATTGAGGAAATGACACTATCCGCCCCGTCACCTGGATAAAATGAGGTATCTAGCGCGCCGTTGGCATTCACGCGTGCAATGTGATTTCGTGACGTGTCGTTGTAGGATGTAAAGTGTCCTCCAATGAGTATTTTTCCATCGCCCTGGACGGCCATAGACGCAACACAATTATTTGCGCCGTTACCCGGATCAAATGTAATGTCGGTCGTACCGTCGGCATCCATGCGTGCGATGCGATTTCGTGCCGTAAAGCCGTATGTGGTGAAATCTCCCGCGATGAGTATTTTCCCATCGTTCAGGAGGGCGATAGAATAAATATAACCACCTGCTCCGCATTTCGTCGGAACAAATGAGGTGTCGAGCGAACTGTTGACATTTAGACGTGCAATGTGTTCTAGTGTCGAACCTTGGCAGTTGTTGAATGCTCCTCCAATGAGTAATTTCCCGTCTCCCTGTACGACGATAGAGTAAATGTTGTCATTTACACCAACACTCGTATCAAACGAAGTGTCGAGGAATCCGTCGGCATTTGCACGCGCGATGCGACAGCGAATCCCATTATGATCGGAGTAGTAGTAGCTCATAAAGCTACCTCCAATGAGTATTTTTCCATCGCCCTGGACAGCGACAGAGTAAATGCTGTTACTTGCTCCGGACTTCGGATCAAATGAGGTGTCGAGGGACCCGTCGGCATTCAGGCGCGCGATGCGATTTCGCGTCGTACCGTTGTAGGAGGTAAAGTCTCCTCCAATGAGTATTTTCCCATCACTCTGAAGGGCAATTGAGTTAATACTTAAATTTGCCCCGATACCCGGATCAAATGAGGTGTCAAGCGAGCCGTCGGCGTTCAGACGCGCTATGCGATTTCGTGTCGTACCGTTGTATGTGGAGAATGCTCCCCCAATGAGTATTTTCCCATCGCCCTGAACGGTGATAGAGTTAATGTTATTATCCGCCCCCGCACCCGGATCAAAGGAGGTATCGAGCATACCGGGTGTCGTCCATCTCGCGTAGAGCGTTACATCTGCGCTCCCCATGCTGAAAGTCTGTCCCTCGGTGTAGGTGTCGCCGCTTCCGTCCGCCAGGGTATTCCATCCGGCGAATGCGAATCCCGTTTTCACAAGAACCCCGGTGTTTCCGGGTACCGTAACCGTCGCCCCTAGTGCATACTCCGTATCATTGGGCACGCTGCCGCCATCAGCCCCGTTGTCGTTATACTGCACAGTATAGGTCAGGGAACCGTCTCCGCTGCCGGAGCCCCCTCCACAGGCTGTAACAATGAATGAAACAAGCATCAAGGCGCATATAATATTAATCTGTTTTTTGATCATATTTCCCCTCATAAAATCAACTTTTGGATATCCCGGAACGTGCTCCCTCGTCGGAGCACGGCTCCTCACGAAAGGAAGAAAACTCGTACGTCATGGCATTTTGTTATATAATATGCATGGGGGAAAATAAGTCTGGAAAAACACTGGTGACGTCAGAATTTTTCCATTCCGGTCGGCGATTGTTTACGGATAGTTGAACTGGAATTCATCGTAGAGAGGCGCCGCCGGTCATTCCGGTAATCGCGGGCGGCAGGAAGATGTCTTGTTACCGGATCACCCCTCTTTTTTACCCCTTCCCGGGGCCCGAAGGGATTTTCGAAAATCTCTGGGCGTGCGACCTGTTGCGGAAAAAAAAGCGTAGTTGAAGTTGCGAAGGGTCCCGAATCCCACGTTCATAGCGATGGTAATTATCGACTCGTCGGTTTCGCGGAGCAGGCGCATGGCCTCCTCGACGCGCAGCCCGGTCAGGTATTCATTGTATTTTTTCCCCGTATGCATCCTGAAATAGCGGCTGAAATTGTCGGGGTGCAGGTCGACCGCGGCGGACAGGTTCTCGCGCGAGACGTCTTCCCGGTAGTTCTCACGCAGATACCCGATTGCGGCGTTGATTTTTACCTCAATGCTGCCGGTCATCCCGCGCGGATCGCTCCTTATCCGCTTGCCGAGCAGCGCCTTCAACGCTTCGTTGTCCGCCGCCAGATGGGCCGCGCGCCGCGTGGTGCGGATAAATTCGCGCGTCATGCCGATTACCTGGAGCGCGCACATTATCAGGGTGCCCCCGGGAAGAAGGCTGACCGCCGGGACCCCCAGGGGGACTATCATCTTATAAAGGAGGGGGAGCATTATGTCGAACATCGCGGAAAGCAGCAATACCGCCACTCCCAACTGGATAAACAGTACGTTCCTGCGCCGCATGACAATCGTGCGGACGAGCACAAAACCGGAAAAAACAAGCATCGCCGCCGCCATAAGATGAAAAGGGAGAAGCATATACTTGATGTATTCCGCCGGAATCATTACCATGACGACGGCAAGCGCACCGTTGAGAATGACGGCCGCCCGGGCCTGGTACCGCGGAACATCCATCGGAAAAAGACGACGGAGATACGTGATAAAAAACACGCAGCCACTGCAATACGCCAGGTGGGACCAGCCGTACGCGCGGGACCAGGTGAGAAAAGGGATCACCGAGCTCCAGAAGTTCCTGTTGCTGCCGCTGATTTCGGGTATGAAACACACGCAGACGAGCCCCAGGAAGAGATACTGACGTTCCGTGCGCTGCAGCGAGAAAATGAGGAGCTGATACAGGCCGAGCAGGATGAGAATGCTCGCGCGGACAATCGTCAGGAGATTGTCCATCCGCAGGGAATTATCGAGCCGGGAGTGGCTCCCTATAAGAACCCTCCCTATGATCCCGCCCGCCGGAAAATGATAATTGGCGGCCTGGACGATCATTTCGTAACCGCCCTTCGCCTGCGGCAGGGGAATTACGTCGTCAGAAAACAGGGGGACCGTGGCGGCGGCGGACGTTCCCGGCTCCCCGGCCTGGTGGACCAGTTCACCATTGACGTACAGCCGGTACGCGGACCTCACGAAGCCGATCCGGAGACCGGGATCACCGGCGCTCCGGTTCCCGGTGTTGACGAGAAGCCGGTATGTAGCATACCCGCTGGCCATGGACCCGGAATAAATTCTCCATCCGGGATTCCATCCTCCGGGAACGCGCATAAAGCCCATCCGATCGCCGGCTCCCGGTTCTTTAAAATCCCCGGGCTGGAGGAACCGCTCCCGGTAAAATTCCCATTCCCCGTCAAGGCCGGCAGCGCCGTACCTGTCAAAATCCCATGCCGTGAGATCGATTGCTCCCCTGACCGCGCGCGGGCCATCCGTTCCATGGGATGCGCACCCCCACGGCATGCCGGTCACACCCGCAACGAGGATTATTATTGTTATAAAAAATGGCCGAATATGCATGCTATTCTATCGGAAATGACTTCATGAAGCCACAGGGCCTTTCTCGACCCGACAACTAGTACGCTTGTTTGTGTAATTCTTGCCGTGCTATCAGCACTGGTTCATGGGACTGACTTGCGCATATTCTGTCCCTCCCATGGATTTCTTTCAACACAAAATAGGCTGCCTTCTTTTGAGGATGTCTGCCGACGGGGGTTCTCCGCAGTGCGGCCGTTTTCCTCTTGATTCCGCTCCCCGGCCTGGGGGCCTTCTGTTCAAGAGAGAAAGGATCATGAACCCGTGCGAAAGCGCTTTATCCCTTTTCGGCCCCCTGATCGCCCGCTGGTTCGCCGAACGCCTCGGGGAGCCCACCGACATTCAGCGCCAAGCCTGGAGGGCGAGAGCGGCCGGGGAGCACGTGCTGGTGTCGCTCCCACCGGCAGCGGCATGACCCTGGCGGCCTTCCTGTGGGCCATGGACCGGCTCATCACGGTGCATGGACGCCGGGCTTTTAAAGAGGCATGAGTATACAGGAACTTCCACCCCCTCCCCGGAAACAGCTCCTCCCGGGACGAACGTCATTACCGGAACTGCTTCCGCGAACAGGGCATCTCCCTGTAAAAAGGCCCCCTCTCGGGGGCCTTACATTTTACTGTTGTTTCCTATACGAACCGATCACTTCTTTCGTGTGGGTCAGCAGTTCGATCCCGCCGAACTTTCCGTGTCCCGGAATTACCGTCTTTGCCCCCGGATATCCGGCTATAAGCCTGTCGATCGTTCCCGGCCATTCTGACATATTTGCGTCGGAGAGGTTTCCCGGACTTTTTGAAGCGAGGTCTTTCACCATGCACCCCGCGAACAGCACTTTTTCCGAAGGCACCCATACAACGATGTTGTCATCGCTGTGGGCCGGACCGTAATAGCGGCAGATGACTGAACCGCTTCCCGCCTTCAGTGTCAGCGAATCCCTGAATCCGTGCTGCGGTACCGGAAGATTCTTTTTCTTCGCGATCGCTATCGTC
>CAZPZJ010000221.1:0-5945 GCA_964591055.1 uncultured Leptospiraceae bacterium
CGACATCTTCCTTGAGAGTAATCCGCTCCCAGGGATTTTTCCCCTTCACTTCGGCCAGGAGCGCCGCGGGATCGACCCGCAGGACCCTGCCCAGCAGCATCACCGTCTTCTCCATTTCTTCCTGAGAGGGGAAATTCGCCGGGATTGTGGTTACATTGAAGGAAGGCCTGTTGGAAACGATGACCTTGTTCTCTTTTCCGGGCTGGAAGTTCCTGTCGTACATCTCGCCCCTTGCCGCGGCGATCGGAATGTTGTTCTCCATGTTCATCCGGGACTTCTGGGCGAATTCCCTCCCGTGGATGAGCTGCAGGTTCATGAGCTGCAGGACGAGAACGATGAAGACAAAGGATACAATGCCCAGAAAAAAATACATCCTGAGGCGGAACGCCTCAAGCATTCTGGTCCTGATGGAACCGGGCATCATGTTTTAATTTCCCTCCCGCTCCAGTTCCTTTTCGAATATTTTGTCATAGAGCATGAAAAGAGGTGGAGCGACGAGGGCGTTGTAAAACGCCTCCGGGAGGATGACCGTCGCGACAGACGAAATGGACGCTTCGTGAAACAGGTAGCAGAGCAGCAGTGTCAGAATTCCTTTTATTATTGAAGCGACAAAAAGGAGAAGGAACACGGTCAGCATGCTCTCCTTCAATACGGCCCGCCCGAACATGCCGACAATGAAACCGAGCGCCATTTTCGGAAACGCAAGAAGGCCAAGGGGGGAATTCGATATTGAGTCGTGAAGCAGACCGCTGATAAATCCTGTCACCTCGCCGTAGAACGATCCGAAGCTGTACGCCATGAAGACAACTGTAATGAAGAGGAGATCCGGCTTTACGCCCGCGATTCTCAGCACATCGAAAGAAGAGTGCCCCTGGATGATCAGGGACGCGAGAATGAGCCCCCCGGTGAACAGGTATGCAAGAATCATGATAGATTACTTTTCCTCTTTATCCTCTAAGAGTTTGAGAAATTCCTGGTCCGGCTCAACCTTTATCACGAACACCTGCTCCAGGCGGTTAAAATCAATAATCGGATTCACAAGCACCCTCTGATACGCGCTGGCTTCCATCACTTCCGACTTGATGACTTTGCCGATCAGAAGCCCGCTTGGATAAATGCCGCCCTGCCCCGATGTAATGACTATATCGCCGAAGTCCGGGACCGCGCCCCTGCTCACGTAATCCATAACGCAGAGTTTTGAGTTTGATGTGTACCCGCGCAGAAGGCCGGGGAACCTTGTTTTCTGGAGCATGGAACCAAGTCGCATGTCGGGTGAGATGATCGGCAGCACTTTCGAAACCCACGTTCTGACCTCGACGACCTTACCGACAACTGCTTTTTCATCTCCATGAAACGCGATCACAGGCATATTGACCTTGATGCCGTCATTGCTTCCCCTGTTGATGATAATCGTTCTGAACCAGTTATCGGGGTCCTTCGATATGATGATCGCCGGCACCGACTCATAATTCACCCGCTCCTTCATGCTCAACAGGGTCCGGAGCCGCTCATTTTCGGTCTTGATCTCGGAAAGCTCTTCCGCTATAGCCTCGTAACGAAGGAGCTTGTCCCTCGTTTTCTTCAACTCGTCCTGAACGTCGCTGAGCTCGGTAAATCCCGCCCACAGCTTGTGGATCCCGTTTTGCACCCCGTTATATCCCTTTTGAAACGGGAGGAGCAGCAGGCTTCCCACTCCCTCAACCGAGAGGGTCAGGCTCGAAGATTGCAACGACAGGGACAGGAGACAGAAAAGGGTGAAAGCAACAAACGCGGAAATGGTTTTATGTCGTATTAAAAATTCCAAATGGCCCCCCGGCTACGGCAACCCGCTGTTGTGCCGTTGATGACGCGCCGGCACCGGAACACCGGTGCGGACATTTCGGCGTTCCAGGAGCGGCTCAGGCCGGAACCCGCTTACTTCAGGTTCGCCCTGTAAAGATATTTCAGCTCTTCAAGAAATTTTCCCGCACCCAGCACCACGCAGGTCAGCGGATTTTCCGCCCTGATCACCGGAACGCCGGTTTCCTTGCTGATAAACTTGTCAAGCCCCTTGAGCAGCGAACCGCCCCCGGTCATGACAATGCCGCGCTCGACTATGTCAGCCGCGAGTTCGGGCGGAGTCTTCTCGAGAATTCTCTTTATCGCGTCTATAATCTGGTCCACAGGCTCCTTCATTGCCTTGCGGATCTCAACCGAATCGATTTCAAGGGTTCGCGGAAGTCCGGAAAGGGCATCTCGTCCCTTGAGCTCCATTGTTTCAATCTTCTTTTCCGGGAACGCGTTGCCCAGCCTGAACTTCACGTCTTCCGCCATCCGCTCACCGATGACCAGATTATACTGGGTCCGCATGTATTTTATGACGGCCTCGTCGAATTCATCACCCGCCACCCGCACGGAATCCGCGATCACAAGGCCTCCCAGCGAAATCACCGCAATTTCGGTTGTGCCCCCGCCGATATCGACAACCATGTGGCCCGCGGGCTCATGGATCGGGATATTGGCCCCGATCGCGGCGGCCAGCGCCTCCTCTATCAGGAAGATGTCCCTCGCACCCGCCTGCTCCGCCGACTCACGCACGGCGCGCTTTTCGACTTCAGTAATCCCCGATGGCACACCGATCACGACGCGCGGGCGGACCAGGGTTTTGCGTTTATGGACCTTCGTTATGAAATACCGGATCATTTTCTCTGTGGTTTCAAAGTCCGCAATCACCCCGTCCTTCATCGGGCGGATCGCCACGATATCACCGGGAGTTCTTCCCAGCATCCTCTTCGCTTCATGACCGACGGCAAGCACCTTGCCCGTGCTCGTCTGAACCGCCACCACAGACGGCTCGCTCAAAACAATCCCCTGACCCTTGACATGGACAAGCGTATTCGCAGTACCAAGATCTATACCCATATCATTGGAAAACATTCCGTACAACGAATCGAAAATCATCTATTTTCTCCTTGGCAATTTAACAGAAAATCGCACATCAATCTCACAAACACCGGCATGGGGATGAAACGCGCCCGCGCTCCTCATGCCGCAGCCCTGCACGTTACGCTTGAAAAAAATGACGGGTCGAGTCATGTGTATACAAAATCAGGGAACGGACCATATAAATTTTTTATTCACATACTCCGTGTCATGTATTTGTCAAGCTATTATCACTGAAAATCGTTATAATCGGGAAATATTATTGATCGCCGCTCAGCATTCCGATTTTCATATCGCGTCCAGAAGCTTTTTCGCCTCACCGTTGTTCTGGTCCTTTTTCAGGACCTCCTCAACAATCGTCTTTGCACTTTTTTTATCGCCCGCCGCAACCATACTTCTTGCAAGCCATATCCGCACCGCTGCGTCTTCCGGATCCGCATCGAGGGCCTTGCTGAACTGATCCTGGGATTCCAGGTAAAGCGTCTGCGTAAAATAAATTTTACCAAGGCTCACCCGGGCAAGTTTCACCATACGGGGCTCGGCAGTTTTTTCAAGGACCTGCTTGTAGCGTATAATCGCGTTTGTATACCGTTTTGCGCGCATTTCCGATGCGGCGAGGAACATCGTGCCCTCTATTCCGGAAATGGCCTTATCGCTTTTATTGAGAAGCTCGATTCCGCCGTCCGCGTCGCCGCTGATGATGTGCATGAACGCGCAAAACCTGATGTCCTCCCTTTCCGGAAGCGATTCAATATTTTTAACCTTCGAAAGCACATTGATTATCTCATTAAGAGGATAAAAATTCGTGTAATACGCCGCCTTGGCGAGCGCAAGGTAGTGAACGCTCTTTTCCTCGCCGCTCACCAGCTCAATCCCCTTTCGTATGTCCCGAATGGTCGTGAGAAACGCCTTCCGAGCGCGGGGATCGATCCCCTCGGAAAAATCATGCATCATTATTTCCGAAAATGATCCCGGCATGAACTGCTCGCCAAGCAGGAAATGCACCCTGCCCGATGTCAGGAACGCGTCAGCCGATAGCTGATTTTCCGATTTGTGCTGTCTGCTGTTTTCTTTCAGCTCGAGGAGCCGTCGTGTGCGCTCATTCGGATCGGTTTCAGATGCGGCATCAAGCACCTTCTGCTCAAGCTTGCTGATGCTGTACTTCCAGAACAGCAGATAGCTCCTGAAGTGATAAGGTATGTACAAAACCAACGCCGCAAGCATGGCGATAAATATAACTTTTGTAATTCCCTTATTCCTCTTTCTCGATTTATACCGGTAATACATAACTCCTGCTGCTCCGAACACTGTTTTTCAGTAAGGAAGGAAAACCTGAAAGCCGCGGGGAAGGCCGGATCATGGACGCGTCTCCCTTGTACGGCAAACCTTCTTGTCTGCGCCTTTTCAGCGCACCTGACTGTAAAAATCCCTGTAACTCTGATACATTGTCCCCGGGAACGGGTCGTTTTTTTCGAAAATAAACAGCCTCACCGAGGGACTGTTCCTGAGAAATATCGCCGCGTAATTCTCGCCAAGACGCATGTTTTCAATTTTTTGATAATCGAAGCGGTACAGATTTTTCTCAATGGTAAAATTGATTCCGCCTTTGACAATGTCAATCAGTCCCGAGCCGACGCGCCTGATATCCCTGTATTTCTCAAGCGTGGGATCAATGATGCGAACCGTTCCATCCATCTCCACAAGCCCCGCCCCGTCATTAAACAAAACAGCCATGCTGCCCGAGCCTGCAACCCCTCTCCGTGGCTCCAGTACCGGGCTTTCCTCCCGGCCGGAAGCGGCATCTCCCGGTGGTGACGATTCCACGTGTTTCACGCCTGGCTCTTCCTCCATTTCTGCCGGCGTGTCATTCTCGCCGGCGATTATTGCCCCATCCACGCCCGAATCCCCCTCATCTCTCACATCCTCACGCATTGCGGCAGCAGGCGGTGGGGCGATTGCTGCGCTTTCACCGGAATGGAAATATTCATCCCGGGCCTGGCTGGGCGTTGTTTCCCTGAGGCCAGAGCGATCTTCACGATCCACTGCATGATACGAACCGTGAACGCCCGGCTCGGTTCTTCGCACAAGGCCATGCACGAGGAGGACGAGCCCAAGAATGGACAAAACGATTGATGTGTACAGGAATAGTTCCATCAGGATTTCTTCGCAGTCATGGATCGGTTCCCTGGCGCAGGAATTGAAACCCGGATATGAATCGGCTCAATCAAGCTTCCCCGCCTAATAAACCCGATGTCAAGAAGTTTTCTCAGGCATCGGGAGCCTCCGATAATTAATTCACTTTCCACAGCCCGATTTTCAGGTAATGCCCGGTTACTGAGGGAAAATCGCCAGACTCATGGCATAAAAAAATATTTTTCCACGTTTCAGGATGAAAGGCAATATATTCCCGTTCAGAAACGGTGTGCATGTTGGTTGAGGTCATCACCAGGCCTTTCTCCGAAATGCGTGAAACGAGGTCGAGATGGCGGCGGAAATCCTTTTTGACGCTGAACACCTTCCGCCCGTTCCTCGAAAAACTCGGCGGATCATAGATGACCAGATCGAATTTACGCCCTTTTTTAACCATCAATTTCATGAACGACTCTGAGTCGTTTCCGATAAAATCACGGTCGTCAACAGGTAATCCGTTTAAACGGTAATTCGCTTTGGCCCTTTTCAGCGCCCCGGGGGAAAGATCCACATTCAGGGCGCTTTTCACTCCGCACGCAAGGGCGTGGACTGAAAAAATTCCCGTATAGCAGAAAAGGTTTACGAGCGCCCCCGCGCGTGGATAATGGGGCGCCAGAAGGCGCCTCGCTTCCCGCATGTCCAGGAAAATTCCTGTGTGCTGCCCCCCGAGCAGGTCGACACCGACATTGATTCCGCACTGACGCACGATATACACGGCAGGAGGAAGAGTACCGAACAGCAGCGCGCTTTTGCGAATCCGCGCCGGATCGGGCGCATCGGTTTTGGTCCTGTCCTTGAGGACTCCGCCCAGAATCCACGGCATATGAAGAGAG
>CAZPZJ010000222.1:0-5940 GCA_964591055.1 uncultured Leptospiraceae bacterium
AGCTTGCCGAGGACGGTGAGGACCGGGCGGGCGTGGCGGTGCAGGGAAGCGACCGCCGGCTCAAGGACGCGACCGTTTCAGCAAAGGGCATTGTCAGGCTGGCTGAGGACGGGGAGGACGCGCCGGGCGTGGCGGTGCAGGGAAGCGACCGGCGCCTCCAGGACGCGAGCGAGCTTGTGAAAGGAATCCTGCGCTTCGCCCGTGACGGTGAAACCAGCGAGTTCGCTGCGGTGCAGTCCAATGACCGGCGGCTGCGCGATGCGACCACTCTCTATCCCGGCATTGTGGAGCTTGCCGAGGACGGTGAGGACCGGGCGGGCGTGGCGGTGCAGGCAAGCGATAAGCGGCTCAGGGACGCGACCACCTCGGCGAAGGGCATTGTGGAGCTTGCCGAGGACGGTGAGGACCGGCCCGGCGTCGTGGTGCAGGGCAATGACGCCCGGCTTCGTGACGCGGGAGAAAAGCGAAGGGGCATCATGCGCTTTGCATCCGACGGGGAAAGCGCGCCGATGGCGGCGGTGCAGGGAAGCGACCGCCGGCTCAGGGATGCGTCCACCCTGTCAAAGGGCATTGTGGAGCTTGCCGAGGACGGGGAGGACGCGCCGGGCGTGGCGGTACAGGGAAACGACCGCCGGCTCAGGGACGCGACCACCCAGGCGAAGGGCATTGTGGAGCTTGCCGAGGACGGGGAGGACGCGCCGGGCGTGGCGGTGCAGGGAAGCGATACGCGACTGCAGCCCGCGAGCGAGGCATCGTCGGGGATTGTCCGCTTCGCATCGGAAGGCGAGACCCGGAGGGGATTCGCCGTACAGTCCGACGATCCGCGGCTCTCCGATAAACGCGCGCCCCTTCCCCACGAGCACCCGTACGCTTTGCTCAGGCACGAGTTCAATTCGCACACGGGCACCATCAGCATCAGCGGCGAGGGAAGCGAGCGCTTCAGCGGAATTGTCAATCCGCCTGAAAGCGCCTCGACGGTGTACGGTAAAAACGCTTCCGCAGATCCCGGCGCGATCGGAGTGGCGGGCGTCACGGAGATGTCCGCTGGGGTGCGTGACCATCAATACGGCGTGCTGGGGCACAGCCAGTTCGTGGGCGTGCGGGGGCAGTCCATTGGAAACACCGGGGACGGAGCCGGCCAGGGGGCGGGCGTGCTGGGGGTGTCCCGTTTTGGAGCGGGAGGCGTGTTCGCGAGCGAGCATTCATGGTCGCTTGTCGCGGAGGGGCACGGGCAGATAGCCGCCTTTGACGATTCACCCCGCCTGGTGGGAAACGGGGACGCGCTGCTTGTGCGCGGCAACTCGGAGTTCAACGGGAGCATGCGCGTCGCAAACGGGGCAAAAGGCAAGGGCTATCCCTCCAACATCGTCGAATTGTTCGAGGTCGACGAGCAGGAATTCATTTCGGTCGGGGACCTTCTGGTGGTGAGCGAAAAAGGCGGCTCGGTGCTTTCACGCTCGCGTGCTGCGTACAGCCGCGCGGTGATCGGCGTGGTGTCGGGGAATCCCGCCGTTTCCATCGACAACACCGGACGGCAGGATAAACTCTATCCCGTTACGCTTGCCGGCAAGGTGATGTGCAAGGTGGATGCGCGCTCCGCACCGGTTTCACCGGGAGATCTCATCGTGGCGTCCGAGACGCCGGGGTGCGGCATGGCGGGGAAGATCGATTCGTTCGATAAAACGGGCAGCGTCATCGGCAAGGCGCTCGACGGGCTCGCCGACGGCATCGGCACCATCCCCGTGTTCGTGTTCCACGCCTGAACGGCCGCGCAGGCGCATTACGCCATTGCCGGCACTTCCTCGAAGTGGTATGGCTTCCCGAGCTCGTTGAACGAGAACATCCGGAACGCCCTGTTCCCATCGTAGTCGAGAATCCTGAGGTCGTCGCTTTCGCGGAGGTCCCTCACCACCATGTCGTAGTGCCCGCCGTAGCGCTTCCTGGCCTCTTCCACCGGTATTTCATACGCGATGAACTTGTTGATTCCCTTGCTCCTGAATTTTTCGACAAGCTCGTCATCCACGTAGTGCTTGTGCGATGTCAGGTATACGAGCGCGCCGTTGCCGGTTAAAAGGAGTCCTGCTTTCATGAGTGTTCACCCCCTCTCTCCTCATACCATAAAAGTAGAGGTAAAGGCGGCCGATGTCAAGGCGGCGGTATGATTAAAAAGAGGCCTCTCTCCGCTGCGGAAAGCGCGAAAGGGCTAGAGCAGGATGTGAAGGAAGTCGCAGGGGGATTTTTTCACGTTGTGCAGCGCTTCGATAAACGCCCGCTCGATGAGAATAGCGTCCCCTTCGCGCATCTCGATAATCTCGCCGCGGACGTGAAGCTCCATCGAGCCGGAGAGCAGCGCGATCAGCTCCCTCCCCTTGTGCAGGATGAGCGGTCCCGGAATCGACGAGCCGCCCCGCAGTGAGGCGCGGTACACCCTGACATCATCGCTGTCGCCGTCGTAAAGGGGCGTGATGGCGTGTGTCGAGTCGCTGTCGTCGGGCGGCGCCTTCCTGAACAGAAGGTAGCCTTCCGTCTTCGTGTCCGTCGCCCCGCCGTCCAGAAAAAAATCCACCGGTTTTTTCAGCTCCCTGGAAATGTGCACCAGCGTGCTCAGCGAAGGGGCTATCAGGTCGTTTTCGATCTGGGAAACCGCGCCGGGGGTCATCCCGAGGCGTGTCGCGAGCCCGGTCTGCGTGATGCCGCGCGACTTGCGGAGGTCGCGGAGCTTTCGTCCGATGCGGACGGAGTCCGTCCTCTGCTCGACGAAGTGAATGTCCCGCTCGATTATCCTGAAGGGGTGCGCGATTCCGGAATGGAGTCCAGGACGGTCCTCAAGCTTCATGATGCGCAGATCGTATTGCCCCGAATACGAGCTTTCGACGTTGAGCACGATCTGGGTGATGTGCGAAAGCTCGGCGGTGAACTTGCGGGTGTGCGCCTCCCGCTCCAGTATCCAGTAGGCGATGGTGCTGAGGTCGCAGAGCTTGGGGCAGGTGTAGGAGAAGAAATCCGCCACTGCACGCTCGTCGTTCCACAGCTCGTTCATACCGGTCAGGCTGTCGAAGACGTAGAAGGAACCGCTTGTGTTGGTCTTCTCGACGCTGTTCATCACGGCGATGAACTCCCGTATGTCACGGGGGTTCTCCACGCGCACAACGCGCGAGATGTCGTATTCGCCCCGGGAGGAGTAGAAGTCGAGGAACACGGAATCGCCGTTGCCCTTGCCGTGCGTGAACGCGTCGATCATGGTGATGTTGTGGCGGTGGAATATCTCGTCGAAACGCCTGCACACGGTGTGGGGCGAGTAGTTGAAGTTGATGTACACGATGTTGCCGGCGCGGCCGCTTTCCGTGCCGAGCGCGTGGCGGGTGAAGTGCTCGATCGGGACGCCGCTTGAAATCTGCCACACGACGTTGTCCCCCGGCCGGAGCCCGCCGATGAGTTTGTCGAGGTGCCTGATGCCGGTGCTGATCATGGTAGCTGCCTGCCGAACGGAGTGTGAGCGCGCAATGCGGGACCGGATCGAGTATCGCACCCCGAAAACGACGGTCAAGCGGAAATGACAGCATGGTTCTGAAAAATTTTTTACACAACTTAATTGACAAAATAATTACAAAAGGGTAACAGTTTATCGCCGGTGGACGCAAGCCGGACAGACAGATAAAAAACAGAGGGCGCATGAGCGCCCGTTGAACTCATTTTGTGGAATAACACGATTTGCATTCATTCAGGATCACCGGGGCCGGCCCGTTTCGGGACGGGCGGAGAGTTCATTGCGGCGTGCCGCGCCTGAACTGCCGGCCGTGCAATACTAAAACCGACGAGGTGCGAGATGTTTAACAGGGAATATGAAGCGATGCCGGTTCAGAAAATGAGGGAGCTCCAGCTTGAGCGCCTCAAGTGGTCGATCAGGCACGCCTATGACAATGTGCCGTATTACAGAAAGCGCTTTGACGAGGCGGGTTTTTCCCCGGACAGCTTCAAGTCCCTCGACGACATGAAAAGGGTTCCCTTCCTTGAAAAGCAGAATATGCGCGACAACTACCCCTTCGGGCTCTTCGCCGTTCCGCTGGAAAAGGTGGCCAGGGTGCATTCATCGTCGGGCACCACGGGCAACGCGACGGTGGTGGGCTACACCAAACACGATATCGACGTGTTCGCAGAGGTGGTGGCGCGCTGCCTGGCCAGCTACGGGGCTTCGGAAAAGGACATCATACAGGTGGCCTACGGCTATGGCCTTTTCACCGGGGGCCTGGGCCTGCATTACGGCGCGGAGAAGCTCGGCGCCATGACGGTGCCCATCTCGGGCGGCAACACCGAGCGGCAGATCATGCTGATTAAAGATTTCGGAACTACGATGATCGCCTGCACGCCGTCCTATGCGCTCAACATCGCCGACTATCTCGAAAAGAAGCGTCCCGACTACGATATCCGCAAGACGAAGCTGCGGGCGGGCGTCTTCGGAGCGGAGCCCTGGTCCGAGCAGATGAGGAAGGAGATTGAATCCAGGCTTGGCATCGACGCGTACGACATCTACGGGCTCTCGGAGGTGATCGGGCCGGGGGTGTCGGGCGAGTGCAGCGAGAAGTCCGGCATGCACGTGTTCGAGGACCACTTCTACGTCGAAATCATAAATCCGGATACCGGCGAGGTGCTTCCCGAGGGCGAGAAGGGCGAGATTGTGTACACGTCGCTTACCAAGGAGGCCTGTCCCATCATCCGCTACCGCTCGCGGGACATCACTAGATTGTATCATGACGGCTGCAAATGCGGGCGAACGCTGGTGAAGATGGAAAAGGTCACCGGCCGTTCGGACGATATGCTGATCATCCGCGGGGTCAACGTGTTCCCGTCGCAGATCGAATCGGTGCTCATGGAGATCGAGGGACTCGAGCCGCACTACCAGATCATCCTGGACCGCAGGGCCGCGCTGGACGACGTCGAGATCATGGTCGAGGTCAACGAAAAGCTCTTCTCCGACGAGATCAAGGTGCTCGACAACCTTCGCAAGGTCATAAGCGACCGCTTCCGCAGCGTGCTGGGCATCTCGGCCAAGATCACGCTTGTGGAGCCCATGCGGGTGCCGCGAAGCGAGGGCAAGGCCGTGCGCGTGGTTGACAGGCGCAAGATGTAACGCCGGAAGTGCAGTCCGCTTTATGGAGCACGGCCGGGGGTCCCGCCGGCTTAAAAAAATTGGAGGTGCCGCAATGAACGTCAAGCAGCTTTCCATCTTTCTCGAGAACAGGCCCGGCCATCTTCAGAGCGCGTTGAAGGTGCTTGCCGAGAGGAATATCAACATCAAGACGCTCACCATCGCCGAGGTGTCCGACTTCGGCATCGTGCGAATGATCGTCAATGACACCGATAACGCGGTGCGCGCGCTCAAGGAGAGCCACTACACCTGCTCGGTGACCGAGGTGCTCGCGCTGCAGATCGACGATTCTCCTGGATCGCTTCTGCGCGCGCTCGAAACGTTCTCAAAGAACGGGCTCAACATCGAGTACATGTACGCCTTCACCGAAAAAAGAGATGACAATGCCGTCATGATCTTTAGATTTGACGACATCGAAGAGGCCAAAAAAGTCCTCATTGCCGAGGGATTCAACCTTGTCAAGAAAATCGACATCATCGGAGAGTGATTGATGGAGAGGAAATTGATGCTGGGCAACGAGGCCGTCGCGCGCGGCGCGTGGGAAGCCGGATGCCGCGTGGCGGTCGCGTATCCGGGCACTCCGAGCACGGAGATCCTTGAGGCGATGGCGCGCGATTACCGCGAGGTGAAGTCGCAGTGGTCTCCCAACGAGAAGGTGGCGCTCGAGGTCGTCGCGGGAGCGTCGGTTGCCGGTGCGCGCGCGATGGCCGCCATGAAGCACGTGGGGCTCAACGTCGCCGCCGATCCCCTCTTCACCTTTTCCTACACCGGCGTCAACGGCGGCTTCGTCATCA
>CAZPZJ010000223.1:0-2909 GCA_964591055.1 uncultured Leptospiraceae bacterium
CTGCTGCACCTGTACAGCACCTGCACGCTGTTGGTGATGTCGTCGCTTCACGAGGGTTTCGGGCTTCCGGCCGCCGAGGCGATGGCATGCGAGACCGCGGTGGTGACCACCACGGCGGGAGCGCTCAAGGAGGTGGTCGCCCACGGCGAGACCGGGCTCATGGTGCCGCCCATGGATTCGAAGGCGCTCGCCGCGGCGTTGATGGAGCTGATGAAGGACAGAAAGCGGCGTGAGAAGATGGGCCGCGCGGGAAGGAAGCGCGCCGTGGAGATGTTCTCCTGGCCCGTGGCGGCGAAGAACACCTTTGATGTGTACGCCGACGTTATCGAGAAGCACCGGAGACGGTCATGAAAATATGCCTGTTGAGTTACCGCGGGAATCCTTACTGCGGGGGGCAGGGGATCTACCTGATGTACATCGCGCGCGAGCTGGTCAAGCTCGGGCACGATGTACACGCCATCGTGGGCCCTCCCTATCCCTTCGAGATGGAGGGAGTAACGCTGCACCGGATCGATAACCACAACTATTTCAACGTTAAAGACTTCGTGAAACCGGAAAAGCCGTTCGCCACCTTCCGGCCGCTCAACTTCTATGAATTCGCCGCCTCAAAGCTCGGCATCTTCCCTGAGATCGAGACCTTCTCCTTCCGCGCGTTCGCCAAACTCAAAGAGCTGGTAACGACGCACCGCTTTGACATCATCCATGACAACCAGTGCCTCGGGTACGGGTTTTTGCTGATAAAAAATCTTGGCATTCCCTTCGTCTCGACGCTGCACCACCCGCTCACGGTGGACCGCAGCACATGGTTTGAGTACCCCTCGGATTTTTCGCTCAAGATGAAACGCGTGCTCTACTACCCGCTCATCATGCAGCGGGTAGTCACCAACCGCATGGACCGCATCATCACCGTGTCGCATGATTCGGCCAGGGAGATCAACCGAGCGTTCGGCACGCCCCTCGCCATGCAGAGCGTGGTGTACAACGGAATCGATACCGGCATATTCGCCCCGGTCCGCGGCGCGAGGAAAAGGAAAAACAGCCTGATTTTCGTGGGCAACGTCGAGGACCGCAAGAAGGGCGTCTCGTACCTGCTGCGGGCGCTCGCGCTCACGCGCAACAGGGTGCATCTGACCGTTGTCGACGGCGGGGCGCCCAACCGGCGCTTTGTCCCCGGCTGGATCGACCGTTTCGGCATCAACGACCGCATCACGTTCACGGGCAAGATTTCCACGGAGCGTTTGGTGGAGCTCTATTCCGATCACGAGATTGCGGTGTGCCCCTCGCTGTACGAGGGATTCGGCTTCCCCGCGGGGGAGGCGATGGCCTGCGAGCTTCCCGTTATCGCCGCGACGGGTGGGGCGCTCCCCGAGGTGGTGGGCGAGCACATGAAGACCACGTACCTGGTGCCGCCGCGCAACCCGGAGGCCATCGCCGAGGCGATCGATTACTTCGTCGAGCACCCGGAGGAGCGTGCGGCGATGGGCAGGGCCGCACGCCGGAGGATCGAGGAGACGTTCACCTGGGAAGGGGCGGCCAGGGAAATGGAGAAGGTGTACCGGGAGGTGATTCGTGCTTACCGTTGATTTCAATCTGCTCGGGGTCGGGCAGCGCGATCTGGCGCTCGACGCCGGATGCGGCGAGGGGCGCCACTCGTTCGAGTTCATCCGCCGCGGCGCCAGGGTGTTCAGCATGGACATGGACATGCCTTCCCTGCTCAAGGCGCGCTACACGCTTGCATTCATGAAGACCAGCGGCCAGGCGCACAGCGAAGGAAGCTTCCTGCCGCATATCGGCGACGCACTCAATCTTCCCTTCCGCGACGGGACCTTCGACCGCATCATCTGCTCCGAGGTGATGGAGCACGTCAGCGACGACCGGCGCGCCTGCAGCGAGCTCACACGGGTGCTCAGGACCGGCGGCACCATCGCGATCACCGTGCCCACCTACACCAGCGAGGCGCTCAACGACGCGATCACATACGAGTACTACTCGTCGCCCGGCGGGCACATCCGCCGCTACGTGCCGAGAAAACTCGCGGCTATCATGGAGGAGTGCGGCCTGGAGGTGTACGGCGTGCGCTTCAAGCACTCCCTGCACACAATCTACTGGATCATCCGCAGCGTGGTGGGCCTGCACAACAACGACCAGTTCATCACAAAAAAATACCGCACCTTCCTGACGCTGGGGCTTTACTCCAAGAAATTCTACCCGAGGGTGGAGGCGTTCTTCGACAACTTCTTTCCTAAAAGCATTGTGCTCTACGCTGTGAAGAAGTAGCGGCGGTTGACTGGAAGAAAAAAACTTGGTTCTGCCTGAAGTGAATTATCTTTCCCCGGCATTCATTCGAATTTTATAACAAAAGGCGCCGGACTGCGAGATATTCCTCCTGCTGCAGGTGATGGATTCAAAGACGAGATCACGGCATGTCATGAGATGAATGATTATTGAAAGATGAACTCATTTCTGAAAAATACAATCAGCAATGTATTCCCGGTAGTGATTATACTCATAATGGGATTTCATTCGGCGCGAGCGCAGTCATTGTCCCTCCATGCCGATCCCGACCGCATCGCGACGGGATTCGAGTTCCGTGGATCGCCGGCGGTTAGGGTGGGCGACCGCCTTCAGGCCGGTTTCTTCGATGCGGGCGGGATGGTGGAGGTGCGCAACGAAGAGCGCTTCAACCAGGAGGCGCTTCCAAATCACAACTGGCGTGGATTCGCCTTCGCCTGTTTCAACGGAGACCTGTACGGGGGAGATTGTTTGAAGGCCTCAATGGCGGCCGGGTACGAGCATGAAAGCGCCCATCCCACCGGCGGGCTGGGGTGGGACGGCGGCAGCGCGCATGAGGCGATCTACGACGGCGCCTACAGGAACATCAATCTCAACTCGCTCATGGTGCGCCTTGC
>CAZPZJ010000223.1:3009-5939 GCA_964591055.1 uncultured Leptospiraceae bacterium
CGGAGAAGTCAGGAAAAGCACGGTGTCATATCCGCTGATCAACGGCGTGAGCACGGTATCGGCGCGGTGCGGCGTGAGTGCGGAAGGCCTGGTGCCGCGCGGGACGGTGTCGGTGTACTGCGGAATTCTTCACGGAAATATCTTCGGGTTTGTCGACAGCAGGGAGCGCAGGACGGTGTACTCGATAGGAGTTGAAATCGCCCGGTGATGATGCGTGATAATTGCGTCCCGCGCGCCTCGCAGAAAATTCCCTCAATACAGAAGCTGCACCACGATGCGCCTGTTGCGCGCGCGCGTGTCGCAGTCAACCAGCACAATCTGCTGCCAGGTCCCCAGCGCGAGTGAGCCGCTCACCACGGGCACCGTCAGCGAGGGGCCGATGAGCGCCGATTGAAGGTGCGCCGCGCCGTTGTCGTCGTTCCAGGTGTTGTGGTGATGGTAGTTTGCGCCGTAGGGAAGCAGCTTTTCCAGAAATTCCTTCAGGTCAAGGCTGAGGCCCGGCTCGAACTCGATCGTCGTGATGGCGGCGGTCGATCCGGGGACGAAAACCACCGCGATTCCCTGGTCGAGCCCGTGCCTGGCGATGATGCTCTGGACGTCGGGAGTGAGGTCGATGACGTCGCGCCCGCCCCCGGTGGAAACGCTGATGTAATCCGTGATTACCGACATGCCGACCCCCTAATGCCTGAACGCACGCTGGCCTGTGTAGACCATGGTGACTTTCGGGCTCGCCTCGTTGCACGCCTGAATCGACTCGAAATCGCGCAGCGACCCGCCCGGCTGGACGATCGCGGAAACTCCGTTCCTGATGCCCACGTCAACGCCGTCCCGGAAGGGGAAGAACGCGTCCGAGACCATCGCCGCGCCCGAGATTCCGCCCTTCGCCGCCTTTGTCTCTTCGTCGATCTCCGCAAGCTGCGAGCGTGGACGCTCGCCCTTCTCCACCGCGAGCTCGAGCTCCTTGTACGAGATGGCGTGTCTGTCGAAGCAGACAAGGTCCGCGTGCTTGGTGTACGCCTTGGCCGCGGCGATCTCGGCCACTCCCACCCTGTCCTGTTCGCCGGTGCCGATGCCGACGGTCACGCAGTCTTTCACGTAGAGCACTGAGTTCGAGGTCACGCCCTGCTCCACGAACCAGCCGAAGAGAAGGTCCTCGTATTCGCGGTCGGTGGGCAGCCGGTCGATGGAGTAGGACTGCCCCCTGTATTCCGATGCCGCGGGCTTCAGGTCGTCGCGGCCTTTGACGATGTTGAGCGGGGATTGCTGGACGATGACGCCGCCGTCTATCAGCGATTTGAAGTCCACGAAGCGGGCGTTCAGGTGCGATTCAAGGCGGTCCATCTTCTCGATCTTTATGATGCGCAGGTTCTTTCTCGCGGAGAGGACCTCGACCGCGCCGCCCGCGTAATCCGGGGCGACCACCACTTCGAAGTACTGGGCGGCGATCAGCTCGGCGGTTTCGCGGTCCACCGTCCGGTTGAGCGCCACGCAGCCGCCGAATGCGGCGATCCTGTCCGCGCGGAAGGAGCGCTGGAAAGCCTCGGCCGCATTTGAAGCGCAGGCCACACCGCAGGGGTTGTTGTGCTTGATGATGACAGAGGCGGGCTTTCCCGCGAGAAACTTCAGGATGTTGAGGCCGTTGTCGATATCGGTCAGGTTGATCTTGCCGGGGTGCTTGCCCGGCTGGATCATCATCTGCTCAGTGATCCCGCTGACCAGGGAGTTGCCGGGAGCGATAAACCGGCAATCCCCTAAAACGAGGTTGCCGTTGACAAGCTCGTACATCGCGGCCTCCTGCCCGGGATTTTCCCCGTAGCGAAGGCCTTTCTCGATGAGCTTTCCCTCGTCATCGATTTTCCACGCGCGCTTTTTGTATACCAGCGTCTGTTCGCCGAAGGTGATTGTCATGGTGTCAGGGAAATGGTCGTCCATCACCGTGACATAGGCTTTTTTCAGGTCCTGCATTGCCGTACTCCCGTACCGTGATTATTTCGCATTTGAAAAAATGAACGCCGTTTGGAAAACAACTAAATGACCGCAAGGACGGATTTTTTATTTTTTTCCCGCGGGCCTGCCCTCTATCCACTGCGTGGTGACTCGCTTGCCCTGCCTTGTAAGCACTCCCGTTCCGTGCGCTTTGCCGTTGGCGAATTCACCTTCGTACGTCGTGCCGTCGCTTCCGGTGAAACGGCCCCTTCCATGCGGACGGTCATTCATGAACTGTCCCTCGTATTTTGAACCGTCCGGCCAGAAGCTCTTGCCCGCGCCTTCGCGCCTGCCGCCCGCCCAGTCTCCTTCGTAGCGTTCGCCGTCGCTCTTCACGTAGATGCCCTTGCCGTGGGTTGAGTCGGCGCGCCACTGGCCGATGTACGATGATCCGTCAGGCCACGTTGCAACGCCTATCCCGTCCCGCTTTCCCTTGTCCCATTCACCCTCATAGCGCTCACCGTCCGCCTCGACGAAGATGCCGCGGCCGCTGACGCAGTTGCCGCTCAGGCAGCCGGTTTTGCCGCGATAGGCGCTGACGACCGCCTGCGGCTCCTGCGGATCGTTGTCGGAGCATGCGAAGAGCGCGGCCAGCAGGCAAAGCGCCGGTGCGAGTGATTGTATGACGCCGCTCATGCCTCTTTGTAGCTTAAACCGATTTCAGCGTCAACCGTAAAACAGTCCGGCCGGGTTTCATTTGTTCTTGACCGACCGCGGTTCAGGCATATGCTGTGTGCCGGAACATCATTCGGGCCACTGAAAAACCGGCAGGCGGGGAGAAATGCGACAGTACCTGTTCAACACCGAGAAGATCAAATACGTGAAGGGCGAAAAGCCGAAAGTCGGGTGCATCCTGTGCGCCATTCGGGACCGCGATCCAGACGTCCAGAGCCTCGAGGTGTTCCGCTCAAAGCTGTGCATGGTGACGGTGAATCTCTACCCGT
>CAZPZJ010000224.1:0-5916 GCA_964591055.1 uncultured Leptospiraceae bacterium
TCCTGCGGATAAAAAGCATCGCAACGTCATGTCTTATGACGAACTGCTCGCCCTGGGGAGAAAATCATCCCATCTTGACAGGATAATCGATTCCGTAAAAAACATCGCCGGTGACGATCTTGCCGCCATCATCTACACGCCCGGCACGACAGGCGTTCCGAAAGGCGTTATGCTCACACACGGCAACTTCCTGGCCCAGATTCCGGTCACCGAACATTTCGATATTAATTCTGACGACATCAGGCTTTCACATCTTCCATTCAGCCACGTGTTCGGCCTTTCCGCCGACCTGTTTGCATCCGCCCTCACCGGCACGCCCATGGCCATATCTCATACTTTCGATACCGAGGAAATCACACGCGACATAGCCGCGATTAAACCGACTGTCATGTGCTCAGTCCCCCGGATGTACGAAAAGCTGTACATCCACACCGTCAATACAATCAACCGGTCAAAACCACCCAAACGATGGATATACGAACTCGCGATCTCCGTCGGGAAGTCCCACTATTCCAGGAAAAAAACCGGGAGCAGGGTTCCCTTTTTTCTTTCCCTGATAAAATCCGCGCTCTGTCCAGTGTATCATTTTATAAGGAAATCTATCAACATGAACCGCACCAAGGTTCTGTTTTCAGGCGGTGGCCCGTTGTCGCTTGAAGTTTCCCATTTTTACGGGTCAATCGACGTCAGGCTGCTCGAAGGATACGGACTTACAGAAACATCCCCCATTGTCAACGTCAATCGCCCCGGCTCCAACAGGCCCGGGACGGTTGGCCCTCCCATCAAGGGGGTCGAGGAGAGAATTTCAGACGAAGGTGAGATTCTCATCAGGGGTGATATGGTCTTCAAGGGCTACTATCGGGACGACGGTCAGAACATGGAAGAAGCGTTCACTCCGGACGGCTTTTTCCGCACGGGCGATGTCGGAGTGCTCAACGAGGACGGGACCCTCACGATCACAAGCAGATTGAAGGATTTGATCATTACCTCCGCGGGAAAAAACATCGCGCCACAGAGGATTGAAAGGCTGTTCGACAATGATGAATACATCGATTACTTCTGCGTGGTCGGCGATAAGCGGAAATACCTTACGGCACTGGTTGTTCCCAACTTCGACGAGCTTGAAAAACTCGCGAAAAACCACAACATCCGGTATGATTCGCCCTCCGATCTCGTAAAAAATGAAAAAATTCGCACCCTCTTCAAGGAAAGAATTGATTCCATCAATGAAACACTCGCCCGTTACGAGCAGATCAAGAAATTCACCCTGCTTGATCATCCCTTCACGGTTGAAAGCGGTGAGCTGACAATGGCATACAAGTTTAAAAGAAGGTTTATTCAGGACCAGTATAAAGACGTCATTGACATGATGTATCCCCGAAGTGACACGCGCGATGCAGACTGAAAAAATGCTAATGGTAAAATCTGTAATGCCGACATTATGATTAAGGTAAAATATGCGAAAAATTCTCAAAAGAGGCAGGAATGGCCCATTTGAGCTCAATAATAGCATATAAATGACATTAAACGCCTTTAATCTCCATTTATCAACTTCAATAAATCCCTCCTGAAACACGATAATCGTATCGTAAGGGCTGATAGCAATCAGCATGATCTTTGAAAACCGGTGAACCCTGCGGCAACGCTTCATTCCTGTATTGCAAATACGGGGATAAACGGTTGCAGCATTAGAAGGGTATTCCCTGACTAACCAATGTAACCTGGTATTAAAAAAGCCTGATAGGGAGATCGGGCTATACACAAACAAAGGAGTGTTGACTATGATAATTAACCACAACATGAGTGCCATCAATGCGAACAAGGTTCTCAAGTTCAAGCATTGGGACGTGGACAGGTCGATGGAAAAACTGTCCTCGGGCATGAGAATCAACCGCGCCGGCGATGACGCATCTGGTCTGGCGGTTTCTGAAAAAATGAGATCGCAGATTCAGGGACTCAGGCAGGCGGAGAGGAACACTGAAGACGGCATGTCGCTTGTGCAGACCGCAGAAGGATACCTCAACCAGTCAGCTTCGATCCTTCAGAGGATCAGGGTGCTGGCGGTTCAGTCCTCCAACGGTATCTACACACAGCAGGACAGGCAGCTTATTCAGGTTGAAGTGTCCGCGCTGATCGACGAAGTCGATCGCATCGCTTCACAGGCTGAATTCAACAAATTCAGGCTTCTGCTCGGCGACTTCTCGCGCACCAACCCAAGGGCGAGTATGTGGTTCCATATGGGCGCCAACATGCACCAGAGGGAGAGGATCTACATACAGACCATGACGGCGCTGGGACTCGGGCTTGTCGAAAGGACCGGCCGTTTCCTCGCGAACCTCAGCACCGCTGACGGCGCTAACAGAACGATAGGCGTCATTGACGATGCACTTCACAGGGTGAGCAAACAGCGCGCGGACCTTGGCGCTTACTTTAACAGGCTCGAGACGGCCGCTCGCGGTCTCATGAACGCCTACGAAAACATACAGGCATCCGAAAGCCGCATAAGAGATGCCGATATGGCAGAAACCCTCGTCGATCTGACCAAGGATCAGATACTCACACAGAGTGGTACTGCGATGCTGGCTCAGGCAAACATGAAGACCAGAAACATTCTGCAGCTTCTCGGCAGTTAAGCGGTTCAACGAGAGAAAAACCATTCGCACAAATAGGGAATACCGATTCACCGGAAAGGGGCCGAAAGGCCCCTTTTTTATTGCGCACCATCAGCAATAAATACCCTCATCGCTCTTCGTCAACGTATTTCAGGAAATCGGCCCTGGGGATTAGGGTAAAAAACCTGTCGAGGTAGGCAAGCTTGAACATGTTGAGAATATCGTCCTGTATGTCTATTATCAGGACTTGAATACCATCCTTGCTGACCTTGTTCTTCATCCGAATGAGGGAGCTGATCGCTGAGGAGTCGATGAACACCAAATCTGAGAAATCAAGCGCCAGCACCCGCGTATCGGAGTCGGTGTTTTCGGTGACAGCGGTTTCAAATCGGAATATCTCGCTGATGTCGTATACACCGGCAAGCCGGATGAGTACGATCTTTCCAAGAGGTCGCTCAACAGTTATTTCCATACAACATCCTGCCTCGCGTATTTTTTTATGAACCGGAGAGCATAATGCTTTGAACTTCAGTATACACAGGCCCTCCCGGCATGAGTTTTGACTCGTAGAGCACCAGTTTCTGAAATTCGGAGCGAGCAAAATGCTCGTTCCGCTTGTCTTCCATGAGCGCAATGACGTCCCGGGGCAGGATCGCATCCCTTCTGAGCCTCGCAACCGTCAGGTGCGGAGAGAATGCTCTCTCTTCCCCGGAAAACCCCAGAGAGGCGGCAAATCCGCTGACCGCATTGAACGCGCCCTCAATCAATCCCTTCTCGTCCTTGATTCCGACCCACAGCACCTTTGGCCTCTGCAGGCCGGGAAACGCCCCCATGCCTTCAAGGCTGAAGGGAACGGGATCTTTCCCGACACCCACACCGCCGAATCCCTTCTCAATTCCCTCAGCGCGCTTCCCGTCACATTCTCCAAAAAATTTCAAAGTGAGATGATACTGGTCGGGCCGCACCGCTTTCAGCGCTTTCACCCCGGAAAGCGCACAATGGATTTCCTTCAGCGAATCACAAGCCAAATCCGGAAACGGCAGTGCGATGAAAAGCCTCCTCATCAGTACTCCTCGATGATTTTTGGAACCACAATGTGATTGTTCGCGAAACGCGGCGCAATGCGCTCAATTTCCTCTACCGCAAGCGAGCGCCCGGTGGCATCCTGCCTGAACACGTTTTTCAGATCGACAATGTGATCGGTCGGCTGGACGGAATCCGTGTCCATCTGATTGATTTTTTCCACGTATCCGATGATGTCCGAAAGCTGCCTGGAAAACAGCTCCATCTCGCCTTCGTCCAGCTCAAGGCGCGCAAGCTCTGCGACACGGCGTATAATGCCACTGTCAATCTTCATTGGATGGTATCTCCCGAACGGCTGTCCCTTCCCTGTTTTGCTTTGAAGGGCGGATAAAATGTTTTCCGCGTGTTCGATATTCAAGGCGATTAAAATCAAAATCAATTATTTTTTTATACGGAACAGGCTTCTTCACTTCCACTTCAACACGCAAAGTCATCCTGCGGTGTTCGACGGGCACCCAGTCGAAGGCGAATATCCTGGCGATCCTCTCACCGGGGTTCACAATGTCGAAAAAATAATTGATAAAATCCCTGTCATGGTCCACTTCGCTCATGCAGTATGACTCCCTGAGCAATCTCCCTGCGGCAAGAATGCGCCTGAAGGCAAACGCGTCATATGCCGGGGATTTGCACTTTTCGCGTACCTGTTTCACTGTAAGAGCCGCTTTCTCCTCCTTCCCGTAGAGCAATGTCGTTTTTTTCAAAGCAAGCGGATCATCGCCAACGTTGCTGATCATAACCCGGAACAGCAACAGGCGCGGGAAGCGCGTCTCTGACGACGCCTTTTTCCTGGTTGTGAATGTTTTTGCCGCCAGCATTGCCTGCCAGCGTTTCTCGTCGATCGCTTCAGCGGCGACATCAAAAAACCTGCTTCGGATAAGCGCGCAGCCTTCCGATCTGACTTCAGTATCAAGCCTTTCAACCGGGGTAACCGAGCGCACCATGCCGAATTTCCTGGCACACCCGGAAAGCATCAACAGTGCGATGAGAATGATTCCCATCTTTTCGAAAAAGTTCCGAATTCTTTTCTTGAACCGGTTGTAGACCCCTTTCAATTCCGCGATGTAAATCGTGTCCCTTTTTTTCTTCAACACATCCATAGTGGTAAGGTCAATCATCTTCCAGAGAAGGGCGCGGTCCGGACAGTTGGTGAAGTAGTCCAGGTTCACCTGAAATGCTCCCTTGAATTTCCTGGCGCCGCCCTCGGAAGTGATCGACTTGATCACATAATTCAGGTCGAGATCCTCTTTCTTGGCGCGGAACGAGGCGTCGAGCACCATCCCCTTCCCGTGGTTCTTTTCGATTGCAGCGTACACGATGGAGACCTCAACATTCTCCTCTCTCAGCAGGAAATCAGCGATGATCGCAATCGCGTCACGCACTGACTCGTCGATGAATCCCATGCCGGCGATCGCCCAGTCCCTGTAGCGTACCCTGTTCTGCATGGCCTTTTCCAGCAGGCGTGCGACCGCCCCGCTCATGGGAAGCCCGGTAATGCGATCCAGCACCTGCGAATCCGAGTAGGGAGAGATGAACGAAAGCGCCTCGAAATCCAGGTTCGAAGCGTGCTGATACCCGTCCGTGTCGGTCTGTATTCCATACACCAGGGCGGTCGCGACTTTTCTGAGCAGCGTATCGTCCTTAGAAAATTCTGAATCCCTGATAAACAGCGCCATCGCCGAGCTCACCGAGTTGAACTGCTCCAGCGCAAGCTTGAGCGCCGGCCTGACGCTTTCTTTCACAGGTTCGTGATGGTCGATATGCACGGCGCACTCGATGGTTCCCGTCACCCCTTTCACAAACGCCGACTGGAAATCAAGCACCGCGTACGCATTAAACTTCTGCACGCTTCCGGCAGGGCTGGCGTAGGTGATCGGGATGTCGAGCTGCTGAACAATGGCCCTGTTCTGCGGAAGGGAAGGCTCGCTTGATGCGAAGATCTCCGCTTTCACGCCGATTTTTTCGCACAGGAGCTTCAGCGCATACGATGACGCGATGACGTCCGGATCGGGGCTGCCCTGGATACAGATCATGAGCGCCCTGTACTGTGAAAGGACATCAAGAAGCTTTTTCTGCGTTTCCCTGATATTCATCGCATCGCCGTCATCCGCGAGGAATGCCCTCATTGTCCCCGGAAGCGAATGGAATCGATATCAACATCGCCGGAAGCAGCGCCCGCGAGCGCCCTGTCGATTGCATCAAGCACTTCCGCTTCACTGTACAT
>CAZPZJ010000225.1:0-1407 GCA_964591055.1 uncultured Leptospiraceae bacterium
AGCTCAGGTTCAAGTACTCCCACACCTTCTCCAAGCAGATTCCCATTGAGGAATTCGTGCTCCCCTACAACACGAAATCCATTGCAGGCTATGTTGCCATTTACGGCAAGGTGCTCAATCTGCCCGACGTCTATAATCTTTCGGAGAATGACCCTGTCTCCTTCAACAAGTCAATCGACCAGCAGCAGGGATACCAGTCCCGTACAATGCTGGTGGTTCCGATGAAGAACCACATCGACCAGATAATCGGCGTTATTCAGCTCATCAACAGCAAGGAAGACCTGAGGATAAGCAGTAAATCCTCCGGCAACGAGGCGTTTGAAATCAAGCTGGAAACACCGGAAGATTTTCTGACAAAAGTGGTCCCTTTTGATGAGCGTTACAACAGCCTCATGGAGGCTGTCGCCAGTCAGGCCGCCATAGCGCTTGAAAACAACCGGATGATCAAACAGATAGAAACCCAGTTTGAGGAATTCGTGAAAGCATCAGTTACGGCGATTGAATCCCGCGACATCGCCACATCGGGTCATTCGTTCAGGGTCGCGAAAATCTGCACCGAGATGGCCCGCGCCATAAACCTTGAATCAGATGGGCCCTTCAAGGACCTCACTTTTTCCGAGACCGAGATCAAGGAGCTGGAATACGCAGCGCTGCTTCACGATTTCGGAAAGGTGTACATCGATCTGGCCATTTTCATGAAAGGGAAAAAGCTCTTCCCCAAGGATTTCGAAAACGTCATGCTTAAAATTAATTACCTCTACCGCATTATCGAGTTGAACTATGCGGCGGAAGAAAGAAGGATCGCGGAGATGAAAGCGGGCAATGCCGTTTCAGCGCATGAGCTTGAAAAACATCAAAGCGCCCTCCAGGCAAGGCTTGCGCGCATCAGGTCGATCAAGGACACCATTGCGAAGCTCAATGAACCCACCGTCACCGACAAGGACCCAAAGGACGTCCTTGAGGAAATAATGAGGGAAATTGAGGAGCCGTGCTGCATAGACATTGACGGCAACAGAATCAGCGTCATCAGTGATTTCGAGCGGGAAAATCTTGAAATCAGGAGGGGCAGCCTCAACGAGGAAGAGAGGCGCGAAATCGAAAGCCACGTCACTCATACCTATAATTTCGTGAGTAAAATCCCATGGCCGCCGGAATTCAAGCGGATACCCGAAATCGCGGCCAAACACCACGAAAAGCTCGACGGCACAGGCTATCCCAACAGGCTGAAAGGAAAAGACCAGATTCCCGTCCAGGCGCGCATGATGGCGATTGCCGACGTATACGACGCCCTGACCGCAACCGACCGCCCATACAAAAAATCAATCCCCACCGAAAGGGCGCTGAGCATCCTTCAGGAAGAGGCCAATCACGACAAGATAGATGCCGACCTCCTCGCCGTTTTCATAA
>CAZPZJ010000225.1:1507-5893 GCA_964591055.1 uncultured Leptospiraceae bacterium
TACGTGCTTGAAAAGGCGCTTCAAAACGGCGTGGATGTCACGGAAAAAACCAGAAATGAATACCTGAGCTACACGCGCGCGTTCGGGATCAATGACGCTGAAACCCCCTTTCACAGAAGCATTCAAAGCACCATCAGCGCCAGCCGCACCGACGAAAGCAAGGTGATTGGAAACGCCCGGTGTATGGCGTTCAGCTATATACAGAAAACACCTCGCGCAATCTGGCGCGGCATTGCCTGGTTGAACGCGTCATCCGGAACCCCTGTTTTCCTGACCGCGGCATGCGAGGGGCTTCAACAGGGGAAGACCGGCCCCATACGGTCAATTCTCATGACCATACAGTACAGCCTCCGACCGGGCGAATACGGCCAGCCCGATTCCCTTGTGTACTCAATACCTTCCGACACCACTGCTTCGGACACAGGCAAAAACAGTACCGGCACACGCAGGGACCGCTGACTGCGCCTCATCATCTCACCCGTTGTAGTGGCTTTCATCTACTGATGCTTGTATTCGGATGCCGGACGCGGTTAATTCCGCAGCGCGGTTCTCAGCCTTCCACCTGTCTTTTCCATCTCCATCGGGCAGCGGGATATTTCAGCTCCCTGGGGGGACAATCGTATCTCGAAATAGGAGGTATTATTATAATAGCGGCACGATACTTCACGTCCATCATCCATGATGTAGTGTTCACATTCACGGCAGATTTTCAAACGCATCACACTGCTCCTGTGGAGATTCATGCACCGGATATGTAATCGGGATTTTCGGCCAGCATGAAAGCATATCATTAAATCGGTGCATGATACCGAAAAAAGCGACATAAATCAAGGAAAAAAGATTTTTCCGCCCTTGTGTGCTGAAATCCTTGACATTGCCACCCTTCCACCCTATATTGCAACTGGTAAGACCATCTGCCAGCATCGCCAATATAAAAATGATGAATGATATACTTTGCCCGCTGAAAACCGAAAGCCTGGTTGAAGTGTTTGTCCAGCGCTTTGAAAAGCTTATCCTTTCGGGAAAGCTCACCATAGGGCAGAAACTTCCCTCTGAGCGGGAGCTTGCGCTCCAGCTTGAGGTGAGCAGGCCCGTGGTGCATGAGGGCCTTGTCGAGCTTGAGCATCGCGGCCTGGTGATCATGCATCCCCGCATCGGCACCATCGTGAGCGATTACCGGCGAAACGGCTCGCTGACACTTCTCAACTCCCTGGTCAACTACCATATCGGCGCCCTTGAGCCTTCTATTTTTGAAAGCCTGCTGGAGCTCAGAAAACTCTTCGAGATCGAAAACGCCCGGCTCGCGGCGGAGCGCCGAAATGACGCGCACATGGCCGAGTTCCGAAAGCTTCTTGAGCTTGAGGCAGCGTCCGATCCGGTTCAGACATCACAGATCACCGATCTCGACTTTTCATTCCATCACCTGATTGCGATCGTGTCGGGAAACATGATTTACCCCCTTCTCATCAACTCATTCCGGGAAGTGTACACAAATCTCACGTCTCTTTTTTTTCAGGACGCCGGCGTCGTTTCCACAGTGTTCGCCTTTCACATCGCTTTCGTCGAAGCGATCGACCGCCAGAATGTAAAAAAAGCACAGATGGTCATGCAGCAAATACTCGAACACGGAGAGAGCCGGCTTCGATCCATGTTCAACGCCTGAAACAGGTAAGGAGGCAGACATGGCGCACCCATCCACCGCAGCACAGTATCACATTAAAACGCCGACAGGACTTTCACCGCGTATCCAGCGGCTGCGCGATTACTACTTCATGGGAGCCTCCCGGAAGTGGACCAACGAAGCGACAGCATGGACCACCGGTACGCCATGGGACGTGCAGTACAATGAGCTCACCTTTTACATCGTTCCGGAAACCTACCCGCTGATGCAGGCGATGACCGGCTCCTACCGCCTCTCGGCCCGATCGGTGGGGCTTGAACCCGGATTCTGGTCATGGAGCATCCCCGAGCGGCGTGCCTGGTTTAACAGGAAGGTGATGGTTGACTATCTGCCGAAAGAGATACTTCCCGGCGACCTGATCGCGGGAGCGCGATTTAACATTCAGACATCCATGTGCCTGACAAAAGCGGAATCCCGCCGGCGACAGCGCATGATCCAGGGGAAGCACGGGGCCCGCGCCGCAATGAAGCGCTTTCACGACCACGGATACGGAAACTCAGGCGCGACATCCGGCCACCTCGTTCCCGGGCATCAGCGCCTTCTGGAGCGGGGATGGAAGGGAATTCACGAGGAGCTTGAGGAGCGCTACGAACAGCTGTCGGCACAGGAGCGCAGGGGGGAGCGCGGCGCACAGCTTCGCGCAATGATGACCGCAGCCACCATGCCGCGCGACCTGGCCTCGGAATATTCCCGCCTGTGCGCCACTCTTGCCTCACGCGAACAGGATTCACAGCGCAAATCCGAGCTTGAACAGATGGAAAGAATTTTAATGAAGGTGCCATGGCAGGCCCCGGAAACATTCTGGGAGGCCGTTCAGGCGCTCTGGATAAACCACATGCTCATCATGGCCGATGAGAACTACCCTGGACCGGGAGTGTCTTTCGGCCGAATCGACCAGTACCTTCTTCCTTACTGGGAGCGCTCCCTCAGGCAGGGCATGGACCGCGAGTTCGGCAAGGAAATCCTGAAATGCTTCTGGGTGCACGCCAACACCGCGTATGACGCAATGATCCGCACCGGCAACCAGGGAATCACCGCCGGCTTCGGGCAGCTTCTCACGCTCTCGGGACTCGGCCCGGAAGGCCGTGACATGACCAATGACCTGACGTACGCAATCCTCGACGTCATCGACGAGATGTCGCCCATTCTTGAACCCAAGCCCAATGTGCGGTTGCACCGTAAATCGCCTGACGCGCTTCTCGACAGGCTGGTCGACATGATCGCCTCCAGCCAGGGGGCCCCGTTCATCCTGAATTTCGACGAACGCTCCATGGCGGGGCTCATTCTTGAGGGGAAGCGGGCAAAACTCGAACAATTCATCAATCCCGAAACGGTGTATGATTATGCGCCGGTTGGCTGCCTTGAGAATACGATGGGTGGAAACGACCGCTCGGGAACGGTTGACAACAATCTCAATCTGCTGAAAGCGGTGGAGCTTGCACTCACAGGCGGCAAAGACCTGCACCCGTTTACCGATCCGATCACCGGAAAGACGGAAAAGATTCGCCAGGACGGCCCCCGGACCGGCAATCCAGGGAAGTTCAGAGGATGGGAACAGTTCTGGAACGCGTATGCAGTACAGACTTCGTTCATCGTTTCCAGGATTGCGGACCTTTACGAGCGTTCGGAGCGCATCCGCGCGATGTTCAATCCCACCCCCTACCTCTCCTGCCTCGTCCGTGGATGCGCCGAAAAAGGCGCCGACATCACGCGCGGCGGCGCCGAGATCGGGTTCACCACCATCGAAGCCGTGACCTTCGCCACCACTGTCGATTCGCTGCTTGCCATCAAGTACATGGTGTACGATAAAAAGATATGCACCATGAATGAGCTTGTCAGCGCGCTTAAGGCCAACTGGCAGGGCTACGAGGTGCTGCAGGCCACCGCCAAAAACCGCGCGCCGAAGTACGGCCGCGACGACAGCGATGCCGATGCTATGGGGCTCCGGGTTATGGAACTGTGGACCGGCGAGACATGGAAGCATTGTACACAATCCACCGGCAGGCGCTTCAGGCCGGGGATGCTGAGCTGGAACTACTGGGCGGGCGACGGGTTTATCATGGCGGCGAGCCCCGACGGCCGCTGCCGCGGGCAGTTCCTCTCCAACGCGATCTGTCCATCCAACGGCGCGGATACCAACGGACCGACCGCGAACGCCAATTCAGTGGGCGTGGTGCTCGGCGGAAAGGGGGAAGGCGAAAGCGGCTGGGAAGCATACCGCAACCTTCTTCCCAACGGGGCAAGCCACACCATCACCTTCAATCCCTCGATCATGCGTGATACGGAGCACCGGGAGAAATTCAAGGCCTTCCTGCGTGGATACGCAGAAAACGGCGGCACCGCCCTTCAGGTCAACATTCTCGATCCGGACATGCTGCGCGACGCCCAGAAGCACCCGCAGGACTACCGGAGCCTTCTGGTGCGCATCACCGGCTACAATGCGTATTTCACCAGCGTGGGCAGGGAGCTTCAGGACGAAGTGATCGCCCGCCTCAGCCACGGAAGGTTTTAGCGGGAGAAGCGATGAAAGAGACCACTGACAGTGCCGAAGTGTTCGGAACCGTGCTTGAAATCCAGAGGATGTCCACCGAGGACGGACCCGGGCTTCGGACCACCGTGTTCATGAAGGGCTGCCCCCTGCGCTGCGAATGGTGCCACAACCCCGAAAGCATATCCCCGAAGCCGCAGCCCCACTGGATTAAAAC
>CAZPZJ010000226.1:0-2604 GCA_964591055.1 uncultured Leptospiraceae bacterium
TTCTGGGATGAGCGAATGTGATAGAAGGTGTTTTTATACTCGGACTGGAGGTACGCAACCTGCGCGTTGAACTGGTCCTGGTATACGTCCCTGAATTTCTTTTCGCTGTCGGCAAGCCTTTCCTTTCCGAAGTTGGTGAGACATATATTCACGAACGTGATGAAATCCTTGTTCTCACCCAAAATCCTCTCCGACGTTGTCTGGTCGGAAAAAGGAAAAGCTGGCGTAATGGAAAAAATGAACAGTATGGAAAGAACGATTATTCCCCGCACGTATTTCCCCCTATACGCGTCATTGCAGCCGGCCCTCACCGCGCCCACAGCCGTTGGTCCCCTGAAAACGGGCATCTGTGCAAACGGGTTGCGGCTAAAAATATCAATGCTCACTCAAAAAAAGTCAATCATTTCCTGATTGCAGGTCTAAAAAATAACGGTATCATCCGGGGCGGGGTAATTTTATCTTGACAGTTAACCTTTTTACCATTTATTGAAAGAAAATCAGTTGTGCGCGTTGCGGTTAATCTCTTATGAAAAGGCAGTGCCGTGCCGATTAGAGCGTAGGGCCGCATGTATATCTGATACAGAGGTATCGTTTCCGTGGAAAACAGCATCATCATCCTCAAGGCGCGCTTTAAATCCAACTCCCTCAGCCTCTACGGACTCCTGCTGGTGATTTTCAACAAGAATCAGGATATAGACAACTTCAACACGGTCGTTTCCACTTATTCCAGCGTGTACGATAACGAACCCCATCTCGGATGGGACTCCTACGAGGAGCGCATCCTCGAGATCAAGTGGAAGGGCACCTTCAACAACAGCATGACCTCTTCCCTCATGAACCAGATCAGCACGCTCGCAAAGGATCCGAACCAGAAAAACCAGCTTTACGAATACCTCAATAATTACGACTATGACAGCGTCGAAACGCTGATTTACGACACCGTCAACCGCATTATACACGACAAGAACCTGATCCTCGAAGTCGGCATCCAGGAAGTGACACCGGAGGAATTCCGGGAAACCAAGGAAAACCGCGGCAAGGCGCAGGAAAAGCCCGCGGGGGCGGACGCCTCGGTCGAGGACGGATCCGCGATACTTCCGGTTGAACCGATCCTTTCGCCCGTCAAGGGCAAGCCCATCTATGAGCTGAAAATCGGCGACAAGATCATGGCGCGCATCATTCCGAACTCCGACCGCGCGAACTACTTCATCGACCTTATGAATCTCAGAACCGACAACACCATCCGCCCCATACCGTGCGAGGTCATCGACATCAAGTCCACGGGGAAAAACGCCCCTATCGACATTCTGATGATGATAGGCCCCGGCATCTACGGAAAATGCAGCGAAGAGGAAAAGCAGGTAAAACTCAAGATTTACGATCCGGCATCGGACGGCCCGCCTGTCAAGGCGAATGTGGCCAAAAAAGCCATGACACAGGCATCAAGCGCCGTGTCCGAGCCGGGAATCGGCTTTTCAAAATCCACGTACCTGGTGATCGGGCTTTTTGCCCTGATACTTGTGATCTTCATCCTCCTTATATACATCAGCTTCATGTAAAAGCGTGAGCTGCGCCGTCTCACCTGCGTGAAAACAGCCCGGCCGGGAAATAAATCTTGACTCCGCGCCCCTGTCTGTTTCACTTATTAAAAGAGCGACATTTCCCGATAATGATCCCAGAACATCTTTATGGGAGGTGCATCATGTTTTATCTGCTTCTGAGACTGTTGCACGAGGAAATGCTCGCAGGAAGGATTTCCAATCCGGAGTACCGCAAGGCCGTTGAAAAAGCGGCCGCAATCCACGGCATCAAGAGGAACGGAATCAGGTAAATGCAGGAAGACAGGGAATACGTACTCAGGCTCGCCCACAGCAGCAATGTGCGGTTTATAAGGCTGTGGTTTACCGACATTCTCGGGTTTTTGAAAAGCTACGCCATCACCATAGACGAGTTCGAAGATGCGATCAACGAGGGTGTCCGGTTTGACGGCACCACCATGCTGGGCTTTATAAGGGCCAACGAGAGGGAGATGCTCGCCGTTCCCGACCTGTCCACCTTTAAAATACTTCCCTGGAGGCCCAAGGAGGACTCGGTAGCCCGTGTTTTCTGCGACATCTACACCACCGACATGAAACCATTCGAGGGCGATTCCCGGTACGTGCTGAAACGGAATCTCCAGAAAGCCGCCGAAAAGGGCTATTCCTTCTACACCGGCCCTGAAATTGAGTTCTTCTTTTTCAAGAACTCCAACACGCCGGAGATCCTCGACCGGGGTGGATACTTCGACCTGACACCCCTTGACGTCGCCAGCGATTTGCGAAGGCAGATTGTACTCACGCTCGAGGAGATGGGAATCGGCGTCATCTCCTCGCACCACGAGGCGGCGAACAGCCAGCACGAGATCGACCTGCGCCATGAGGACGCGCTTGCGACCGCCGACAATATCATGACCTTCAAGATAATCGCCAAGGAGATAAGCTTCCTCAACGGAGTGTACACCTCATTCATGCCGAAGCCCCTGTCCAACCAGAACGGCTCGGGAATGCATACGCACCAGTCGCTTTTCAAGGGCGAACAGAACATCTTTTTTGACGGCAAAGACCC
>CAZPZJ010000226.1:2704-5810 GCA_964591055.1 uncultured Leptospiraceae bacterium
TATTTGATGTTCTCCGCGCTCATCGCGAGCGGGCTGAAGGGGATAGAGGAGCAGTACGACCTTCCCTCCCCGATCGACCTCGGTGAAAAAATCACGAGCCGCGGCGACATCCAGCGCCTCGGGCTGCAGCCGGTACCCTCGAACCTCTCCGAAGCATTGAAACACCTTGACCAGAGCGCGCTCATGAGGGAAACGCTGGGCGATTTCATCGTGGACACCTTTATCGAGAACAAGATGATCGAGATCGAGAAATACAATTCATTCATCACCGATTACGAAATCCGCGAATACCTCCCCATCCTCTGATCCCGGAGCGTCATGTGAATCCCCGTTCTGATGGATCGCGATCACAGCCCGCACCGGTCAGCGCGGCCCTGATCGGCTGCGGGCGCATCGGCTTTTTGCTCGAGGAGGACCCTCTCCGGAACAAACCCTGCACGCATTTCGGCGGAGCGAAGGCGGCCGGCATCAGAATCACCCTGGCCTGCGACACTGACCGCGCGCGGCTCTCGCGATTTGCGGCCGCGGCAGGCATCGCGCCCGGCATGCTGTACAGCGATTACCGGCTTCTGCTGCGCGAATGCCGCCCGGAACTCGTCATCGTCGCCACCTGGACCGAAAGCCACGCGAAGATCGCCTCACTTGCCGCGCGCTCCGGAGCAAAGGTGATCGTGTGCGAAAAACCGGTCTCACCCTCGCTGAAGTTTGCTCGCGCACTCATCAGGGAATGTGAAAAATCCAACACCCGCCTGATCGTCAACCACGAGCGCAGGTACGACTACCGCTACCGTGCGGCGAAACGGATCATCGACGCCGGCGCGATCGGCGAAGTGAAGACCGTTCATGCCTCGATCCTGACAGGCGGCTACCGCGGGAAGTCCGATCCGTCGGAAGGCGGCGGCCCCCTTCTGCACGACGGAACGCACATGATCGACATCATCAGGTTTTTTTTCGGCGATATCGCGAGCGTCGACGCGCGCTTCGAGCGCTCCCGGGGCAGGAAAAGCGGGTTTGAGGACCGCTGCGCCGGCTGGCTTCGCACGAAGGGGGGAGTGGATGTGTTCATCGAGGCGGGGGGTGGCCGGCGCTTTTTTCTCTTCGAGCTGGACATTTCAGGGACTGACGGGCGTCTTGTCATCGGCAACGGATATCAGCGCCTCTTCACCAGCCGCTCGTCCCGGCTCTACTGCGGCTTTCGCGATCTGGCGGAGCGGAAATTTCCCGCCGGAAGAAAAAACAGCTGTTTCGCCGAGGTGTACCGCGAGGCGAAGAGGCTGCTTGCCGGTGATGACGGGCCTGCCGTTTCAGGGGGCGATGACGGCTACAGGTCGCTCGAAGCGATCCACGCGATGTATTTATCGTCGTTCAGGGGAAAAAGAGTTGATTTGCCCGTCAATCCGGATACTATTGATGTTATTAAAATTTTTAATTTAAAGAAAAATCCGTAAACGGAAGGCCCTTCATCGATGGACATCCACATAAAAAGAGTCGCCCCGCAGGTGGCCCTGATCCGGCTGAACGGCAAGTTCAACATTGAATACGTGGCGAACTTCGAGGAGGCGGTCATGGGGGAGATTGATGGGGACGCTTCGACGATTGCACTTGACATGTCCGAGCTCAGGTACATCGACTCCTCGGGAATCGGCTCCCTCATAAAAGCGATGAACATCGCGAAAAACAAATCCATCGACTTCACGCTGCTCGATATCCACCCGGATGTGATGGCCATCTTTAAAATCGCGTTTCTCGACAAGTTCTTCAACATCCAGAGCCGGCAGGACTTTCTGAAACAATACAGGTAGCGCTACAGGTAGCCTTCCTCCGCGAGGGCCCGTTTCAGCGCCGCCTCACCATCGCCTTTTCCATCACGGACGCCCTGGATCATGCGCTCCACATACCTGGCCAGGATATCGGTCTCGATGTTGACGCGGTCGCCGGCCTTCTTTTCGGCAAGCGTCGTTGCCGCGATGGTTCCCGGTATCAGGTACAGGCCGAACGCGCGCCCGTCAAGGGACACCACTGTAAGGGAGATGCCGTCCACGCTGATCGACCCTCTCTCGACGATGTAGCGCGCGATCTCCGCGCCGGTTTCAATGCGGATGGAGACGCCGCGGCTGTCCCTGTCGACGGATTTGATTGTCCCCACCCCGTCGACATGCCCCTGCACGATATGGCCACCCAGCCGCGATCCCAGGGCAAGCGCCCGCTCGATGTTGGCCTTGGTGCCGGCGGCGGCGGTTCCGAGCGTCGTGAGCCCGCACGTCACCGTGGAAGCGAAGGCGGTAAAAGAACTCCTTTCAACCGCTGTCACGGTGAGACACACCCCGTTGACCGAGATCGAATCGCCGACTGCCGTTTTCTCGAGCACGTCTTGAGCGCGAATTACGAAATTCTTCCCGTTCCCCGAGGCGATTACCCTTTCAATGACTCCAACCTCTTCTATCAAACCCGTGAACACGCTGGCTCCTCACATCATCTCGAAGTTGTAGGGCATGGCATAGCCCGAATAAAGCACATCGCCTGCGATCCGGACCGTGGACACGTCGCACACGGGCGCCGATTCACGCACCGCCTCAACGCCGTCACCAGCGATGGGGGGCATGCCGCGCCCGAACACGCGCGGGGCGATGAAGTAAAGATAATGGTCAATCTCCCCGGCGTCAAAAAAGCTTCCGGCCAGAGCGCTTCCCCCCTCGAGCAACACCAGCATCATTCCCCTTCGGTACAGCTCGTCCATCACCGCGCCCACCCTTGCGACGCGGTCCCGGCCCGGGACAAACACGATCTTCCCCTTTTCAATTTCCTCAGCGATGCGCTCCGCGTCGGCGCGCCTGGCGAGCTCCTCTCTCTTTTCCTCCGCAACAAAAAACAGGTACTTGTCGTCAGCAAAAAATCGCCGGTGGAGCCCGAGGTCGTCCGGAAGGCCGACCACCACGCGCTCAGGTGCGTTGCGCAGCGGCCCTTCCGGAAAACGAAGCAGCATCTTCAGGAAAAAGTTGTCGTACCCCTCAACATTCCCCGCGATTTCATCAAGGGACGCGCTCACCCCTCCATCAAAATCGGAAAGCCGCACGGTCAGCGCCGGATTGTCGGTCCGCATGGTGTT
>CAZPZJ010000227.1:0-5795 GCA_964591055.1 uncultured Leptospiraceae bacterium
CCCCACACCGCTCCCAGAAACAGCGCCGTGAGCATGTAGTTGAACGCCGGCCCTTTCCTTGTATCGTCGTAAAATTTCATCGCCGATATCCCCTGTTGATTATTGAATTACACGTTACACAAGTTCCTCATGAGCGCCCCCGGCCCTGAAACGACCGGATGTGGGCCAACATGGCTCCAGGCTGCAACCTTTTGTATTTTTCAGTCATGACATACAGTACACGCGTTGCTGATTTTAAGGGCCGTATGACAATCCATACACTGTCCCATCGGCATCTTTCCCCGTATCATCCTGTTGTCGATAGAGCCGGCTTTGTCCCCGTGACATGATGCGCACATCACCTTGGATTTCCCGTTCTCGTATTTTGCGGACATTACGGCCAGATGGCTGAAATACACGAGATCCGGCTGTCTTGACCATGAAGTCCACGGCCTGTCGGTGTCCTTGAATGAATCGAACATCGTCTTTTTCCTCGGCGTGCTGTGGTCATGAGCCGTTGTCGCGCCGTCACGCGCGTGACAGGCCGTACATTCGCCAACCGTGGGGATTCCCTTGAACCTGCCATTTTCATCGTACTTGTGGCACACGGTGCAATCACTGATGCCGTACTTCTGAACATGGGTTTTATGCATAAAGGGAATCGATGAGCTTGCATCGGCCTGCATTATATCATTGCAGGCTTTTTGTGAAAGGCTGAACGACAGCACGGTAAAAAGCGCAAAAGGAATGAAAAAAAGCAATAATGAACGTTTCACGGCAGTTCTCCTTACATTGGTTTCTTATGACTGCACGCCCCCGCGATATAGCTTACCCGCGGATACCGACCATAAAAAACGCCGGCCTCCTACCGTCCGAATCCGGAACAGCCGGCAGCGTATCCCATCTCCCTGAATTTCATGTCAATATATGGCGTTGACGCGTTTTCAAGCGGAAGGTATATCGGACGCGTCGTTTTCTTGACATCGACCGTTTTAATATACCTTTTGCACTTTTCACAGACATCAACACGGTACTCTTCCTCATTGTCGATCTGATAATAGCGAAGAGTTTCATGATCGGCATTCCCGCAGAACACACAAAACACTCTTTTCGACGGCCACTGATGCCCGCAAAATCCGCAGACCAGCGAGCGTTTGCCGTTTTCCCCGAACACCGACAGCTCCGGCATTGAACCGCATACAGGGCAGCAACCGCTTTCACATTCCGCCTCAGTATCGAGAAAACCGGACAGCGAACGGGAGAACACGTGCACAGAGGGCTTAATGCTGTTGTACAGGATAAAGCTGAGCACGGCCACCTCAATGCCGAGGCTGGCCCCGACCGATGAGAGAAAATCGCCATCACCCTGCAGCAGAGCAGAGGCAATCTCGCCGATGTTCAATTCACCGGCCCGCAGCGCGCCTGCCGCCCGTTCCGCGGATTCCGCAACCTGATCGCCTTCCTCCATCAGGATGGCGCATATTTTTTCAAAGAGAATTGCGGCCGATTCGCCATCTATCTCGAAGTCGGAAACATCGACCAGGTGCAGATTTCCGCCGGCCCTTTCGGCAAGCGCTTCCCCGGGAATCCGCGAACTTGGAGTGCGCATGGAGCTCTGTGCCCGTTCCTGTTCGATAAAAATCCTTTCATACAGATCGAGCAGCAATCCGTAATCCGGTTTGATTTTCCTGACTTCACCAACAGCCCTGCTGATGAAGTCTAAACCTGTTTCAACACTCGCATCCATTGTTGCCGACCGCCTTCACCTGTTCTCCTGAAATTGAGTCGATCCGCGATGACCTTCGCGGGCGGAAATCTTCCGCACCGCGAAATGCGGCCTTCGCCGATCAGGCATGAGTCCTTGCATCTGAATTCATATCATTCATCGCCAGCTCGTGGTAGAGCTCCCTCCTGAGCGTGATGAGGTATATCACCCTCACGCTGTCCTCGTCCAGGATGGAAGCTTCCGGGAATTCCTGTTTCACCACCGCAAGCCTTCTCCTTGCAAGGGCAAGCATGTCGCCTCTTTCCCCGAAACTCATCGCGCCGGTGGGGCAGGTCTTCACGCACATCGGGACGTGTCCGGCCTCAATCCTCTCCAGGCACATGTCGCACTTGTTGATCACGCGAGTTGCCTCGTTACGGCGCGGTATGTTGTAGGGGCAGTATTCCTTCATCCGGATAAAGCCCTCATCCGAGATCCGCTTGGTGCGCTCGGTGAATATCACCGCACCGGTGTCCCGGTCGATGACCACGGCTCCTTTTACTTCACCGTCCGCCGCAGCCTTGCAGGGCGGCTCGATGCAGTGGCGGCACTGGTCCGGAAAAAAATTCCAGATCACGCGGTTTTGAATCTTGTGCTCGCTGAAGCGCACAACCTTGTAATTAAAACAGTTCAGGTCCGGCGGGTTCTGATGGCTCCCCCACCCCATCTGCTTGGTGCGGTTGGCGGGAAAACCCTGCCATTCCTTGCACGCAACCTGGCATCCCCGGCACGCGGTGCATCGCGACGTATCTATGAAAAATGCCTTCGACATGGTTACCTCCGAATGGTTATAGCCGGAGGGCAGACCGCCCTCCGGCCGTTAAATTCCAGCTCAATGAGTGTGCTCAACTGACGCTCCGTCCCTGTCCAGTTCAGTGACGCTTTCGGCCTTCCTGATGTTGACGCAGCAGGCCTTGTATTCGGGAATCGAGGTATTGGGATCGCCCGCCCAGAGCGTCAGGCGGTTGGTCGAGTCCCCGATGCCCCTCTTCGTCCATCCGAATGCGAACGGCATTCCAACGAGATGGATTGTCCTGCCCTGAATTCTGAACGGGGTGATGCGCACCGTCACCATAGCGACCGCCTCAACCCTTCCGCGCATGCTTTCCAGGATTACCGGTTCGCCGTTCCTGATCCCTTTCTCCGCCGCGAGCTCATGGCTCATCTCGACATAGAGCTGAGGCTCCGCCTCGAGGAGCGACGGCACGTTCCGAGTTTCACTGCCTCCACACCAGTGCTCCGTCATGCTGTACGTCGTGAGCACGATGGGATAGCGGGGATCGGCGGGCGGTGCGATTTTATCCATGTCGCTTGTGATAATTTTTGCGCACGGGTTGCTGAGTTGCCCCGAAAGTCCATGATTCCTCACCGGGGTTTCCACCGGCTCATAGTGCTCGGGAAGCGGCCCGTCTACAAGGCCGGTGCCGTACAGCTGTCCCAGACCGTCCTTGAGCATGATGAACGGCCGCTTTCCTCCTGCCGCCGCCATGGGAGGCTGTCCGCCGTCCGGCACGTCCCCTTCCCAGGCGGTCCCGTTCCAGCGGATGATCGCCCTGGCCGGATCCCACGGCTGGCCGTTTTTATCGACCGAGGCCCTGTTGTAGAGAATCCACCGGTTCATCGGCCATGTCCATGCGTAGTTCGGGAAGATGCCCACAGCCTTCTGCATGGGAGTCTGCGCCAGGCTCATGCGCTTCATCCGGTTTCCTTCCTCAGTGAAACTGCCGGCGTAGAGCCAGTTGAGGCACGCGGTGGAGCCGTCGGCCGCGAAATCCGTAAAACCGCTAAGCTGTTTGCCGCGCTTCGGCCCGCTGGTGTAATACCCGTTGCAGCGCTTCGCGATGACCTCGGCGTCGTATTTCCTGTACCAGTTCAAATTCACAATCGGCTCCGGGAAGGCGCCCCCTTCTTTCTTGTACAGCCGTATCACCTCTTTCATGATGTCGATCATGATCTGGCCCATGGATTTGGAATCACCGCGGGGCGAGGTTGCTTTGAAGTGCCACAGTATCTGGCGCTGGCTGCTGCTGATGCTTCCCTCTTTCTCGGCCCTGTGGCATGAAGGGAACAGGAACACCTCGGTCTTGACCGTCTTCGGATCCACTCCCGGGCCGTGCCAGAATTCAGTGGTTTCGTTCTGATGAATCTCCGCCATATAGAGAAAATCGAGATTCGCCAGGGCCTTCCTGTTCTTGTTGGCGTTCGGCAGCGTCTGGGCCGAGTTTGTGGCCCAGATGGAGCCTCCCTTGATCTCGCCGCGCATCATCTTATCGAACAGATACATGTAGGAATGGTCCCCGATGCGCTCGCTTTTCACCGCATCCCCTTTGGGAAGCCATCCGAAGCCGAAATCGTTTTGCCGGTTGGCCGCATTTCCAAAGTACGCCTTCAGCAGGCTCACCGTGTACTTGGGCCTGTTCTGCCACCAGTTGACGCTCTCCGGCTCGTTGCTCACGGGAGTTGACAGCCTGTTGTACTCCTCCAGCGTCTGCATGCTGGCCCGCGGCAAGGGGAGATATCCCGGCAGCACATTATAAAGGATCGCGTGGTCCGTGGTCCCCTGCACGTTGGGCTCACCTCTGAGTGCGTTGACACCGCCACCGGCAACCCCCGCGTTGCCCAGCAGAAGCTGGATGATGCCGCTGGTGCGGATGTTCTGGACGCCCACCGTGTGCTGAGTCCATCCCAGCGCATACAGGATGGTGCCCGCCTTGTCGCGCCTTCCGGTCGCGGAGTAGGCCTCGTACACCCTGAGAAGGTTTTCCTGCGATACGCCGGTGATGTCCGAAACCTTCTGAAGCGTGTAGCGCGAGTAATGGCGCTTCAATATGTTGATCACGCAGTTCGGGTTGCGCAACGTGGGGTCTTTTTTCACCTTGCCGTTTTCATCCGTTTCGAACTGCCAGTCCGCCTTGTTGTAGAGCTTCTTGGCCGGATCAAATCCCGCGAAGAGGCCGTTATTAAATGAATACCGCGAGTTCACAATGAACGACGCGTTGGTGTAGTCGTTTACATACTCCGTGAAATATTTGTTGTTCTGGAGAATGTAGTTGATCATGCCGCCCATGAACGCGATATCCGTTCCCGAGCGCAGCGGCACATGAAAATCGGAGCGCGCCGAGGTCCGTGAAAACTTGGGATCGACATGTATGATGGTGGCGTTTCTTTCTTCTTTGGCTTTCATCACCCACTTGAAGCATATCGGGTGATGCTCCGCAGCGTTACTTCCTATTATGAGGCAGCAATCCGTGTTCTTGATATCAATCCAGCTATTCGTCATTGCACCGCGTCCGAATGATTCCGCCAAACTGGCGACAGAGGGACTGTGTCAAATACGCGCCTGGTGATCGATATTTACAATGCCAAGCGCCCGCTGTGCCTGCACAACGACAGACGCCTCCTCGTTGCTCATCTGCGAGGAACCGGCGTGGAACATGACGTCAAGCCTGTTCACCCGTTGCCCCTCGGCGTTGGTGGTGATAAAGTTCCTGTCGCGGGTTTCCTTGATTCGCTTCGCGAGCTTTTCGATCATCCACCCCCAGCTCTTCTCCTCCCAGCGCTCGCTGAACGGAGCGCGGTACAGGGGCTTCATGACACGGTGATCGCTGTTGATCATGGAAAGCATCGTTGATCCCTTCGCGCACAGCGCACCCTGGCTGATCGGATAACCCGGATCTCCCTCGGTGCTCACCACCCTGCTTCCTTTCACATGGGCTATAAAATGGCAGCTCACCGAGCAGAACGGACATATCGAGATGACTTCCTTTGCGCCCTTGATTTTAAGCTTTTTTGCGTACGATTCGGTAATTAGATAATTCACTCCCAGGCCGCCAAGGGCAATAGCCCCGGCTCCCGCACCGGCCACTTTCAACAACTCCCGGCGTGTCAGTTTCATTATAATTCCTCCTGAGATTCTATATTGTTCGAGTCAACATCCGTAAAAAAGCGGTCCGTGTCCGCGCCGGACGCCCTTTTTCATGAAATTGATCTCAAACAGTTTATGGCATTACCACAAAGCCCGTCACGCATATCATAATGACGCTCGCCGACA
>CAZPZJ010000228.1:0-3541 GCA_964591055.1 uncultured Leptospiraceae bacterium
ACTCGACCGTCAACGCGTCTGTGGCCCGCTTCGAGCTCAGCTGGGACGGCCCGGGCGACGTCGACCTGCATCTTGACAATCCGCAGGGTCTCCACGTGTTTTACGCAAACAGGATGATCGACCAGCAGGGGTACCGCCTCAATCTGGACATCGATAACATGCAGGGGTGGGGCCCCGAGAACATTCGCCTCTATTCGCTGCCATCGAAGCAGAGCTTCCGCTGCTTCGTAAACTACTATTCGGGGGGCTCCCAGCTCAACGTGACCGTGCGAATGTTCGACAAACAGAACAAGCTTGTTAAAACCGAGACCAAGGTGTTCAACAGCGGAATGTCGCGTCCGTCCGCTCAGTTCAACGAGCAGTCCTGGGTGGTCGGTGATTTCGAAATCGCGCCGTAAATCCGCATCCTGAAGGCGTTTCTCTCCCGGGACTTCCGATGTCCGGAGGTCCCGGGAGTTACCTCTCATTGTACGGGCGGGCCGCGTCTTTTCGAATCGCACGGACGCCGTCCCGCTTTCATGCCGGTCAGCCTGAAGGCGCGTTCCCGCATCGTTTCGCTTCCACCGGACCGCGTGCCATCTCCCCATGCGGGAAGGCGGCCGGCATTAATCCCACAATTCACAAACAGGAGGTCGGCATGGCAGAGCCGCTGTATGAATCAAAAAGAGACTGGGAACAGGATTTCCAGCGATATCTGGATGAGAACCGCACCCTTGCGTACATGATGTTGAAGAGGGCGGATACGCTGAAAGACAGGGTCGCCCTCACCCAGAAGAACAGAAAGGGCGAGTGGGAGTCGGTCACGTGGGGAGAGTTCGCCGGAAAGATACGGGCGATCGCCAAGGCGCTGATCGACCTCGGGCTTCAGCCGGGCGAGATGTGCGCCATCTTCTCACAGAACAGGGCCGAGTGGGCCATAAGCGACCTGGGGATCCTTTCAACCCGCGCGGTGTCGGTGCCCATCTACGCGACCAATTCCAGGGAGGAGGCGGAATACATCGTCAACGACGCCGGGGTGAAGATACTGTTCACCGGCGACCAGGAGCAGTACGACAAGGCGAAAGCAATCCTCGCCGGAAGCGCGAGCCTCAAGCTCGTTGTCGCGTTCGACAGGGAGACGAACATCGAAGGCGATTCAAGCGCATACCTGGACGACCTCATTGAGAAGGGGCGGACACTCGTCAACGATGCGGAATTCGACGCAAGGATGACGGGCGTCAATCCCGACGACATCCTCACGCTGATCTACACATCCGGGACCACCGGCAAGCCGAAGGGGGCCATCCACACGCACCGAAGCTTCATGAACGGGATTTACCCCTCGTACATGCGCTTTCCCGAGGCGGGGCCCGATCTGGTTTCGCTCGCGATCCTTCCCCTGAGCCACGTGTTCGAGAGGATGTGGTCCTACGGCTGCATGAGCGCCGGCGTGCGCATCGCCTACTGCCCGGATCCCAAGCAGTTCATCGACGTTATGGCGTACGTGAAGCCCCATTTCATGACCAGCGTTCCCCGCATCTGGGAGAAGGTGTACGGGACGATCCACGAGGGACTCAAGACCGCTCCGCCGGTGAAGAGAAAGCTGTTTGCATGGGCCACCCGAGTCGGGATTGAAGAGTACAGAAAGAAGGTTGCGACCGGGAAAGGGCAGCACGGGCTCCGGTATGCAATCGCCGATAAGCTCATCTTCAGCAAGGTGAGGGCTAAACTCGGCACGGAGCGCTGTAACGTGTACCACATAGGCGGCGCCGCGTTCGCGCCCGAGATCAACGAGTTTTTTCAGGCCTTCGGCATCAACATCATCCAGGGATACGGGCTCACCGAGTTCTTCCCGGTGTGCGTGGGCTATCGCGACACCGCAAAACCCGCTTACTGCGGGCCGATGATTCCCATGTGCCAGGCGAGGATTTCCGATGAAGGTGAAATACAGCTCCGGGGCGGGATGTGCATGAGCGGGTATTACCGCAAACCCGAGGAGACCAAGGCGTGCTTCACCGACGAAGGCTGGTTTAAAACCCAGGACGTCGGGGAAATAATCATGGAAGAGAAATACGGGGATACGCTGACCTACATAAAGATCACCGACAGGATCAAGGACCTGATCATCACGGCCGGTGGGAAGAACATCTCGCCGCAGCAGATCGAGGTGCTGCTCGGCGACGAGCTCTTCGTGGAGCAGTTCGTGACCATCGGGGAGGGGCGCAAGTTTCTCTCCGCCCTCGTGGTGCCGAATTTCGCCATTCTCGAAGAGTACTGTCGCAAAAACGGGATATCGTTCACCGCGAGGGAGGATCTCGTCGCCATGCCTGAAATCGTAAAGCTGTACGAGGACATCGTCGCCCGACGGACGCAGTCGCTGGGCAGGGTAGAGCAGATCAAGAAGATCACGCTGCTGACCAGGGAGCTTACCCAGGAGGGCGGCGAGCTCACGCCGACCATGAAGCTGAAGCGGAAGGCCATAGACCAGAAGTACGGCCCCGAGATTGAGAAAATGTACAGCGAGTGAAGAACAGGGCCGCCGGAAGGCGGCCCTTCCTTTATTCCACCGCCGGCGTGTTTGTTGAACGAAAGCAACATGGCGCCTCCCCGCAGGATTGTCCTGCTTTTCGCATTCCCGTGTTAATGTTTCCTGGAATTTATAAAATTGTTGATTCGCGCCGTATGATGGTTTATTATTAATTGTTGTCTTATGTCTGCATGGGGGCCTGATAGCCCCTTGCTGAAAAGGTGTGCAACGGCTGTCGGGCAAGTGAAACCGGGAACGCGTATTATTATAGTTCGGGCGGATGCATGAAAGGTTCCTGTAAAACGCTCCAATCCTCTGCCCCGGGATTTATCGGGAGTTGCCATTTCCGTTGCGGTCGCAGGCGGCGGGTGATTGAGGTGCGTTCGTCCGCGTTGTGCATTTCCCGGTGTCTGCGGATCATTGCCGTAAGCCTTTTGATGGTGCTTTTCACGTGCATTCCGGTTTCTGCGCGCGCGAATCCCGATATCCGCATCGGGGTCCTTTCCGTTCGGGGAAACGAACAGACCCTGAAGACATGGAATCCCCTGGCCGAATACCTGTCAGCGCAGATTCCCGAGCATTCATTTTCGATCCTTCCTCTTGATCACGACTCGATGCGATCCGCGATTGAAAGCCGTGTGGTGGATTTCGTCATTACCAATCCGGGAAGCTTCGCCATGCTGGAGATGCTTTCAGGCGTAACAGGCATAGCGACGCGGGTGAGCAGGTATGGCGATGTGGAGTGCGACCGCGTGGGTGCGGTTGTGTTTACACGAACGACGCGAGACGACATCAGAAGCATCAGTGATCTGAAAGGAAAAAAAATTCTGGCGGCCCATAAGGATTCGCTGACCTGGCTGATCGCCAGAAAGGTGCTCAGGGAGAAAGGCCTGGATGCGCGCGTTCATTCCGGGTCAGTGACGTTTGCCGGGTTTCCCCATGATCGCGTCGTGCAGGGTGTGAGGGAAGGGTTGGCCGACGCAGGGGTGGTGTGGTCGGGAATGCTGGAGCAGATGGCCGCCGCCGGCGAAATCA
>CAZPZJ010000228.1:3641-5768 GCA_964591055.1 uncultured Leptospiraceae bacterium
ATGCGGGAGTTCCGGGTCGGCCCGTACAGGGACTACGGAAGAATATCGCTGGGAATTTTTTTCGAGGAGTATGGCTGGTGGTTAGCCCTTTCGTTATTTTTGTTCGCACTTTCAACTGTCCTGGCGATCGCCGCGCTCGCACTGAGCCGCAGGCTGCACATGTTGAACCGGGAGCTTCGCGGCAGTAACGCGCTCCTCGAAGCGCGGGTGGAGGAGCGCACGTCCGAGCTCGCGCTGTCCAACCGCTCGCTTGAAGAGGAGATTGCCGAGCGGCAGGTGGCGGAGGATGAGGTCAGAAAGGTCAACAGCGAGCTTTCTGAAAAAAACGAACTGCTGGTTTCGGCGATCCACGAGCTCAAGGCGATGAATGAGGAATACGAGGCGACCAACGAGGCGCTGATCGCATCGGAACATGAACTCATCGTGTCGGAGAGAAAATTCAGGAACCTGGTGGAAAGCATCCGGGTGGGCGTTATCGCGTACGAGCCCGGGAATAGGATAGTGGTCGCGAACAGGGTTGCAGTTGAGCTCCTGAGAACTTCCGCTGAAGAAATGCGGAATTACAGTCCGGGCGATTCGGCATGGAGGCTTGTTCGCGACGACGGATCCGAGCTGGAGCCTTTTGAATATCCCATACACAGTGTGATCGCCACACGTGAGCCGCTTCTCAACTGTACGCTCGGCATCCGCCATCCAGGATCAGACAGCACGATCCCGACCCTGATCAGCGCGTTCCCCGAGTTCGATGTATCGGGCTCACTGAAGCAGGTTGTGATCACCATCACCGACATCAGCGAGCTGAACGAGCTCAGGCGCGAGCTTGTTGAGAGCCGGGAGCGGTTCCGAAGCATGGTTGAAAACATCAACGACCTTGTCTGCGAGGTGAACGGAGAGCGCGAATTCACCTATGTCAGTCCGGTGTTTTTCAGGCAGCTCGGATACAGGCCGGAAGAGCTTGTCGGGGCTAAACCGTCCGACATCCTTCACCCGGATGATCTCGAGAAGGCAAGAAAGAGGTTTGCGAACCTCATTGAAAAGGGCGGCGTTTCCAATGATGTATGGAGGATCAGGCACAGCGACGGCAGGTGGCTGTGGATGGAGTGTTCATCCGCGGCTGTCGCAAGGTCTTCAGGGGAAAAGGGGATTGTGATCATCTCCCGGGACATCACCGACAGGCGGATGATCGAGGAATCGCTGCTGCAAAGCGAAAAGAAATACAAGTCGCTCACGCAGAGAATGAGCGACATGCTCTGGACCGTCGACCTCAATCTGAAGACCACGTATGTGAGCCCTTCAATCGAGAAGGTGCTGGGCTTCACGCCGGAAGAGCGCATGCGGCAGCGTGTTGAGGAGATGATCACGCCGCAGTCGATCGAGCGGGCATTCGACGCACTGCGCAGGGAGATGGACCAGGAGAAGAAGGGGCTGTACCGCGACCGGACGGTGGTGATCGAACTCGATTTTTACAGGAAAAACGGGACGATCGCGGTCATCGAATCGCTCGTTTCGCTGATCCGCGACGAGGACGGCGCGGTGATCGGCCTACAGGGGCTTTCCCGGGACATTACCGAGAGGAAGAGGCTTGAAGAGGAAGCGAAAATAAATGACTTGAGGGTCGCAAGGCTGCTGAAGATGTCCCAGGAGACGTACGATTCCGCAGAGGATGCCCTCTGGAGCGCACTGGACGCGGCGCTTATGCTTTCGGCAAGCGCGGCGGGGGGCGTTTTTTTCTTTGAAGCGGAGCGGGGCGTCTTCTCTTCGAGCATGTTTTCGGGAGGAGTGGTGCGCTCGCACAATCCGGATGAAGCGAACGCGTTGTGCGCCCCGGAAAACGCGGGGCCGTGGGGAACTCCCGTGCTCGAGGGGCGTCATGTCATCATCAACGGGCCGGTGAAAAACAGCGGGTTTCCCGATAATTACGATCCCGTTCACGCGTTCATGGCGGTGCCGGTTTACTCCGAGGCAGTGATCGTCGCAGTGATCGGAGTGGCGAACGGGCGGAAAGAATACACGCCGTTTGACGCGCGGCAGCTCTCCCAGCTTATGGATTCGGCGTGGAAAGTGGTGGAAAGCAGGAGGGCGGAGGATGCGCTCAGGGAAAGCGAGCAGCGCTTCAGGCAGCTCGCC
>CAZPZJ010000229.1:0-5682 GCA_964591055.1 uncultured Leptospiraceae bacterium
TTATGGGAATCGCGCAGTAGCTGCACCGGTTGGAGCAGCCTTCGGCAATTTTTATGTAGGAGTAGGCAGGATTGGCGATTAAAGGCTTCCGGCATGCGGCGCCCTCCCGGCGCACTATGCGCATGGAGCAGCAGAGTTCCGGCACAAAATCACCATCGACAAGGCCGTAGAGAAAATCTATTTCAGGGATTTCAGCGCGCAACTCATCAGCGTACCTGCTCACGAGGCAGCCGATGACGGCCACCTTCCTGGCGAAAGAAACGCCACCTTTTCCGGGCCGGGCGCATACTCCCCGGGCATCTGATGAATTTTCCTTGAGCGAAAGCGCGTCAAAGATGACATCGATTGATTCGCGCTTTGCGTCCTCGATGAATCCGCATGTGTTGATAATGATGATATCGGCGCACTCGGCGGACTCCGCCTCCGCAAATCCCGCGGAAACCATGGCGCCGTTGACGATTTCAGAATCAACCTGATTTTTGGAGCAGCCGAGCGAGATGATGTAGAAGTTGAGCTCTTCCGGAAGAAACAATTCTTACCAGTCTTTTACCACAATGTGATAGACGTTGGGGTCCTTGCCATCCTTTTTCCACGTCACCACCTTGTTGGCTACGGCGCCCGGACCGCCCCAGTTGTAATCCTGGCCGTTGATTTTAACTTTCACGCCGCCAGCGTTTCCAATGCGCACCTGGATGTGGCTCGTGGCCTCCCATCGCTCCTTGATGCCCGAGGGTATCATGCCGCGGCGCTTGAGCATGCCGTCGAGGTACACCTCGATAAAGGATTTCTGGTTGAACTCCGCGTCGAACACGATGTTGAGGTTCTTCTCATTGCGCGCGATCACCTGCGAGCTGGTAGCGTCCGTCTTGGGAGCTCCCTCATCATCAGGCACGGCGGTCTGCGCCTCGGGCCCGAGGGCCCTGCCCAGCTTCACCTTGACGTTCGCACTGTTCTCGGCCACCGCCTTGAGCGTGAACTCGACTTCGCGCGGGCAGCCTTTTATAGTGAAGACCTTGGGCTGGTCTTTGACTATCGTGTCCACCACATTCCCCGGTGATATTTCAAGGGTGACGGAGTTGCCGTCCTTAATATCCCTGAGAATGAACATCGCGTCCCTCTGGTCGACGGAAAAGAACACACCCTCGTTTTTCGCGACGATCGCGTAGCCCACGTCATTCTGCAGAACAAGCTTGGTATAGTTTCCTATGTACGAGTTCTTCTGGTCGCCGCCCTGGTTGCGCATGGCGTTGAAAACATCGCTCTCGTTCACCCTGGGTCCCGAGCTGAACACCGAGCTGAAGACTACAATAACGAGCAGGACTGAAAGAGCGATCGCACCCACGTAAATGTAGTTTTTGTAGGTGTTGTAAAAGCCCGAAAGATCGATCATCATCTGGGAGCGCGTGGGTTTGGTGAGCTCGGCGATGGGAGTGGCGCTTTCGCCTATTTTATATCCCTTGTATAATTGGATAATTTCTTCCGAATCAAGCTTGAGATAGTCGGCGTAAGAACGCAGAAAGCCTATGACATAGGTTTCTCCCGGGAAACGGTCGAATTCCTCCTCCTCGAGGGCCTCCAGATAACGCGGGGGGATATTGGAATCCTTCGCAACGTCCTTCATGGAAAGCTTTTTCGCTTCCCGCGCGTTTCTCAATTTTTCACCGATGCTTTCCACGTCTTATTCCTCTGCAATCATGGGATTTTGCACCACCCTCGCCCCGGAGGGGATATCAAACTTAAAAAGGCTGTTTTGAAACGAAACATCGGTCCGGATGCCCGAGAACTCGATATCGATGTCTTTTCCCGTCGCCGTCTGTCCAAAGGCCTTGCGGATAAAGAAGTCCTCGCCTATCCAGAGCTTGAGGGTCCGAAAACCGCCCCTGCTCTCCTTTTGCTTGAGCATCAGAACATAGTTTTTACTCCCGTCCGGCTGTATGACCGGCTGGTCCTTGCTGTCAAAACGGTAATGGTATTTCGAGAAAAGTCTCCTGAGGCCGGACTTTGTGCCGGAAGAAAAAATTGAACCGGAATCCGACTTCAGGGTCTGCTCCGCGACAACATTCATGGAAGGAATGTATATCCACATGGTTTTCCCATTGGAAACCACCTTGTGCTGCTTGGGGGAGTTGAAATCAATAATCATCTTGTTGGCGGCTTTATAGCGAACCACGCCTGTCTGGGTGGTCCTTTTACCGAGCTTCACCGAATTGACGACGAAATTCGCCTGATAGGAATCCACTTCGCCGAATCTCTTTTTCACCTTCTTTACAATATCGGTCACGGTGACGAAATCAAAATCGTAGGCATGGAGTGGATAGGCAGGCATCAGCAGGCAACACACCAGCGCAGTCAGCGCCATCGCTTTCATTAATCGCATACAAGGACCATCGGGCAGAGTAAAATCAAGAATAAACCAGTTGCAACGCTATAGAAACGCGGGAAAAAGTCAATTCGAAAAACGCAAAAACCTTTGCCATGCGCCCTGACGAGGGGAAACATCACATCATTTCCAACGTTTTCCTCTGCGATGTCGTTCCGCCTGTATGTGCGGGATTCACCTCAATGGTGTTGCAACGCAAGCCTGGTGATCACTTTATCTGCGAGAAAGCGCGCGAAGCTTTCCCGCACAAGGCGGATATTGCGAACTATGTCAGAGTCGCACTCGTGCCCGGGGGTATCGCTGATTACCTTAAAGAGATAGCAGCGCGCGCCGGAGAGCCTGCAGGCCTGCACAACCGCTGCGCCTTCCATGTCCACGAGGTCCGCGTGCCGCGACGCAGCGTCCCGCTCAGGGACGGTGAGCACCGGCACGTCACTGGTCGCAAGCGAGGCCGTTTTGAATCCTTCCAGCACGTCCGGCTTCAGCACACGCGGGGTCCTGCCGGCGATTTTCAGGCGGTCCGTCTCGGTCACGATATCGACATGAAGGACGTCCCCCACCTCATATCCCCCAACAACCGCTCCCGCGGCCCCGGCATTCACGATTTCCCGCGCGCCGTGCTTCCATATCATGAACGAGGCCGCCATTGCCGCGTGCGCCTTTCCTATGCCGGAAATGATCAGATGCAGGCCGTCGGCGCCATAAACCCTGAATGGCGCGCTTTCAATCTCCGTCATTGACAGCGCGCGCATCAACGGCTCAGCCTCCAGTCCGGTTGCCATCACCAACGCCGTGGCTGCATGCTTTGACATTTCATCCGCTCCTTCAACATGATTTGGCCTTTTTTCCCGACGGCGCCGCCTCAATCCGTCCACGTTCTATAAATCAGGCATGCCCGAACAGCGGGAAAGCGCCTTGCGGCGCTTTTTCGTTTTTCATTACCTTTTGTCGGGGACCTGAACGCGCCCTATGCTATCGCGCGATATGCATACGGTACTGCTCCAGCGTTTTCATCGTAAGCGGGATGGAAAGTGAGGCGATCGTTTTGCCGTTGTGGGAGCGTATGGAAAACAGCTCCTCTCCCCCTCCGAGGCTTTTCAGTATCATAATAACAAGTATCAGGCCGAGTCCCGCTCCTTCCGCGTTGGGGTCCTCCTCTTCCTCGAGGAAGTACTCGCTGATGTCGGTGCACCCCCTGGCGAAGGTGAGCTTCTTCTGCACCATCGACATCTCGATATCGGTCATTGTCACAGGATTCGCGATCAGGACATGCAGCATGTCGCCATCAATCTTCCAGATGATCTCGGCATTGATATTGCTTTTCATGGCGATCTGCGCGAGATAATTGCCTTCTTCACGCGCGAGCTCCAGCTTGAAAAGCTCGAGGGCGGTCGTGTAATTGATCATCGATGACGCGCTGTTTTTCGGCGAATAGTTCTCAAAGTATATGGATTTGTAATTCGCCTTGACCGCGTTTATCAAAAGCTCCTTGATGGCCGTATACAGGGAATTGCGCAGTTCTTCACAATGGAAAGGCTCAAGCAAAAGGAGAAGAATCTCCTTTACCTTGTCCTCGATTGCCGGACTGACCGAATACGCCACAAGCCGCACGGCTTTGTGCTCGCGTATGGCATTTACAAGTTCATTCATTATCATCCCCAGCAGATGATGTCAAAATATAGAAAAAAAATGGAAAGTCAATAAGTATTCATTATGAAAAAGGAGTTTCAATGGGATATCTTCCTTATTAAAAGTCATATCATGGAGCTTAATATCCATATTCCGGGTAAAATCATTTGCTTATTATTGCATTTTTGTATACAATTTTCCTGTCGGATCACACATCCGCGGGCAGTAGCCTTCTCATAATAAAAAAATCAACTTTTCAGGTTTTCATGCCGAAAATAGTAAAGAACTGCAGCATCAACAGATAATGAGGACAGGGTTATTTTACATGAAACTCACGACCATCTATAAGAATAACCTTTTCAGAGTGGCAGCAGGAGCCTTTGTTCTGGCTTTTTGCGTACTCACGGTCGACATATCCGCCCAGACCGCCCAGGAGCAGACCCAGGCGAAAAAGGAAACGTCGGAATCTGAAAACGGCATTACAGGATGGAGAATCAAGGATTTTCGTCCTTATGTGAAAGCGATGAAGGATCTCGAAAAATTCAGCATCCAGTACGCTGACGAAAGGCTCAAGCTGGCAAGGGACGAATACGCCAAGGCGCTTGACGTCCTTGAAGATATGGAGCAGGACGTCAACCGTATTATAGAAGCCAATAAAAGGGGAAAACACCTCAACGAGCGGTGGCACTGGCAGGAAACCGACAGGCTCAACCAGGTGAACAGGCGCGTCACCATCCGCAAGCAGGAAGCTAAAACCAGAGCGGTAACCTACCTGACCAAAGCGATTAACTTTATCGACGCCATTGAGGAAGTCAACAGGGAATACGTGTCGAAAAACGCCATGTTTAAAAACTTCAAGATACACCTTTACCAGGTTTATGTATCAACGCAGCACGACATTCACAATTACCGGCCCTGTGTCCCGATTCTTGAGCGCTATATCACCATCGACAACAGGACCAAGGACGATGTATGGGCGTACAAATACCTCGCAAGCGCATACGGTTATCTTGAAAACGTGCTTTCGAAGTCAAGAGGGGTTTCCGAGGACGACATCATCCACCACAAGCAGAAAAAGAACGAATACCTGCTGACAGCGGTGAAGATCGAATACGGCGTAAGGTCCCCCGAGTACAAGCACATGAAGGAAGTGGTTGAACGGGACGAGATGAAGACTGAAAGGCTGAACGATTACCAGTAAATAAAACCTGCTTCGAAAAAAGCCCGCGATCCTCCGCGGGCTTTTTTTATTCCTGCACGTGAAAAAATCACTTAAACACGGCGCCCTTCCCGGTGGAGTAGTTTCGGCCGTTAAACAGGAATTTTATCTTCATAATCCGGTTTGCATAGGGGGAGAATCTCACCGGCTCCGGCTGGCGGATATTGTTGACCCTGATGTACTTTTCCCTGCCCCGATCAAGCTGCCAGCGCTCAAGTCGCAGCATGTGCGATTCATCGGGCTCCACCATGGACTTGAAAACAACGGGCAGAGACGCCAGACCGGTATTTGTGCGCCCGGCCTCCGCCCCGTCAATGAACACTTTATAAAACACAAACGATTCTCCGCTCTTCTCCACTGCATACTCATCCACCACTTCAACCACGAGATTGTGAGTATCAGGAACAGGGTACTTCTTTTCCCTCGAAAAGAGGTACACGCTTTTCATCAGAGC
>CAZPZJ010000230.1:0-5531 GCA_964591055.1 uncultured Leptospiraceae bacterium
CCGGCAAGCAGAGCATCACCGCGTATCTGATGTCGCTGATGCCTCAGAACAAGTCGAGCCGCATCATGTACCTGATGACGCAGATGTAGGAGCCGGGCGTTCCTGCGACCGCCGGTCTATTTTTGTTGACATCCTCCTCTGTTTCCACTATCATTTCATACGTGCGGCATACCCGGAGCGGGGCCCCGGCCGGTCCGCTTCGGGTCGGACCTTCCCGTGAACTGTATCGGATTGTGAAGAGATTCGTCTTCCGGAGTGAGCGATGAAAAGGAACAATCTGCTGAGTGCGATCATGCTGTGCGTCATATTCCTGTGTCAGGCGTATCTCGCGTGTTCTTCAAGGCAAATGGGTGGGCAGATTTCACAATTGCCTTCGGAACAAAGGGAATATGCCCGCTCAGTCGCGCCATCCGCCCCGCCCAGTGTCCGGCCCATGAGGAGAGGGGACTACGATTCGGCCGCCGGTGTGCAGGATGCCCTGGGCGAGACGGAAAGAACCGCCGATGAGAGGACGTCAGGCCGGCAAAAGGCTTCCGTCACAGAAAGGATGGTCGTCTACGACGGCAAGTATCGCCTGGACGTGGAAAGCGTGCAGAGCTGCGTCAAGGAAGTCGAGAAGCTGGCCGACCGTTACAAGGGATTTGTCGAGTCGATCCGCACGTCCGACTCGTACCGAAGGGCCGAGATCGTCATGCGCGTTCCTGTCGCGAAATTCGACGACGCCCTCAGGGACGTGGAGTCGCTCGGCGAGGTGAAGTACAAGCAGATTACGGCGTCCGACGTGACCATGCAGTTCAACGATATCAACCTGCGGATGAACACGGCCGACCGCGTCAGGGAGCGGTTGTACGAGCTTTTGAAGCGCTCGGAGAAGGCGAAGGAGCGCGTCCAGATACTCCAGGAGATTGCGCGCCTCAACGACGTGATTGAATCGTACCGTTCGCAGATGAACTACCTCAAGGACAGGGCGTCGTTTTCCACGGTGTCGCTGGATGTCTACGCGAAGGTGCGCGACATTGCCCGGCAGTTTATCAGCTCTCCGTTCAGGTGGATCGCCGGACTCACTCCCGCCGCGAGATCCATCCGTGACGACGGCGACGGGCTGTCATACGAAGCGCCGAAAGGGTTCTTCAATTTGAAAGAGGACTTCTATAAAAGAGGAGGCAAGTACCTCTTCCAGGACGCCGCGCGCAGCGTCTCGGTCCGCGCAGGAGTCACGGATAACTACCCGCCCGCCGACATCAAATTCTGGGGCGAGGCGTTCGAGATCGACATGCAGAACCGAATGTACAAGCTCTACGCGAAAGACTCGTTCAAGGGGAAAAATGCGCTTGAGTTCAAGCGTTACATCGTGAAGTCGGGCGAGACCTCCCTGTACATGGTGGCCTTTGCGGTCCATGACAGGAAGATCATCGTGGTGGAGGCGAACATGGCCGGCGAGGAAGCTTGGAAAAAGCACGTCGCCTCGGTCGATCAATTCCTGAAATCAATGGAGTACCGGTGATGAAACGACTATCGATCCTGGCGCTTGCGCTGTGCGCGCTGCTGGCGTTCGCTGCGTCCTCGCGCGCCGACAACGAGGTTATTACGGGATATTATTACAGTGTAACGGCCAACGATCCCGACGCGTTCCGGGAGACGCTGCGCGGCTTCGCGAAGGCGGAGAAGGGCTACGTGAAGTTTTTCGCCAACGAGAGGATAATTCTGCGCGTGCCTTCGCAGTCGGTGACCCGCCTGCGCGAAACGATGGGGCGGCTCGCCATGATCCGCGACGAGCGCCAGGTGCGGCAGGACATATCAGTGAGCATGCTCAATCTGAGGACGAGCCTCAGGGTCAAGGAGAAGCTGCTGTCCGACCTCTACGCGGTGTTCGGCGGATCGAAGTTCAAAGAGACGCTCGCGGTGGAGAGGGAGATCGGCAAGGTGATAGGCGAGGTTGAAAACCTCAAGGGCAGCATCAACTACTACAGCGACAGGGTGGCGCTTTCCGACGTTGACGTGACCGTCTCGCGTTCGGGCGATTCGACGGCAAGGCCATCGCGTGAGATCACGCGATGGGACTGGATAAGGCGTCTCGGAATCAACAGCCTTGTGAACAGCTTCTGACGGGGCGCCGCTGCGCCGGGCGTTGAATGCGATTGGAAACGCGGGTGATGGTTATGAATAATATGATGAAAGTTGTTCTTCTTGCGGGCGCGGTCGTAATGGCGGCAGGCTGCGGGACCGCACAGTACACGATCAACTCTCCTGACGGCTTCGTTCACTTCGACAAGGACAAGCAGGTGCTCAAGTACATCTCGTCCGACGGCGTGCGAATCAGGGCCCACCACGTGAAAAACGATCCCTACGGCGACCTGCAGATGTGGTCCGATTCCGCCGACCTGCACCTCCGCGACGCGGGTTACCACGAGCTCGACAAGAAGGACCTCGCCACGACGGACAACATCAGGGGGGTCTACCGCGAGTACCTGACGCGGTTCAACGCCGAGGATTACGTGTACGCGCTGGCGCTGTACGTGGACAGGGAGTACATCTACATCCTGGAGACCGGCGGGCGGAAGAAGTACTTCGATCACCACCGCGCGGGCGTGTTGCAATCGGTCCGGAGCTTCAGCGTGGACCGTCGTTAGGGCGCGAAAACTCCTCCATCAGGCCCAGTATTTCCCTTTTTCCCATCCCGGTTTTCGATGAGGTGAAGAAGATAGATCCGGCGTCGATATCGAGCTCCTGCGAGATTTCCCTCGACTGCTTCGCGAGCGCGTTTTTGGAGAGCTTGTCGCATTTGGTGGCGATGATGGCGACGGGCACGTTCCTCTCGCCGCACTCGGTGATGATGCCCTTCTCGTAATCTCCCGGAACGCGCCGGATGTCGACGAGGAGGAACACCAGCCTGAGTGCGCCGCGGTTTTGAAGGTAGATCGAAACCAGCGGCTGAAACTGCTTTTTCAGCGTTTTCGACACTTTCGCGTAGCCGTACCCCGGAAGGTCAACCAGCGTGGTGTTGCGGTTCATGATGAAGAAATTAACGGTCTGGGTGACGCCGGGCCTTGCACCGGTGCGGCACAGGTTCTTCTGCCCCGCGATCATGTTGAGCAGCGACGATTTGCCCACGTTGGACCGCCCCACGAAGGCGAACTCAGGGTGGGGGAGGTCGGGAAAGAATTTGAGGCCGGGGGCGCTCTTTAAAAATTCCACCTGCACGCTTTTCATGCGCCGCTCCTTTTTATTCCCGCCCCAGAAAGGCGCGGATCTTTTTCGCGAGCGGTTCCGGAATCTCCACGCCCATCGATTTCAGCCTGGCCTGGTACTTGTCGAACGAGCGGGTGGTGTCCTTGGTGGTGCCGAGCACCTTGAGATATTCCGACATGCCCTGCTCCACCTCCCGGCGAAGCGTCGGATTGGCGTTGAGCATGTCCTCGACCGGCGCAAGCACGCGGTAGTTAACCGGGCGGCACATGCCCCGGTACACCACGAAGCGCTGGAGCACCGGGCTTTCGCTTTCCCCGTCGATGATGCTCTGTTCAACCAGGTCCAGGTTGACGTGGTCGATTATCTCGAATTCACAGGTGTCGCCCAGGATTGAGCGGATTTTCTCCTCGACCTCGCCGAACCGGCTGCATATCTCTTCCTCGTCAAGGCACATGCCGCCGCCCCTGATGTAGAGCACCATGTCCACGTCGGAGCTCTTCTGCGCGACACCGATGTTGGCGGAGCCGACGAGGTCGAGGGCGATGTCGCGGTAGTCGTCGCCCAGGGACGAGAGGGCGGAGGCGAGCTGCGACACCTTGCGCTCGGTTTCCTCGGTCTGGTATATCTTGAAAAAATTCCTGATGTCGCGGAACATGCGGATTTCCGGTATCTGTACGTAGCCACGGTTTGGCGCGTCAAACGCCGTTCCGTCACGCAGGGCGGCGTACCGCTTCGCGTCAATGACGGTTTCGGCGATACTGCGGTCCCGCACGGCGTACTCGGCGATGTCATAGACGCGGTCGGCGGATATCTTTTTCAGCGACGCGCTCCGGAGCGTATCGCCTTCGAAATCCAGTTCATAGAAGAAACCTCCCTCATGGGAATCCACCGCGCCGAAGGAGGGAGATTCGATGAGCGGTACGGCCTCCACAATGGCGGGCGCCGTGAAGCCCTCGCCGGAGGGACACAGCGCAAGGCGGATGCCCGGGGTGAGGCAGAGCGTTGAGATGATGTCGGGCGGCGCCGCGATGGCTTTCCCGGTTTCCGGCCGCGGGGAGTACGTGAAGGCGAGCACTCCGGGCGCAAAACCGTCGAGCAGTGATGAAAACACATCTGCCGGGAAGGACATGCCGGCGCGCGAGTTCCTCTCGGGAAATCCGGGCCGGAAACGGTCCGCGCCCCCTATGCCTGTGATCCGAAGCGGCGCGAGGTCCCTGACGGTGAGATCGATGCTCCTTGCGGCGAGGGATGTGCCTGAAAGCGGCATGTCGCTGCCTCCGGGGATGGCGAACACTGACGCATGCGGTTTGGAGGAAAGGATGGTTTCGAGCATCGCGTATTTTTTCAGCATGGTGGCGCGGGCCTTCGAGGTGAGGTCCAGCAGCAGCCCGGCGCGCTCGCGAAGCGGAGCGGGCTCTTCAATGAGCTGTTCGGCGAATTGCTCGACGGACACTGCGTCTGTATCTCCGGTTTCCATCGCGCCTCGCAGCTCCTGCTGAACCGAAAGGAACTCATCCAGGCGCTCACTGGAATGGAAGGGCGAGTCCAGAAGATCGCCCGCCATGAGGTAGGCGTCGGCGATGGACTCCCTGAGCAGGGAGTACGCTTTCGCGAAATCGCCCCGGATGCCGGCGCAGTATATTATTTTCATGCGGTTTTTCCGTACATGGCGCTGTGCGCCTGAAGTCGGGACTCTGCGGTCCCTGAAAGATTTATTGTCGGGGTCAGACCAAATCCCTGTCAAGCAGAACGGCGTTGTCGTCACGGTAATAGTTCTTCCGGAATCCCGTCTGGCGGAATCCCAGCGCTTCGTAAAAGCGGCGCGCGCCTTCATTCTGCTCGCGCACTTCCAGGATCACCTTCGAAGGATTTTCGCCTCTCAGGATTCCGATGATGCCCCGGTAGAGCAGTGTCCCAATGCCCGATCTTCGGTGTTCGGGCAGGACTGCTATCTTGTTAAGCTGGATTTCGCCCTGCACGTTCCAGGCCGAGGCGTAGCCCACCAGGACGTCCCCCATCTCCGCGACCACGAAAATGGAGAACGAAGCGCTGATGTCCTTTTCCAGATTGTCGCGCGTCCACGGGGACGCGAATATCTCCCTCTCCATGCGGGCGACGGCGTTGATATCAGCGGGTGTGATGGGGCGTATGATCGGCTCAGGCGCGGTCATGAAATGAGGTTTCTCCTGTCGAGGTCGTTCATGTGCGCCATCGTGATCGAAACGGGGTTGTTTTTCCATACATTTTCCGTTTTCCGCGCTATGGTTTCAACATGGAGTTGTTTTGCCCGTCAATGAAAAAATCTTTGACAAAATTGTTTGCCTTCCAAACATGAATAAAGT
>CAZPZJ010000231.1:0-5527 GCA_964591055.1 uncultured Leptospiraceae bacterium
AAAGCTTTTTTGAACCACCTGCATAGCAGGTGGTTTTCGTTTCACAAAAAGGGAAGCGGGGGCTTTCGCCTCCGCTTCCCGTAAAACGCTGTGCGTTATTGTGTTAATCAGTCCGGATGCGCGGCCCTCATCCCAGGAGCGCCAGAAGCACGCCCGCGGCCACCGCCGAACCGATCACGCCCGAGACATTGGGCCCCATCGCGTGCATGAGCAGGAAGTTATGGGGATTCACCTCCTGGCCCACCTTGTTGGCGACGCGCGCCGCCATGGGGACCGCGGACACACCCGCCGCGCCGATCAGCGGATTGATCTTTTTCTTGGAAAACAGGTTCATCAGCTTGGCGATGAGCACTCCACCGGCCGTTCCCACGGAAAAGGCGAGAAAGCCAAGGAAGAGAATCCCGAGCGTCTCCACTTTAAGAAACTTGTCGGCGCTCAGCTTGGAGCCCACCGTGAGCCCCAGCAGGATGGTGACGATGTTCAGTAGCTCGTTCTGCGCCGCGTTGCTGAGGCGCTCAACCACGCCGGCCTCCCTGATCAGGTTGCCGAACATGAACATGCCGATAAGCGGTGTGGCGTCGGGAAGCAGAATGATGCACAGACCAAGCACGATCAGCGGGAACAGTATCTTCTCCCGCTTCGACACCGGCCGGAGCTGCTCCATGACGATCGCCCGCTCTTTTTTCGTGGTCAGCCAGCGCATGATCGGCGGCTGGATGATGGGCACCAGCGCCATGTAGGAATACGCCGAGACCGCGATCGCCCCCAGAAGGTGTGGAGAGAGCTTTGACGCCAGGAATATCGCCGTCGGCCCGTCCGCCCCGCCGATGATGCCGATTGACGCCGCGTCCTTGATGGTAAAATGGAATCCACAGTACTGCGTGAGCGCAAGCGCCCCGATGAGCGTGGTGAAGATACCCAGCTGCGCCGCGGCGCCCAGCAGCGCCGTCTTTGGATTGGCGATGAGCGGACCGAAGTCGGTGAGCGCGCCGATGCCCAGGAAAATCAGCAGCGGAAACAAACCCGACTCAATTCCGAATCCGTAGACAATGCCCAGAAAACCGCCGATCTGGGTGACCACCTGCCCGTTTTCAATCACCGTGCGCGACAGCGCCGCGATGTTCGCCACGGGGATGTTGGACAGGATGCCTCCGAAGCCGATGGGGATGAGCAGCAGCGGCTCAAAGCCCTTGACGATGCCGAGATAAACCAGCAGGAGCCCCACGACGATCATCACCGCCTGCCCCCAGGTAAAGTTGTAGATCCCGGTTGCGTGAAATATATTCTGGAATACCTGAAGAAGTTCCACCTCTGTCCTCCCTTAGTGAATTAGCGCGAGGATATGCCCGGCCTGCACTTTCTCCCCGACGCCCACCGTGATGGAAGTGATCGTTCCCGTCGCCGGCGACTTGATCTCGGTTTCCATCTTCATCGCTTCCATGACGAGGATGGTATCTCCGTCATTGATGGCATCGCCCTCGCCGGCGATGATGCGCACGACCACGCCCGGCAGCGGGGCTTTCACCGACACCGCCTCTTCCGGAGCGCCCTTTATGGGTTCCGCCGCCATCTTCCGGGTTTCCCTGACGCCTTCCTGCACGTCCACCGAGTACTTCTTTCCGTTGACGGTGGCCTCGCCTCCGTTGAGCACAACACTGTATTCCTTACCGTTGACGACGACGGTATAGCCCGACGGAGCGTCCCCGGTCGCCTTTTTCGATATTTTCCGGACGCTCACCTTGGCTTCGCCCTTGAGGAAGGTGATTCCCTTGTCCTCGCACGCCGCAACAATGAAGAGGTTCTCGTCGGTTTCCGGAAGCCCCTCGTTCCGGAGCTTTTTGCGGGCCGCCTCAATGCCTTTATTGGGATTCGCGTCGTTGATCTCCAGGGGCGTCTTCGTAGTGGGCTCAAGGCCCAGCTGTTCAGCAGCGATCTTCACGATTTCGGGATCGGGATCGAGCGGCGTTTTGCCGAAATAACCAAGCACCATCCGCCCGTAGCCGTCGGCCATCTTCTTCCAGGGGCCGATCATAACGTTGTTGAACGCCTGCTGGAAATAGAACTGAGACACCGGCGTCACCGACGAGCCGTAGCCGCCGCGGCGCACCACCTCGCCCATCGCCCTGATGACCTCGGGGTACCTGTGCATGATGTTGTTGTCGCGCATCATCTGCGTGTTGGCCGTCAGCGCGCCCCCAGGCATGGGAGAGAACGGGATGATGGGCTCCACCGCCTTGGCTTCCGGCGGCACAAAGTAATCGGCCATGCACTCCTTGAACACCTCTTCCGCCTCGAGGATTTTATCGATGTCCACGTCGAGGTCGTACTCGGTGCCCCGCATCGCGTGCCACATGGTGATGATGTCCGGCTGGCAGGTGCCCCCCGACACCGGCGCCATGGACAGGTCGATCGCGTCCGCCCCGCCCCGGAGCGCCGCGCCGTAGCACAGAACCGATGTGCCCGCGGTGTCGTGAGTGTGGAAACGCACGGAGACTTCCGGCGGAAGCAGCTTCCTGGCGATCTTCACCGTTTCGTACACAGTGTGCGGCGTGGTGGTCCCCGACGCGTCCTTGAAGCAGACGGAATCGAACACGATGCCCGATTCCAGAATCTTCTTCAGCACGCGGCCGTAGAAGTCGGGAGTGTGCACCTCGTCGGCGCCCACCCATCCGGGCGGGAGCGACATCATCGCGACGACCACCTCGTGCCTGAGCCCCGCGTCCTTGATGCACTTACCGCTGTAGATCAGGTTGTTGACGTCGTTGAGCGCGTCGAAATTGCGGATGGTGGTGATGCCGTGCTTTTTGAAGAGCTTCGCGTGCAGGTCGATGATGTCGCTGCTCTGCGAATCCAGCCCCACCACGTTCACGCCGCGGGCGAGCGTCTGGAGGTTCGCATCGGGGCCCGCGGCGGCCCTGAACCTGTCCATCATTTCAAACGCGTCCTCGTTGCAGTAGAAGTAGGGCGACTGGAACATCGCCCCCCCGCCCGCCTCGAAGTGCGTGATGCCCGCGTGCCTGGCCGCCTCGACCGCCGGCAGAAAATCCTTTGAAAGCACCCGCGCCCCGTACACGGACTGGAACCCGTCCCGGAACGCTGTTATCATGAAGTTGATTTTTTTCCTGGTCACTTTTCCATTACCCCCTGTGTTGTTGAAAAGCCTTCACCGCGGCCATCGCGACGGCGACATCCGTCTCAACAGCCACACCGGACGGCCTGCCCTGAACAGGCTCATTTTCCGTTTCGGGAAAGAACCTGTTCAGCACCCTGAGAACACGGTAATTCAGCTCTACGACGACAACCAGCAGCCACAGCAGAAAAAACACCACCGACATGCCGATTACCGTAAGCTCAACACCTCTCATTATCATAGCAGATCTCCATGCCAAATAATGATCCGAACACTTGCACTGCTCCTGACCGGCCGCATGCAACATGCGGAAGCCTTTTGATTCGGATCGGATATTGTATCAAGAAAACAAATGAGCTAAAAGAAAATACATTTGTTTTTTTTTCAACATTTTTGCTGTTTTCAACTTCATTATCATGGAAAAACTTATCGCCAAAATATTGAAGGGCGATTCACGCATCTGTATTAAACCCGCCCTCCGGTGAAAGAATCCAGTAAAATAACAATCATTAATAGTATTTTTCCCTTAAAATAATCATTGAAAAAAACGCCCTTCAATACACATTGGTCTGATATCTTCACATTTATATTTATAAATCATTTCGGGTTCTTTGAAAACTCCATTTATTATTGACCCGTTCATACGAAAGCACGTCTACTACGGCAGCAGTCCCATGATGCCGTGTGATTATCGCTCTCGTTATAAACGGGACCAGCGGTAATAATACATTGCATGGAGGGGCGAAACCCGGAGGCGCCGGTTGCATGGAGCCATCCGGCCCCCCCTCCCTGTAATGGCAGGTCTTATACACATAATAACTTAATTTGGAAACGATGGCAGTCGTTTCAAACAATGTCTTTCGGTTTCATCCGGGGGTGGCAGCCCCAAACCGTTTGTTCAGGAATGAAATCGGGAAAAAAAGCAAGAGAGTAAAAGGAGCTTGTTATGGACAAAATCCAACTCACGATCGACGGAATGGAGGTCACCGGCAGCAAGGGGCAGACCATTCTCGAGATAGCGCTGGAGAACGGCTTTGATGTGCCGTACCTGTGCTATCATCCGAAGATCAGTAAAACCGGCGCCTGCCGCATTTGCATGGTCAAAATCAACGGCACCATGATGAAGGCGTCCTGCACCGAGCCGGCTGCGCCCGGCATGAACGTAGTAACAGAAGACGAAGAGATTATCAGTTTCAGAAAAGGCATTCTCGAAATGCTTCTTTCCGAAGGAGACCACAACTGCCTGTACTGCGAATCCAACGGCAGCTGCGAGCTCCAGAAGCTGTGCTTCAGGTACCAGGTTGAAAACCCGGCCCTGGCGTTCTCGAAGAACACCAGGCAGGTCGATGTCACCTCCAGCCAGGGCCTGCGGAGAAACGAAAACCGCTGCATCCTGTGCGGAAGGTGCGTCAAGGCCTGCGGTGAAATCCAGATGAGCAATGTCTGGGATTTCGCAGGACGGGGCTCCCACGCGTCGCTGACCTCCGATATGTTCGAGAGGCTCGGGGATTCGTCCTGCGTACAGTGCGGGCAGTGCGTGCAGCTGTGCCCCACCGGAGCGCTTTCCTTCCAGACCGTGCTCGGTCGCGGCCCCGAATGGGAGCTCACGAAGGAATCCAGCATCTGCATTTACTGCGGTGTCGGCTGCAAGATCGACTTTTTCACCAATAAAAAAGGCGAGCTCGTCAAGGCGCACGGCAACGACGACGGCCCCAACAACGGGCACCTCTGCGTAAAAGGCCGCTTCGGCTTCGACTTCGTTCAGGGCGACAAGCGGTTGACAAAGCCGCTTATTAAAAAGAACGGAAAGCTCCAGGAGGCTGAATGGGACGAGACGCTCGACTACGTTGCGAAGAAGCTTTCAGACATTAAAGCCGCATCGGGACCTGACTCGATCATGGCCTTCTCCTCGGCGAAGTGCACCAATGAAGAAAACTATGTTATGCAGAAAATGATGAGGGCGGTGATAGGGACGAACAATGTCGATCACTGCGCCCGGCTTTGACACAGCTCGACAGTCGCCGGTCTGGCGGCTACACTCGGCTCTGGCGCAATGACCAACTCGATCAGGGAGATTCCCCTGACGGAGTCATTTCTCATCATCGGCTCGAACACCACCGAAAACCACCCGGTTATCGGATCGATGATAAAAAAGGCGGTGATTAACAACGGCAAGAAGCTCGTCGTAGTTGATCCCCGGAAGATAGAGCTGGCGAAATACGCCGACGTATTCCTGCAGATCAAGCCGGGCACCAACGTCGCGATCCTGAACGGCTTTGCGCATGTTCTGATCAAGGAAAATCTCTACGACAGGGAATACGTCAGCACCCGCTGCGAGGGATTTGACGAGCTGGCGAAAACGCTCGAAAAATACACCCCGGAGCACGTTGCCGAAAT
>CAZPZJ010000232.1:0-3587 GCA_964591055.1 uncultured Leptospiraceae bacterium
GGCGCACTTCCGAGAGGAAGGCCCTCCCGTCCGCGATGTGCACCTCGACCTTCGGGCTGAGGCCGAAATACCTGACCGCGCATTCATGCACCACCGGGTCAAGCTCAACCGCCTCGATCCGGTATGCGGGATAGTACTTCGCCACGTGGCGGCACAACGACCCGCCGCCCAGGCCGATGAGCAGCACCCTGGCCGGGAGGCCCTTCTCCATGCCGGGCCACGCGGTGAGGGCGGCGGCCATCAGCTTGACGTACAGGAAGGCTATGTCGTCGGGGCGCGCGACCTCCCAGCTCGACTGGAGCCTTGAGCCGAGATACAGCGAGCGCACGCCGTCCTCCTCCACCACCCGGACCTGGGCGTAGGGCGAGCGCCTCATCTCGAGGATGCGCTCCCGGCCGGGAGATACCGCAATGTGTTCAGCCGTGAGGGTTGCCATAGCGCAGAAGACCATCAGTACTGCAAGTACATGTTTCATAAGTCCCATTCAGGAAACATGGAATGAGATCGGTATCGCACGGGCAGTGAAAAAAGGAAACTCAAATCCGAAACCCTTTCCCTTCCGTCCCTCGCTCCCCCTCTCACTCCTCCTCCTCTTTCGCCTCCCGCTTATCCAGCAGCGAGAGCTTTTCGGCCGGCAGGTGCTCGCGTATGAATTCCTTCGCAAGGGAATAGCTCTCATCGGGCTTGCGGCCGTCCGCCGTACGGAGCGTCATGTTGCCGAACGTTATCTCGCCCCGGGTCTGTTCCGACACCAGCGTGATCTCGCGAAGGCGGCTCCTCCGCCCGGGAGACACGGGTATGACGGTTTCCATGGCCATGTCGATATCGCCCCACTCAAGCCTGACGGCGCCGAGCCTCTTCGTGAGCTCGGCCGCCTCCCCGTCCAGCACCAGCAGGCGCGGCGCGTTGACTGAGGAGCGGACGACCGACACCAGGTACCATATCCACGCCGCCGCGAAGAGCCCCAGCGTGATGCAGCCTGTCACCGGCCCCATGGGCTGGATGATGATGACGAGAAACAGAAACCCCACCACCGTGGTGTACAGGAAGCGCGGCCAGCGGCTTCCCGGTTTCACCGTGAATTCAAGGCGCGAGTAGCTCATGGCAAACCCTCCATTGTATGCGGCGACGACCGCAATCATCGCCTATCCCGGGCGGTGAAGAACGCCGCACGTTCGCTACGGCTTGAATCCCGCCTTCGCGTTGTACTTTTTCCAGAAGCGCCGGAACGAGCACGGCGCGTCCATCGCCGCGCCGGCATACGCTCGTTTCACCTCCGCGCCCCATCGCGCAAGCGCTTCGTTCATCGCCCGCCGGTGCGCGGAGCATGATTCTTCAATCCCCGCTTCGCCGTCAAGCCAGCGCCGCTCCACGTCCCGGAGCATTTCGTCCTCAAGCGCGTCGCGCTCCCGCGCCACAAGGGGTGCGAGCGCGCCGTAGTTCATCAGCGCGCGGCGGTGGACGTCCTCGCCCCTCCACCAGAGCGCCGCCGGATCGTAGCGCCCCTCCGCCGTCCCGTAGATGTCGCGAGCACCCTCCATCGGCGCGCCGGCGGGAAAATCCCCGCTTCCCCGCGTTGCGTACTCCGGCGTCAGCAGGTGCGGCCTGAACGCTGAAAGGCACGGCGCGGCCGTGCCGGTGCAGTACACCAGCGGCGCGCATCCCCGGCGGACAAGCGCCACCATGGAGCCCGTGGTCTGCGTGGAGATGAGCCCGCCCGCGTGCAGGCAGATGCGCTCCATGTGCCGATGCCCCGGGCGGAACGGCTTCTCCCGGTGGTCGCGCAGGTAGGCGAACATGTCGCGCGTGGCGATGCGGCCATCGTCTTTCATCATGTGGTTGAGCGTGCACGCCTGCCGCATTCGGCCCTTCGCGAAGCGCGTAAACAGGAAATCGCCGTACCCGGCCGCAAAGTCGAGGCTTCGCGCACCCTTCCTCTTTGCCGCCTCAACGACTCCCGGAGACGAGGCGTCGTAGTCGTCGCCCAGCGTGAGGCAGTTGGAAATGCTCGCCACTCCTTCCACCTTCTTGTACACCCAGTGAGCGCCCGCGGTCTCGAGCACGTACGCTTCGGCGCTGTCGGCGATGATGAACGAGTTGTGGTACATCAGCCTGGCCTGGTAGCCGCAGTTGCCGCCCTGCCCGAAGCGCTCCAGCAGGTCGAGCGCCACGTCGCGCGCCTCAACGGCCGTCGCGCCCCGCTCCAGCGCCAGTCGCAGCATGTCCATGCCGGTAAGCCCCGTTTTGCCGTATTTCTCTTTCGTGAACACCGCCTCGTTGCCGATCGCGACCCCGTGCTCGTTGACGCCCATCTCCGCGCCGAACATCCAGAACGGCCGCGAGAGGATGACCGCGTGCGTGTGGGCGGCCTGCGGAACCTCGATATAGGTGCACCGCACCCGGCTTCCCGCGGGATGGTCCATCGCCGGAACAAGCGTGACGTTCTGCGCCTCGTTGGGCTCCCGGTCGGAGTTCTTGGCGAAGATCATGATCCCGTCGCGCGAGGCGGCGGGCGTGGCAATCAGCGTATCGCACATGTGCAATCCTCCCTGGGGGTGATGTCAGAATGTGGCACAGCGGTGGAAAAATTGAAAGCGTTTTCCTGCCCGGCCGCGCTCAAACGGCGCATTTCGCGCAGCCGGCGCGCTTTTTTACTTTACTATTTTGCCGCTCCGGTGTCTTCTGCTCACTAGGACGCACACCGCCCGCGCCGCCCCGTCGCGCCGCACAGCCATGGAGAAAGAGATGATTTCAAGAGCCCCGGGAATCGAGGACATATTTCCCGACCGCATCGCCCGCTGGAACCGCATCCTGTCGGCCGCGCGCGAGGCGATGCGCCTCTACAACTACCGCGAGATCATTATCCCTGTGATGGAATTCACCGAGGTGTTTTCGCGCGGGATAGGCGACGAGACCGACATAGTGTCCAAGGAGATGTTCACCTTCGAGGACCGCGGCGGACGCAGCCTCACCCTCCGCCCGGAAGGCACCGCGTCGGTGGTGCGCGCCTACGTGGAAAACGGCGAGTACAACCGCCTGGCGTCGTGCAAGCTCTTCTACGCGGGCCCCATGTTCCGCGCCGAGCGCCCCCAGAAGGGAAGGCTTCGCCAGTTCAACCAGTTCGGGGCCGAGTTCTTCGGAAGCGAGGACCCCTACTACGACTACGAGATCATCGCGCTCATGGACACCGTCGCAAAGCGGCTCGGCATCGCCGGCTACTCGCTTTTGGTCAACTCCATCGGCTGCCCGAAATGCCGCGGCGGCTACCTCACGGAGCTGGTGCGCTACTACGAGGGCGTGGAGGAGAAACTGTGCGATGACTGCCGAAGACGCCTTCGTAAAAACCCGCTTCGCCTGCTGGACTGCAAAAATCCCGGATGCGTCGAGCTCAGGAAGGGATCGCCGCTGATCACGGGAACGCTGTGCGAAGAGTGCCGGGATCACTTCGCCGCCGTGCGCGGCCATCTCGAGCGGTGCGGCATCGCGCACACGGTGGACCCCTACCTGGTGAGGGGGCTTGACTACTACACGCGCACCACCTTCGAGTTCGTGTCGGGCAGGAGCGAGGGACAGAACGCCTTCGCCGC
>CAZPZJ010000232.1:3687-5381 GCA_964591055.1 uncultured Leptospiraceae bacterium
GTGATTGTGGGCGAGGAGGAGCTGGCCGGCGGCTACTTCACCGTCAGGGACATGGCGAGCGGCGGGCAGGTCAGGGTGGAGCGTGACGCCCTTGCCGGCCATGTTTTCAACTTGACATCGGGATGACCGTCGCTATAGTACGGGGTGGAGCCTGCGGCCATGACCCCCGACAATAAAACCGATAAGGGGCGGGAATTCAGCTTTCTTCGGGAAGTCTCGCTTCGCGAACCCAACCTTACCGAGGTGCTGCGCGAGATCGACATGATGCAAAACCGGGCGCTCAAGGACCCCTCCGAGCCGCTCGCCTCGCTCGATGCGCTGAAGCGCTCGCGCAACATCAAAATCCCCTACACCACCGCGCGGGACAACCAGATCAAATACCTGGTGGAGCACCTGCTCAAGAACTATCCCGACAGCGTGCGCACCGTCAACACCTTCGATTTCCGCGTCGACGAGGCGACCAAAAACCTCGACATCACCGAGCACACGGAGTTCACGGTGATGCTCAACGAAAGGGCGTTCGAGTCGCTGCGCGCCTCCAGGGACGCGCGCTCGTCGGAGAACGTCAATCGCTTCATCGCAAACTACCGGCTGCTGAACCTTTCGCGCCTCATTAAAAAGTCCGTCAACAAGGCCGACCTGACGCGCGTGCTCAAGGCCGAGATCGGCAAAAACATCTTCACCTACAAGCACTACCGCGTTGACAAAAACAAGGTCGAGATCGCCGAGGAATACTGCTTCCACGCATCCAACTACAATGCGGTCAGGACATCGCTCAACCTGGACAAACTCAAGGCCATCGCGAACACCAACAGCGAGCCGATACTGCGCCGCCTGAAGAAGTACGGCATACTCTCGGCGGATTTTTCCGACTACCGCGATTCCAAGCTGGAGTACATCTTTCACGTCCTGATCGACGACATGGGGACGGCGCTGCCCGAAAACGACCTCATTGAGGCCAAAAACACCCACTCGCTCCGCTCGTGCCTGCTCAGGGTGGACACCATCCTGGACCCGGCGCAGACCCTTGGCACCGACATCGTGCGGCATGTGAGGGAGTGCGGCATCTGCGACGCGTCCGACATCACCGCCGCGCTTCCCGAGGTCACGGCCGAAATTTTGAGAAAGTGGGAAACGCCGGAAAACCTTGAGAATTCGCGGATACTCAGGGTCAACTACGAGGGGGAGGCGCGCTACATCGACGGCGCCGGCTTCCTGAAGGCGATCACCGGCCTCGCTGAAAAGACGCTCTACTCCCCGGAAAAGCTGGAAAGCATGCCCTACATGGAACGGCAGAAGGCCGAGCGCGACATGGCGCTGCTGTGCGCGGCCGGCAGAGACCTCGTCGTAGGCGGCGATCGGGCCGCGGAGATTCTGGGCGCATCGCGGCAGGGGCTTGACGGACTGAAAACAATCATCGGCGATTATGACGACTACCTCAAGCGCCAATCGCTCAGGAGGGAAATCGAGAAAGCGCCCCCGGCCGGGCGCAGAAAGAAGCGCTCGCTGGTTCAGGCGATAATCGATTTTTTCAAATCTCTCTTTTCAGGAAAAGCGGCGGAGGAACCGGCGCCGGCGTCAACCCGGGCGGGCGGCGCGCGGGAGATGTCGCGCGAAACCAGAAAGATTTGCGCTTCGCTTGAGGAACGGAACGCGCCGCTCATCGCGCTGTCCGATTTTATCGACCTGTCGCC
>CAZPZJ010000233.1:0-5339 GCA_964591055.1 uncultured Leptospiraceae bacterium
CCGTAGACCATGACCTGCACCATCAGCGAAAGGGAGTTGTCAACGTCGATATCACTGTCGCAATAGCGGGCCGCTGCGCCTTTTAAAATAAGTCCCAGCTGGTCGTATACATCATCGCTGCACTTGTCACCGAGAAACTTTTTGTACTTCTCCACCACCACCGCTATTTCAGCCGCTTTCGCGTTTCGTGCAAGCTTCCCATCCATTGTGTCAAAATCTGCGGCGTCAAGTCCGTGTATCTTTACACCAAGCCCTCTCAAAAGAAAACGGTATTCCCCATACGCGAAATCATCTCCCGTATGCTTGCCGAACCCCTTTACAGTGGTGTCGTTCAGGCCGATATTGTGTATTGACGGAAAGTTTGGAATATTCAGATCCGAGCTGAGCACCACTTTCAGCAGGAGCGGCTTCTGCGGGTCGCCAAATTTTTTCTTGGTGTCTTTCTCGAGCTTCTCAACATAGGTTTTGATGAGTTGTTTGACGTTCACCTGCGGAAGTTTTTTTGTCAGCTCGGAGTCAATGATAAAGCCCGGCGCAATAGGAAGCCCCATCGCGGCGAGGTCAACAGCCCTCCTCCCCCTGATGCCGAGTTTTCTTCTCGTATTTTCATCGACTGCCTCTAAATCCTTGTTGAAAAATATTATGTTTTCCATTGTTTTCGTATCCTCCGATCTGGTTATAGGCTATGTGCCATTCTGAATGAATTTGTCCTAAAACAGGTTCAGCACACGGCCGACACCAATCTTGAGAAACTGCTCAAACCTCGGACTGGCGCCTTCATAAAGATACTTCTGAAGCTTTGAAACTCCCTTGATGTCCTCTCCTACAACCTGAATAAAGATCAGGCTGCCGTGTTTCACCTTGCCCCATTTGAAAAGGGTATTGATATCATTTATCACCTCGCCCTCATAATACACCACCACCTCGAGATCGGTAAATTTCACCTGGTAACTCTCAATTATTTTTTTCCATGCCTCAACGTTCCCGTTGTGAAACAGCTCGTTTGAGACTTGAATTGAATACATGGGAGTTTTGTTCTTCTTGGTAGCAACCGCGGAAGGTGCCGCCTTCTGAACCGGGGCCTGCGGACGTGGCGCTGCGCTCTGGTCTATAAACTCGGGATTGATGAATACGTCTTTTCCGGCAATCATTTCCTCAACGGCGACAATTGCCTCCTTTTCGATCTTCTTGGCCTGAGGGTCTTTTAAATTTTTCGCATAAATAACAAGAAGCTGGTCCCGGAACAGCTCCCTGACCCTCTCCCAGTGATCGGCGTTCTTGGGATTTATCAGCATTATCCCGCCGTTGGGATCATCATACACCATGACGATGTCAATAGCCGTCCATTTCTGGGTTTCAGTGATAATTTTACCAAATTCCTGAAGGTTCTCGGGGATGCTGAATGAATCATAACTGTAATCATATTTGTCCCTTATGAGCGCTCCTACGACCGGCAACACCTGATCCGCAGATATTTCGTCGGATACAAGCTGAAGATTAATCAGATCAGCGAGATTTTTGCGTCTGTCAATTTCCTCGACAATCTCGTTCACCTTGAAGAAGTGCCGCAAAGACAGGTTGAAATTGTTTTTCGTCGCCAGCGCATAATACGTGGTTTCCATAATGCAATCACTCCTTGATTATTGTGTTTATCTTATGCGGTGTGCCTGCCACCAGGCCTTTTCGTTCAGAACACCCAGACACGTCCGTACTCCATAACGCGGAACGAGTCCGCATAACGCCGGTAGTTATTGTTTCAATATTTTATTTTTTCCGCAAGTATTTTGTTGTTTTTAGGCATAAAAATGGATGATAATCTCACAACACAACTCCAGCCCATCCGGGCTGGTGTAACCGCAAACACAAGCAGACAAACAAGAAGAGGATACCTTTCGGTATCCTCTTCCATTCAGTATTCTTCAGTTTTAAAGCTCTTTAAGCCCCGAAGTGCGGCCTTTCGGCTTGCTCTTGGGGGAGAGATCAATCGAACCCTTCACGTCCGAACCCTCCTCGGAGGTTCCAGCGGCCTGCTTATAGGCGGCCTCGAAGAGGTCCTCTTTCATCTCATCCTGTGCAAAGGACTGCTGAATATCGGCACGCATCGTGGAACGGCGCCTCGAGTAAGATGCGAACGCCTGGTCAGCAAATCCCTTGGATACGCCATACAGGAACTCGTTCAGCACATTCGCCATCCCCTTCAGCATGTACTGCTTTCTCTTAATGGTAGTGATGTCCACATCAAGCACAAGACCGGGCTGGATGTGGTGTGGATTAACCTTGTAGGTGAACTGATTGAACCTGGTGGCGATGAAGTTTATGCGCTCGTCAATCACCACGCGCTCAACAGGGTTCTGATACCCGTGCATCTTCTGAAGCAACTGACTGCAGTATTTCAGCTTGTTCTTCAGATTGAGCATCCTATCCTCATAGGTCCTGTTGTTCTTTTCAACAAAGGAGTTCTCGTTGTACAGCTCACCCACCTCGTTCCAGAGAACATGGTTGGGATCGGCCTCCTCTTCCTTCTTGCGCCGCCTCCACTCCTTGCTCATCAGGCGGCTCGAAAGATCGTCGAAGTCCTTGATGGCGCGGAAACGCTTCTTGGATTCGTAATGCGCGTGGGTAACATCCCATATTCTGAGGATTTCCTTCGTGAAAGCCTCCATCTGGCGATCGAATTCCTTCTTCTCTTCCCGAAGCTGGTTCTGATCGTAGAAAGCAAGCCTCATCTGGTAGCGCTCGTCAGGGAGAATCGTGTGATCGAGCTCTTCATACTCGCGAATTTTACAGATGCGCGCATTCTTCATATTGTCGCACACCTGATACCCGAGCTTACTGGTATCCAGAATGGAGGTGATGGCGTTGACTGCGGTATTGTAACCGCGGTTACGGATGTTCTCGCTGTCGATCACATGCTTGATGTTTTCACGCATGTTCAGCGGATCGTATTCCTCCACGTCGATTTCTGCGCGCAGACCCTCGACCTTGTCCATGAAACGCTTGGCAAGGATTGTATAGCGCTTGGATTTCTCATCTTCCTTGTCGTCGTCAGTGAAGTTGTCGATCCTCTTGATCTTCTCGAACATGTTCTCGGCGCCGGTCATTTCGCTCTTGCCCTGATCGACGAGCTCTTCCTTGAGCGAGGTGATCTGCCTGTCGATAAGGTCGTGAATATGCTTCTGAATGGCGTCTTTCAACAGAGACTCGACCGTCACCTGATAGTGATAAATCGGGCTGATGAGCTCGCTCTCGAGAATATTGATTGAGAGCTTGACATCGTACACATATTTGGGACGAAGCTCGTTGTCTTTGAAGATACACTTTAAAATCGCGTAGGCGTTTTCACCGCGGACAAACGCACCAACGTCGGTTTTCTGACGGAGAATCGCGTTCGTTTCGTTTTCGAGGTCATTCATTCCGCGCTGAATATGCCCGTGGAGGTGACCGAACATGTTCACCATGGCTTTCTCAATTTCACCGGTGTGAAACTTGTCGGAACCGCCTATCTTATCCAGCAGCTCAACCACTTCGCGGGGAGTATAACGGGCAAGGCCCTTTACTTCCTCTTTGTCCACGAAGTCACGGACCTTTTTAATAAACTCGTCCTCCATGGTCACCTGATAGCGGTTGAACATGTTGACATAGGTCTGGTTGATGTAGTTATAGAGCTTTTCCTTGATGCCGCCCATGATGTCCAGCTTCACGAGTACTTCCTCGGGAAGCCTGGTCAATATATGGTTCATCACCTTGTCGGCGGACTCTTCAAGAATCAGTTTTGATTCGGCGATCTTATCTCGCCCTTCCTGAGCAAGAGACTCTCGGGAACCAACGGCATTCGGCTGTGTCGGATGCACTTTATTCGGACTCTTGGGAAATTGAGCTAATGACATCTATGACCTCCTTGTGGTTATTCACTTGATTGACATTATTAATACAGTAATTTCCTCACGTTCCGGAAGCAATAACTCCACACAACTCATTCACTTCCGGCAAATCGGATAAATCCATTATAATTTGAATAATTTTGCGGATTATTATTCAAACTGTCAAGGCTTTATTTGCAAATTAATGAGAAATTTTTCCCGCATGTAACACGGGAAAAGTCTCTACTGCGCAATCGCTTTGAATGTGAACGTGTAATTCGCAACCTTGAATATGTCACCGTCGAGCAGGTATCCATCCGATTCCCTGTTCTGAAATTCCGCGCTCACCCCTTCCGGAACGAGCAGCTTCATGACCATCCGGCCTTTCACCCTTTCGGCGCGGATTTTCACCGGCACAACGGGATCGAAATCCCTCAACACAAGATTGGCTCCGGCCCTCCCTATCAGTATTTCACGCAGGTGCTGTCTGGCCATATCATAGTTTTCCAGATACGGATTAAGAAGGGTATTGTTGTAATAGTCGAGTGAGCCGTAGGCCTTGATCTGTGACTGCCGGTAAAGCAACAGCAGAACAATGAGAATTATTGCAATCACGACAAGGGCGATAAACCACGGCTTCAGGAAGAAAGGCCTGTTGGCAAGCGCGCGTTCACGTGCAACCCGGTCCACATCCGCCTGCAGGTTCTGCTCAATCGCCACCGCGGGCCCGCCTTCGCCGCTTATGACCTTGGTGCTGGCGACGGACTGGAGGTCCTGGGCGATCTTCTTGTTCTGCTTCAACTGGCCGAAATCCACCAGATATATGAACCATTCCCTGTCGGAGTATCCGCTTGCCACGTCCTTGAGGTTGAATCGCTCAGCCTTCATGGAAGGAGGAGGATCGTCAAGGCCGTCGGAAAGGATTACGATGACCTGCTGTCGGCCCTGGGCTTTTGTTTCGAGATCGTGAGCGCGGGCGAACACTTCTTTCAACATGCCCATGGTATGGGTCCAGAGCCCCTTGGCTTCGATCATGCCGATATAGTTATTGATAATATCCTTGTCGTTCTTGTCATTGATGCGGATGGTCGGATACGCTTTCACCTCCGAATCGAACGTCATGATGGTCAAACTGTCGCCGGTTTCGAGCTTTTCCACAAAATGTTTCAGGCTTTCCTTGACAGAGGGGAATATGTTTTTACCGCCCCCGCCCTTGCCTGCCATGCTGAGCGAGGTGTCGAGCACAAGTATGAGGTCTTTATTGCCGTTTGCGTACACCGAGACGCCGGAAATGACCAGCACAAAGAAGAGCACAAGTGCCATTTTCGCAGCGCGGAAACCGATATCACGAACGTTCCTGAACTGTTTCATATGCCCCATCCGTTAATCAAGAGTTACTCCGATATTAAGAATTGATTCCCAATCATCATCTGTCAAGTAGAATAATCGTAAATTAATGTTGGATATAACCTGTTTTTT
>CAZPZJ010000234.1:0-5309 GCA_964591055.1 uncultured Leptospiraceae bacterium
CCTGAATCCGTGCTGCGGTACCGGAAGATTCTTTTTCTTCGCGATCGCTATCGTCATCTCGTGCGCGTATGAAGGGATTTTCAGCGCGTGGATATGCCGCAGGCCGCCCATGCAGTCAACATGCCAGTGGTTGGGCACAAAGCCGACGATTTTCACGCGCAGCGCGGCGGTCATCCACTCCGTGAGCCGCCTGGTGAGCGCGTCATTCACCGGGGTATCGAACAGTAGCGCCTCGCCGTTATTGATGTAAATATATCCGTTTGACCCGAACCTTCCGAAGCCGGGCAGTTCGGCATGGGAGATATGAACATACGAATGCTCGGAAAGTTTTATGATCTCAAGATCATCCGATATCCTGATCCTGTCACGAGGCTCAACCGATCCGCAATGAGTGGAAGCGCAGGCTATGATAATCATAAGGATTAATGCGAGTTTTCGCATATCGTGATCTCCTCCCGGGACGCGCGCCGTTCCCGGAACTGATTCCGCGAACAGGACATCTTCCCTGCAAAAAGCCCCCTCCCGGGGGGCCTTACATTTTCATCCTAACCAGCCGCCCCTGCACGTGCGGAATGTGGAAGTTGATAAATGAACATTTTCTTAAAGCACATGAATCGCGAAAGCAAAAGCCAAGGCCCGGACTATTTCTGTCGTGAAAAACTATATTTTCCGTGACCTGCCGGCAATCCCCCGCCACAGAAGCCCTGTCATGGATTGCCCGGGTTTGTATTCCTCTCCGCTGAGAATCAGCTTCTCCACCGACAGGGCGCGGAGGTCCTCCTTTTTCATTGCCAGAGGATTTCTGTTTACGATCACCATGTCGGCGATCTTTCCCTTTTCGAGGCTTCCCCGCTCCTGCTCGTCGAAGGTTGTCCAGGCCGCATTTCTGGTGTACATGGTAAGGGCCTCCTGGATCGTGAGGGACTCGCCCGGCACATAGTGGTTGCAGGCGGCCCAGATGCCGAACACCGGGTCCGGCTCCGTGCAGGGGGCGTCGGAACCGGCGCTCATCACGATCCCCATGTCCTTCATAGTGCGCAGCGGCGATATCTGATACGCCCGGTCCCCCATAATGGACTCAATATATTCCAGAGGCTCCAGGTTCCAGTACAGAAACGAAGGCTGGAGGGCGATGGCGATCCCCCGTTCCGCACAATTCTCCAGGCCTTTTTTCGTGGGAAGGCATGCGTGGATTATCGTGTGCCGGTGGTTTTCGCGCGGATAATCCGCCAGTGCGCTATCGATTGCCTTTACCGCCTGGTCGAAGGCGGCATCGCCGATCGCGTGCATCTCGATCTGAAGTCCCGCGCGGTTCGCCTGTTTTGTGAAGTTGATGACGGTATCGTCATCGTAGAAGAGTATTCCCCGGTTGCTGCCATCAATGAGGTAGGGCGTGTTCATGGCGGCGTCCATGGAGCCGAAACATCCGTCAAGGGCGGTGGCAAAACAGCCCCCCACGCGGGGGAGCTTCCTTTTGAGGACCTTCTTCACATCCATGGTCTGGAAGAATACGCGTATCTGAAGGGGACTGAGCTGACCGCGGGCGAATATGCGCTCAAGGTCCACGTCCATGTCGCGGGGAAATCCCACTCCTGAAACCGTATGGATCATCCCGATCCCGCGGGAAGCCATTTTATCGACGGCGTTGATCATCCCCCGGAGGGTTTTTTTCAGGGACACTTTTTTTGTGGCAAAATCGGTCACGGCAAAAAATGCCTCCTGGTTCATCTCACCGCTGTCCGCATGAAACCCCCGGAGGGAGGTGATATTTTTCGGGAGCCTTTGTATCATCGGGCTGTTGAGAATTGCCGCGTGGCCGTCGTATTTCACAATGAACACCGGCCGGTCCGGGCACACGCTGTCAATCTCCTCCCTTGAGAGCAGCCGCTTCTCCCTGACGCTGTGTGTTGACGCGCCGAATCCGAAGATTATGGAATCGCTGTTGTGTGCGGCGAAATCACGTATCACGCCGGTCATGGTTTCAAGGCTTTCACAGTTTCGTATATCCAGACCCGAGGCGAAGAGGGCGTATGAAGCAAAGTGAATGTGGGTATCGGCAAAAGACGGAAGGAGGGCCTTATCTCCGAGCTGTATCTTTTCGCCCCGCAGATATTCAGGGTGAAGTTCATCTCCGGTGAAGGCAATGGAGCCTTTGTCCTCCACGAGATATTTGCACACAGTGTCCTGCGAATCACAGGTGATGATCGTTCCCTCGTATACTTTCATCGCTTCCTCCACCGTGTTTCGATTTTAAACAGCGTTTCAGGTATTACATCACGGCTTTGGAGAGAAGTCAAGAAAGTATCACTGAAGAGAGGGGGACCATCATCTTCCAATATGGTCGCATAAACCTGAATAAGGAGATTTTTCAGAAGTTCAAGCCGCGGTGTTTTTTTATTATGAAAGAATGAATAGAAGCCGGCGATGGTTATCCCGGCCTTCGGGGTAAATTCCTTCGTGCTGGTGCCGTAGATAGCCTTTCTTGTAAAGAGTTTTGTCACAGTCCTGAGTTTTTAATTCGCAAAAAGTCCTCCCCTCCACGGAAACAACTCCTCCCGTTACAAGTGCCGTTCCCGGAACTGCTTCCATGAATAGGGCATCTTCCCCTGAGGGGAAAAATCCTCTCAGGGGGCCTTAATCTTTGCGCCGCCCACTAAAAAGGCATTTTTTCAAAATTGATCAAAATATCCTGCTTATGCAATACCGGAGTGTTTATCCATCGCGGACCGGCGCAGATCAACTCTTTTCTGAATCCCGCCTAAAAAAAATTTATAAACCGTTTTACGGCACGCGTACGCGGCGAGAGCGATCCCGGCACAGCCGTTGATTTTTTTTCAACGTGACCGGCAAGATACAGAAGCACCTGCTGCGCGACCGGTACCGAAACTGAACGGCGTCGCGACTCGATTCGCGCAGGGCGGGCAGGCTTCGGATGGATTGCGCTGTGCGAATGCAAAACCCGGTCTTTCAGGGAACATCAAACTCAAGCACAAACTTTGTTCCATCGCCACGCTCCACTTTCATTTCAGCTTTAATCTGTTTGATCATAACCCCTATGAGCTTGAGACCGAAGCCATCCGAATGATCGATATCCATCGTTTCCGGAATGCCTTTCCCGTTGTCGCCGACGCTCAGGGTCATGCGCCTGCCGTTGAGCGAGGCCGACACAGTGATTGTCCCGTCGCGCCGTTCGGCAAATGCGTGCTTCATGGCGTTGGTGATGAGCTCGTTGACGATGATCCCCAGCGATGAAAGGAGCCTGACCCCGAGGACCACATCGACGATTTCCGTTACGACCCGCACCGATCCGGCGTTGGGGAAGTTGCCGACGATCTCGTGCACCAGGGGAGTGAGGTAGCTCCTGATTGACATCTCATGCAGATTTTCAGAACGGTACAGCCTGTCGTAGAGCATGTCCATGCTCAGCATGCGATGGTGGGCGTCGTTGAGCGCGGCAACGGCGGCGGGATCAGTGATTGTATGGGCCTGCAGCATTAAAAGCCCCATCATGACGCTCATGTTGTTCTTGATGCGGTGATGGACTTCGCGGAGAACAAGCTCCTTCTCGGTGAGGAGGCTTTTGATCTGTTTCTCGGCCTCTTTACGCGCAGAGATGTCACGCATGAAGCAGAACATCTGGTCCTTCATTCCCCTGACCATGGTCAATGACACCTCGGTGTCAATGACCGTTCCATCTCTGCGCCGGTGCCGCGATTCAAAGGTTTCCGCTCCTTTTTCCAGAATGCGCTTCATCCTTTCGGCCGTGGCCGCGGCTTCTTCATCAGCGATGAGATCGTACACATGCTGTTTCAGCAGCTCCGAACGCTCATAGCCGAGCATCCGGCACATGGCGTCATTGACCTCCGTGATATTCCCGTCCATGGTGAAAATCCCGAATCCGTCCTGGGCGGTCTTGAGTATGAGACTGATGAAATGCTCCCGCTCCCTGAGGGCGCTCTCAATCCGCACCCGCTCGGTGATGTCCCTGGCGGCGGCATAGATTGTCTCCCCCTGCGGCTTTGAACGCCATTCAATCCATCGGTACGACCCGTCGCGGCAGCGGTAGCGGTTTACAAAATGCAGCACCTCCTCCTGCGCCGCGAGGGTCGATACGGTGGTGAGCGTGCTCTCGACATCGTCCGGGTGCACAAAATCCAGGAACACCCTCCCCTCCAGCTCAGACAGCGGGTACCCGAGCGTCTTCTCCCATTCAGGGTTCAGCCGGATGAAATGGCCGCCTGTGTCCGCAATGCACAGGAGGTCCAGGGAGGACGTGAAATACCGGTCCAGCTCTTCCGTTTTCGCACGCAGCTCTTCAAGGGCGCGTTCCCTCTCCCGCTCGGCCAGCCTGCGGTCGGTGATGTCGTCAAGGATGATCCTGGCGCCGGTTATCCGGGAATCGCGGAAGACCGGGGACATGCGGCAGAGAAAATAATTGGTTTTGCCCCATTTGGATGTGTAGACCATCTCGACCTCATTCACCGGCTTTCCCGTTTCAATGGTGTTTCTGAGCGCCTTCGCGAACTCGGTCCCGGCCAGCAGTGGGAACTTCAGGAGATTGATCATGCGGGTTTCTTCCTCACCCGGGGAGCCTAGCATCTCCAGCACCCGCAGGTTGACGAAGGTTATTTTTCCATCGGTATCGCAGGTGATTATGCCGATCGGGACGTTGGTCGAGAGATTGTGGTATTCCTCCCTGCTCTCACGAAGCGCTTCCTCTGACTGCAGCAGGGCGCTGTTCGCCTCGATGAGTTCACTGTTTATCGCTTCGAATTCCTCGTTGGTCGACTGCAGCTCCTCGTTGGCCGCCGTCAGCTCTGCATTTTTTTCCGCCAGCTTATTATTCCATAATCGAAGTGCCTCCTCAGCATGCTTTCGTTCGGTGATGTCCTGAACGATCCCGACTGCGCGCAGGGGAGCGTTGTTCTCATCGCGGATACAACTTGCCATCGCATGCATAATCCGGGGCGGGCCGCCATCCGACGGATTGATTGTTATTTCAACATCATAGGGTATATCATCATGAATCAGCTCCCAGAGCGCCTTCTGTACTTTCTTTTTATCCTGTACGTGCGCCTCCACCTCTTCAAGGTTTATCAGGTTATCCGGGGCGGGTTTCAATCCGTACATCCGGAAAGCTTCATCGGAGCCCCATATCTTCCCCGTATGAACATCATACTCCCAGTTCCCCACATGGGCGATCTCCTGCGCCCTGTTCAAGCGGGATTCCGAGAGCACCAAGGCATCTTCCGCTTTCTGCAATCCACGGATTGCACTTGTGAGGTCCGTGTTGGAGGCTTCGAGCTTGA